>JALWYS010000207.1 GCA_027003115.1 Deltaproteobacteria bacterium | reverse complement strand
CCCTTGAGGAACAGGCCCATAGGCTTTCTGAACAGGCCAACGACTTTTCCGCTGTTGCTGAGACCATAGAAATGAACAAGACCATAGTTGAGGCTTTTTCAAACCAGCTAAATGAAATCTCGGCCCTCTATACATGCGATACCGGCGTGTTGAAAAAGGCCGCTCCTTACACCCTTGCAAAGGCGCAGCTTATGGGCGCGGTGCTCGCTCACTCCGCATGGGCGGAAGACATAAGGCTTGCCGTAATGGAAAACAGGGAACCAAAGGTGGAGCTTAACCCGGACAGGTGCAACATGGGCAGATGGCTTGACAAGATCGATAAAAATGGCCTTTCAACCGACGGATTCTCAAGGATCAAGCAGATACATGCGCAGCTTCATCTTAATGCGGAAAAGCTTGTAAAACTTACGCAGGAAGGAGCAAGTAGAAAGAAGAGACTTTCCTTTTTCCTCGAAAACATCCAGCCCAAGACAAACGACCTGCTCGAACTCGTGAACGAAATTAAAAACACCATTATCCGTGAAATATCCTCTAATTAGTGGGATTGTACCCAAACCTAACCAAGAAAGGCTTCTATCCCTCCAAGAGGCATGGAAGCCTTTCGTTTATTTACCGCATCGTCATTATTCTCTTTTCAGGTTCTATAAACGGCATTAATACGGACGTACTCAGTGGAAAGATCACTGGTGAGCATGGAATAATCTGATTTCCCTGCATTCAAAAAAATCTCCACCCGGAAACGGTGTTTTTTCATCTCTTTTGCCGCCTCTTCCTCTGCCTCTTTTCCAACTGACATTCCCCTTTCCACAACAGATACATCCCCAATTCGGATTTCCACCCTATCCTGCTCAAAGGCTGCACCGGAACGGCCGGCAGCAGCCAGTATTCGGCCCCAGTTTGGGTCTTCCCCGAAAAAGGCAGTTTTTACAAGTGGGGAGTTGCAGATTGTTTGGGCACAAAGGCGCGCCTCCTCCTCGGTTGCCGCACCCTTTACCACTACCCTTACGCACTTGGTAGCCCCCTCACCGTCCATGACAATCTGTTCGGATAGGCTTTGAAGGACTTCAAATAGGGCACTTGAAAAGACCTTTGAAAGCTCTCCGTATCCATCAATCACCTTATTGCGGGCGTTTCCATTTGCAAGGCCAATGACTGAGTCATTGGTGCTTGTGTCCCCGTCAACGGTTATCCTGTTAAAGGAGCTGTCCACCGCGTCCTCAAGGCTCTTTTGCCAAAACTCCTGATCAACCACAGCATCCGTTAAAACAAAGGCAAGCATGGTGGCCTGGGGCGGACCCAGGTTTGGTCCAATCATTCCTGCACCCTTTGCCATTCCAAAGAGCCTTATTATGGAGCCCCTGTTCTCTATTTCCCTCATGGCCACCTTTGGCCTTGTATCTGTTGTGAGTATGGCCTCAGAGACCTTGAGCAGGCCATGGTCCGAAAGGCAGTTGCATGCCCTTTCAAGGCCATTAAGGTACTTTTCCATGGGAAGAAAGGCACCAATCACCCCGGTTGATGCAACAAATATCTCATCTTCTTTACAGTCAAGGAGCTCGGCTGCCCTTTTTCGAATTTTCTGGCAGTCCTCCAGGCCCCTTTGCCCTGTGCAGGCATTGGCGTTTCCGCTATTTACAACTATGGCCCTGAAAGTCTCTGATCTTGACAAAAGCATTATTGAGTCAAGGACAGGGGCCGCCTTTACAAGGTTTCTGGTAAAGGCGGCAGCAGGGGTGCAGGAGGCCTTGGAAAAAATTATCCCAAGGTCAAGACGGCCCTCGTACTTTATTCCGGCATCAACGGCCGCTGCCCTAAAACCTGGAACCTCCATCACTTTCTCCCGCAGCACTTCTTGTACTTCTTACCGCTTCCGCAGGGGCAGGGTTCGTTTCTACCTATCTTTTTGTTCTTTCTCCTGACAGGCTTTGGCTTTGCCGCCTCTTCGTCCCCGTGGCTCATGCGAAGCTCCCGCTCCTGTTTGCTGCGCCGCTTTGCCTCCAGCTCCTCCACCTCTTCCGGTCTCATGGGGCGAATCCTGAGCATTAGGCTTACGGTCTCTTCCCTGAAACGGCGTACCATTTCAAGAAACATCTCGTAGCCTTCCTTCTTGTACTCCTGAAGCGGGTCCTTTTGCCCGTATCCCCTGAGCCCTATGCCTTCTCTTAAGTGATCCATGTTGAGAAGGTGATCCTTCCAAATGGTATCAAGGTTCTGAAGCATTATGAACCTTTCCGCCATGGACATCTCTTCGTCCCCGAAACGTTCTACCTGACGGGCATAGGCATCCTTGAGATATGACTCTATGAGATTCTGGAGCTCCTCCAATGAGGCAGGAAGGGTATCAAGATTCCTTATGCTCTTTTCCACTCCGAATCTCACCCTGAGTGTCTCATCAAGTCCCTTCCAGTCCCACTCTTCAGGTGGAAGCTTTTCGTCAAAGTAGCTTTCGGCAAGACCCTGACTTATCTCCTCAATGTAGGCGTGTATCTCTTCCCGAAGGTTTTCACCCTTCATTATCTGCTTTCTAAGGCCGTAGACTACCTCCCTCTGCTTGTTCATGACATCATCATACTCAAGGAGGTGCTTTCTTATCTCAAAGTTGTGGGCCTCAACCTTTCTCTGGGCATTTTCAATGGCCTTTGAAAGCATGTTGTGCTCAATGGGCTCGCCTTCCTGCATGCCCATCTTGTCCATGAGGGAGGCAATCTTGTCGGAGCCAAAGATCCTCAGCAGGTCATCTTCCAGGGAGAGGTAGAAACGGGAGGAGCCAGGATCACCCTGGCGCCCTGAACGACCCCTAAGCTGGTTGTCGATTCGTCTGGACTCGTGCCTTTCTGTGCCAAGGATGTGGAGCCCTCCAAGCTCCCTTACACCCTCGCCAAGCACAATGTCTGTACCGCGTCCCGCCATGTTGGTGGCAATGGTCACCCTTCCCTTCTCACCGGCATGGGCAACTATCTCCGCCTCCCTTTCATGGTGCTTTGCGTTAAGGACCTCGTGGGGTACTCCCATCTTCTTGAGCATTTCAGAAAGCTTTTCCGAGTTTTCCACGCTCGTTGTTCCCACAAGAACCGGACGGCCCTGCCTGTGGAGCTCCTGGATCTCCTTGGCAGCTGCCCTGAACTTTTCCTCAACGGTCCGGAAGACAACATCTGGGTGGTCCTGCCGGATCATTGGCTTATGGGTAGGAATTACCATCACGTCCAGATTATAAATCTTCTTGAACTCTGCCGCCTCCGTGTCTGCAGTACCTGTCATACCTGCAAGTTTTTCGTACATGCGGAAAAAGTTCTGAAATGTGATGGAGGCCAGGGTCTGGTTCTCGCTTTCAATCTTCACCCCCTCTTTTGCCTCAAGGGCCTGGTGAAGACCGTCGCTGTATCGCCTTCCTGGCATGATCCTGCCGGTAAACTCGTCAACGATGATAACCTGGCCATCTTTTACGATGTAATCCACGTCCTTTTTAAAGAGCTTGTGGGCCTTTAGGGCCTGTTGTACGTGGTGAAGAAGCTCGGAGTTTCTTGGATCATAGAGGTTTTCAACACCAAGGAGCCTTTCGCACTGGGCGACCCCTTCCTCTGTGAGGGAGACGGCCTTTGCCTTCTCATCTATTGTGTAATGCTCCTCCTTTAGAAAGGGGATTATCTGGTTCACCCTGTAGTAAAGCTCCGTTGATTCGTCAGAAGGGCCTGAGATTATAAGCGGGGTCCTTGCCTCGTCAATGAGGATGCTGTCCACCTCGTCCACAATGGCATAGTAGAAATCCCTCTGGACCATGTCCTCCAGGGAATATTTCATGTTGTCACGCAGGTAGTCGAAACCAAACTCGTTGTTTGTCCCATAGGTTACATCAGCGTTGTAGGCAGCCTTTCTCTCCTCGTCGTCAAGGCCGTGGACTATAACCCCAACATCAAGGCCCAGGAAGTTGTATATCTTTCCCATCCACTCGGAGTCCCTCTTTGCCAGATAGTCGTTCACTGTAACCACATGAACCCCACGGCCAAGAAGGGCATTCAAATAAACAGGGAGGGTGGCCACCAGGGTCTTTCCCTCACCTGTCTTCATCTCTGCTATCTTTCCCTGGTGAAGCACCACGCCGCCAATCAACTGCACGTCAAAATGACGCATGCCAAGGACCCTCTTTGAGGTCTCCCTGACAACTGCAAAGGCCTCGGGAAGTAACTCGTCAAGGCTTGCTCCCTTCTCTATCTTCTCTTTGAAATAAGGAGTTTTGGCCTTTAGCTCATCATCTGAAAGCTTCTCAATCTCAGGTTCAAGGGCATTAATCTGCTGGACAATGGGTTTTATTTTCTTTATTTCTCTGTCGTGTTTTGTTCCAAAGACCTTGGTAAGTACCTTGCCTATCATATATAAATCCTCTTTTTATCCTAAACTTCTATCAGAAGGGCCGTCTCGTCGCATTCCGGAAACTTGGGGCATTTGACACAGTCTGCCCATATCTTGTGGGGAAGTACGGACTTATCTACCTCTTTGAATCCAAGCTTTTTGAAGAACTCAGGCTGATACGTAAGGGTAAATATCCTGTAAATGCCAAGGGTTATGGCATCTGAAATGCAGTACTCAACCAGGCTTTTGCCTATGCCGCCGCCCTGACAATCCTCCCTGACCGCCAAAGACCTGATTTCTGCCAGATCCTCCCAGCACACATGAAGGGCAGCAACTGCTATTATCTCCGCATCACTATTCTCGATAACCGCATAGTCCCGCAAATGATCATAAAGATCACTAAGGGAACGGGGAAGCAGCAATCCCTTTTCCGCAAAGTGGGACAGCAGCCCGTGAACAGACTTGATGTCCCCGATCTTGGCCTTTCTGATTCTCATTTAAGCCTTATAATTTATCTGTCGGAATTCACCACAAAGACGATGAAAGCAGATCAAGTTGATGACTTCTGGTGATCCCTGAAATTTTTAAATTCTGCCTTTGTAAAGATAGGAACAAAAACCATCTGTGTCAAAGGCGGAAACAGCCAGAAAAGACGCCTTTAAAAGCTTCCTATTTGGAAACCTTGGTAACGTAGGAGCGAATCCCTTCCTTGGTGGCAAGTTTTATGGATGCCCTCTTTGCCCTTTCAAGGCTGCTGTAGCGTCCAAGATACACCCTGTACCATATCCCTTTTCTGCCAAGATTGGCGCTGCGGACCCTGACAAAGTAGCCCTTCTTTCTCCACCTCTGTGCCTCTTTTTTTGCCTGGGCCAGAGTCCTGTATGAGGCGATCTGCAAGGCAAAGGGCTTGGAGACCTCCTTTGAAGACCTTGCAATCTTTTCTGTCTTCACCTTCTTGGCAATCTTTGGCTTATCAATTGGCTTCTTTGCCTCTTTTTCCTTTTTCTTTTGAGACGCCTTCTCGCCCTTGCTTTCCTTTACCTCTTCCTTGACTGCTTCCTTCACCGAAGTTGAAGTCTTCTGCTCCTCCTTTGCCCCAGCACCTTCTGTGGCAGCCACCTTCTCCGCTGATTCAGGGGTAGTGCCAGGCATTACCTCTGTCTTAATCCCCTCTTCCGAAGCCTGCTCCTTGAGACTCTCCTTTATGGCACTAAACTCCTTTTTCGCAGCCTCGTTCTCCTCAGTAACAAGAGGAATGTTATCCTGAATCTGCCCCCCATGGATTGCCACACTGCCCGTTTGAGGGGCCTTGGCAGTGGGGGAATAGACAGACACTTTTGGTTCCCTGGCATTACCTGTCACAACCTTTTGTCCCATCCAGAAACCAAGGACAAAGGTCCAAAGAAGCACACATACACAGGAAACCACTATGGCAACGAGGCCTGCCCAGCCAATCTGAAACTGGATGGCCTTGCCCTTTTGCTTATTTTTAGCCATTTCTAACCTCTCCTCCAGGGCCTACATCTTTTCCGGCGCCTCAACACCCAAAAGATCAAGCCCGTTTTTCAAAACCGTCCTGGTAACGTCTGCAAGAAGAAGCCTTGCCTGGGTCAGCCCAGGGTCATCTCCAATAAACCTGTGTCTAGTATAGTACTTATGTAACATCCCTGCCAGTTCTGTGAGATAATAACTGATGCGATGGGGCTCAAGGCTTACTGCACTTCCGGAGACCACCTCAGGAAACCTGGCAAGAAACTTCATGAGCCTTATCTCCTCAGGATCATCCAGTAAGGAAAGTTCAACTTTCCCGGGCTCCACAGTCTCTATTCCCCGCTCCCTTGCAATGGCGAACACACTTGAAAGGCGCGCGTGGGCGTACTGAACATAATAAACAGGGTTTTCCTGGCTCTGTTTCCTTGCAAGATCCAGGTCAAAGTCCAAATGGCTGTCGCACTTTCTTGTAAGAAAGATGAATCTTGTAGCGTCCACCCCCACATCATCAAGGACCTGACGAAGGGTTACGAACTCTCCTGCCCTTGTGGACATGGCCCTTAGCCTCCCCCCTTCAAGAAGGTTCACCAGTTGAACAAGGAGCACGTGCAGCCTCTCTGGATCATGCCCCAAGGCCTTTATGGCAGCCTTTACCCTGGGTACGTAGCCGTGGTGGTCTGCGCCCCAGATGTCCACAAGTAGGTCATAGCCGCGCTCAAACTTTTTCCTGTGGTAGGCGATGTCTGCTGCGAAGTAGGTAAGAACCCCGTTTGAACGCTTTACCACCCTGTCCTTTTCATCTCCAAAATCACTGGTTCGAAACCACAAGGCCCCATCCTTCTCATAGATTATTCCCTTTTCCTTTAGAAGTGAAATTGTCTCTTCCACGTAGCCTGAATCGTGAAGGGTACGCTCGCTAAACCAGTTGTCAAAATGTACCCGGAAAAGATCAAGATCCTCCTTTATGGACCTGAAAATCCTGGAAACCGCTTCTTTAACAAAAAATTCCAGGCAGTTATCAAGCTCTTCTTCCAAAAACCTCTTTCCATGTTCTGAAACGATATCCCTGGCAATGTCTTTTATGTATTCACCCTTGTAGCACTCATCTGGGAAATCCACCTCCTTACCAAAAACTTCCAAATAGCGCAGGTAAACGGAGCGGCCAAGAGTATTCATCTGGTTTCCCACATCGTTAATGTAGTACTCGCTTTCCACCTCAAAGCCTGCTGCCCTCAAGATCCTGCACAGGCTGTCTCCAACAGCCGCCCCCCTTCCATGCCCTACATGGAGGGGGCCGGTTGGATTTGCGCTTACAAATTCAACAAGAACCCTTTTGCCCTTGCCTGTATCCGTATGGCCAAAACCTTCACCCCGCTCCTTGATATCAAGAAGGCACTTGTGCCAGAAGGACTTTGAAAAGAAAAAGTTTAGAAATCCTGGGCCTGCCACCTCTATCTTTTCAAAGTCAGGGTTGTCTTTAAGGGCATCCTGGATCTTTTCAGCAATTTTTTTTGGCGGCATCTTAAGAATAGATGCCATAACCAGGGCAAAGTTACTTGCATAGTCGCCATGTTGCTCTTGTTTGGGAACAGATATCAGATGGGAAGGGGGCGGTTCTGCAACCGGAAGTTCCCCTTTTTCCGAGAGTTTCTTAAATGCCTCTTCAACTGCCTCTTTTATAACCTTGCGCATGATGCAACCGTCCACCTTTCAAGCTCGAATGCAATCGTTGTCAGGAACTTGTTTTTCTCGTATTCTCAAAAAACATGAGATTTTCTTGGTTGAGATAAAATAAATGCATTATATTTGCAAGGGCTCTAAGTATATACTGTGGAAATTCATGATGTTGTTTTTTAAAAAAGGGAGATGGTAACAAAACTTGGAGGTAAACCTTTTGACGGCAGAAAAGAGAAAAACCCACAGGTTGAGGCTTAACATTGAGGCGGTTTGCCAGGGAGAAGGGCGGTTTTTCAAGGCATACGTGGTGGATATAAGCCCTGGCGGATTGAAGATGGAAAGCCAGACACGGCTTGAAAACGGGGAAGAGCTAAAATTCACAGTGGAGTGGAAAAATCCTCTCAAACTTGAAGGCGTGGTCAGGTGGATAAAAAAAGAGGGGCTTCACTATCTTTATGGCGTTCAATTTACCAATCTAAATGAAAAACAAGACGCAGGCATAAGGGAGATAACACAGGACGTATTCTGGAAAAATTACGGAGGCTGATTCCCTAATCCTCGCTGCAAATGACCTTTTTCACCTCTTTACTGCATGAGGGACAAAACTCAAAACCCTTCCTGTCCGTATCCGCCAGGCTATTTGAAAAGTACATGACACACCCAGGATTTGGGCAGTGAGGCAGCCCTGCCACGTGACCTATCTCGTGTACCGCTTCTGTGATAACACGCCTTAAAAAGATTTCATAATCATCTGGCAGGCCATAAAAAGAGTTCCTTAATCTCCTTGTTGACACCAGGGCACAGCCTTGAACACTTGATGCCACACCAAAGACAAAATTTAGTTCAGGCACATAGAGATCAAGGTCTGTTATGCAAAGGACAATGTCCTTTTCCCTTTCTCTTAAGGCAAAAAGCACATCGAGGACCTTTCCCGCATGATACTGGCCCCTTTCTTCATTGTAAAAGGCACTGGAGATGGAGATTTCACCCTTTTTAGTGGCTGCTACTCTAAAGATACCCTCAAGGGCAATCCTTAGCTGAGAAATGATTACCGGATCAGGAAGTTCAGCCCTGTAGATAAGAATCCTGTCAAACCTGCACATGATTAAGATTAATCAGACACTTCAAAGACCCTTTGAAATGGCTGCTTTTTACGTCCTTCGCCTCAAAATAAGCATTGATCTAACAAATGGAAAGGTTATGGAAAGGGTCACAAGCCCTAGACCGGTCATTAAAAAGGCAGACCAGTTGAGCCCTGGCTCAAGAAGACTTATCTCCGGTCTTTTGGGATTGTAGTAAACCTCCACCTTCTTCCCAACAGGATACCTTTTTAGTACATCCTTTACAAAATCCTCTGAGGCAAAACATCGCCAGCCAGAATCGAGCCTGTGACCTTCAAGTATCTTGTCCCCTACCATGTAGAGATAGTCAAGATTCAGACAGAGCCTTGCAATGCGTATCCGGGATGAGGTCCTAAGCTCTTCCACCTTGGACTTTATGATGCGCCCCTTTGCCCTTGGCCAACTCTTGGCCTTTATTCCTTCCATTCCCATGGATATACCAACGGCAAGGCACCAGAGCCCAAGAAAAGCAAAGATGAGACCAACAAATCTCACTGGTTTTCTCCTTTTTCTGAAAGGATGAGCCCTTCTGGCAGGTGCTCTCCAAAGGCCACATCCCTTTCCCTGGCCTCAAGCTCCTGAAACTGCCTTATGGGCTGGACCTGCTGGGAAGTTGCACCAAGAAGCTCAAGCCAGGTACATATATCCTGCCTCGCCTTTTCTGGAAGGTCCCTTGCCCTGTCACCGCAAAGGCGCGACATAGAGACAACGCAGCTTATGAGGGATGGAAGCTCCTTTTTGAACTCAAGCCTTTTTAGCCTCTCCACCCACTCAATGACCCTGGAGGCAGGCACCACCTTGTTGGCAGGCCCGTAAAGGGGGATCCTGGCACCAATCCTTCCAAGGCTCCATAGCATGTCCTTTTTAAAGGCACTCTTTGCAAGGAGTGAGACCGCCTGGTCCCCAAGTCCCACCTTGGTTTGGACTTCAAGGCGTTCAAGGTTGCCTGCAAAAAGCCACATCTGCCTTGCCTCCTCGGAAGAAGGCTTAAAGACACGCACCTTTTTCTTTCGTCTTGTCTTCTTGCCAGGAATGAGCACACTTGACACCGGGGAGAAAAGCTGGGCCTGCTGACCTCTTCCAAGACCGCCTGACACCCTTCTCCAGAATATCCACCACTGGAGCCTTGCCTCCAGTTTCTTTACGTTTGAAAGACCCTCAAATGACAGG
>JALWYS010000206.1 GCA_027003115.1 Deltaproteobacteria bacterium | reverse complement strand
GTGATGCTTGGGCCAAAGGTTGCCCAGCTTGCCCTTTCCTTTGGTGCAGATGACATGGACGGCACGGTCCTTGAGGAGAAGATCACCCACATGGCAGGAGGCGAGACCTCACAGGCCCTTTCAAACAAGGAAATCGAGTATCTTATAAGCTCTGCAGGCAGGATTCCAGTGGAACGCGATACCCTCTACAATGTCATAAAGGTCATTTCCTGATTTCTAAGATGCCTGAAAAAATCATAGAAAAGGTCCGTTCAGGCCAAAGGATAGATACAGATGAGGCAGCCCGTCTTTACAATGAGGCCGATCTTTACACCCTTGGACAGCTTGCCCAGAAAAAGAGGTTTGAAAAGAATCCAGAGCCCATTGTAACCTATGTGATAGACAGGAACATTAACTACACAAACGTGTGCATTTCAGGGTGTAAGTTCTGTGCCTACTACTGCGCCCCTGAAAAGCCAGAGGGCTTTGTGCTGTCCTTTGAGGAACTCGGGAAAAAGATAGAGGAGACAAAGGCCCTTGGCGGCACCCAGATACTCTTGCAGGGAGGGCTTCATCCAGATCTGCCCCTTTCTTTCTATGAAGAGATGATCCGCTTTATAAAGGGCTTTGACATCCACTGCCACGGCTTTTCCCCCCCTGAGATTATCCATTTCAGTAACATATCCGGCCTTGACATAAGGCAGGTGCTCGAAAGACTTATTGATGCCGGCCTTGACTCCATTCCAGGTGGAGGGGCAGAAATCCTCGTGGACAGGGTCAGAGAGCAAATTGCACCCAGAAAGGCAACTGCCAGACAGTGGCTTGATGTCATGGAAACTGCACACGCTCTTGGACTCAGGACCACGGCAACCATGATGTTTGGCCACATAGAAAGCCTTGAGGATCGCATAGAGCATCTAAGAAGGCTGAGGGAGCTTCAGGATCGAACAGGGGGATTTACCGCCTTCATTCCCTGGCCCTTTCAGCCTGGAAACACCTCCATAAGATGCAGGCCTGCCACTGCCCACGAATATCTGAAGGTCCTTGCCATCTCCCGCATATTTCTTGACAACTTTGACAATATCCAGGCCTCATGGGTGACCCAGGGATACAAGGTGGCCCAGATGGCCCTGTTCTTTGGGGCAAACGACTTTGGAAGCACCATGATAGAGGAAAATGTGGTGACTGCAGCAGGGGTCAGCCACAGACTTTCAGAGGCAGACATACAAAGACACATTAAGGATGCAGGGTTTGAGCCAAGACAAAGGCTTATGGACTATACCCTTGTAGGTTGACCATTTTTAATGAAAGGCCTTCATTTTCACAGGGCAGCCCTTCTTGTGCCTGTCCTCACCCCCCCAATAGAAAACGGAGCCGTTTTAACAAGGGACAATACGGTCCTTGACCTTGGAAGCTTTAAAGAGCTTAAAAAACAGGCACCAACTGGATCAAAAATCATTGACCACGGGGAGATGGTTCTGACCCCTGCCCTTGTAAACTGCCACTGTCACCTTGGCCTTTCCTGGCTAAAGGGGAAGATCCCGGAGGGGCTTGGCTTTTTTGGATGGTTAAAGGCCATCATGGATTATATTTCCAAGGAGGGAGAAGATGATCCTAGTGCCAGGATTTGTGATGCTGTAATTAAGGGGCTATTGCTATCAAGGGATGCCGGAGTATCCTTGGTAGGAGACGTATCAAATGTTTTTTACCCTTCGTATTTTAAAAAAGATATTTCTTCTAACTACCCATTGATTCATCTTTTTTTGGAAAAAATTCATCCCTTGACGGAACCTTTAGAACTTGAAAAACCTGCTGTTCTGGCACCATCAGTGGAAAGTTTTTCATTTAGCGCACATTCTGTTTACACCTGTTCAAGAAAGGCCCTTAGGGCCATAAAAAAGGCGTGCAATAAAGATGATCTTCCCTTTTCCATACACGTTTCAGAATCAAAAGAGGAGCTTGAGTTTGTAAGAACAGCCTCCGGGCCCATTTCTGACATACTTAGAGAAAGAAAAAGGGATGTAAAAAGTTTTTTTAAAACCGCATCTTCTCCTGTGGCCATACTTAAAGAAGAAGGCCTCCTTGATGAAATGACCATTTGCGTCCACTGCACCTTTCTTGATGAAGCAGACCACAAGGCCCTTTCAAAATCCAGGGCCTGGATATGTCTTTGCCCGGAAAGCAACAGGTATATTCACGGGGAGCTTCCACGAGCGGACAGAATCTTTGAAATGACCGACAGGGTCTGTCTTGGAACGGACAGCCTTGCAAGTAACCACAATTTGTCTATATTCAGCCAGCTGAGGAGCCTATATAATGCCTTTCCGTCAATAGACCCTGAGCGCCTTTTCAGGGCTGCAACCTTGGGAGGGGCAAGGGCCCTTGGATATGAAAGAAGGGTCGGGGCCATTTTACAGGGGGCAGAGGCCAAGCTGCTTGGTATCTCAGGTTTTACAGGGGCAAAGAAAGAAGTCTTTGACTTTCTCTGCTCAGATGCCCTGGAAGAGAGGATAGAAACAGTTGGACCATGAAAAAAGGAACCTGCATAATCCCTTGCGGCTTGGGGTGGTAAATTTCATAAACACCTCACCGCTCCTTATCCCTTTAAGGGAAGAAGGGGAGATTGAGGGCTGGGAGATCATTGAGGACACGCCCGCTGCCCTAAACAACATGCTAAAAGCAGGCCATATTGACGTTGGCCTTGTCTCATCCTTTGCCTATGGAAAGGACTTTACGGACTACTTTGTTCTGAAAGATTACTGCATAAGTGCAACAGGAACCGTTGGAAGCGTGGTCCTTTACAGCAGGCTTCCAATTTATGAGCTTTCAGGCAGGACAGTTTGCCTTACAAACCAATCGGCCACATCCATAAACCTCCTTTACATCATCCTTGAGTATTTTAACAATCTCAGACCTGGCTACGTAACAGGCACCTTCGAGGATTTTGAGCATGATAATGAGGTTGCCGCCTATCTTGCCATAGGTGATGAGGCACTTCGAATAAAACGCACCTTTCCCTCCTTTTATTCCTATGATCTTGCCTCCATATGGTATGAAACCACCTCTCTTCCCTTTGTTTTTGCCCTATGGGCAGTAAGAAGGGACTTAGCCGTATCAGGTGGCAGGCACCTTGGTGAACTTAAGAAGAGACTTAAAATGGCCTACAGCCAGGGGGCAAAAAGGCTTGAGGAGATAAGCGCCATGGTTGCCGGCCGTATTCCAATGTCAAAGGTGGAGTGCCTTTCCTACCTGAAAGGAATAGAATTTGACCTTTCTGAGCTTAAACTAAGGGGTCTTTCACACTTTTTTACCCTTCTTTACCAGATGGGAAGGCTTAGGGCCATGCCAGAGATAGAGCAGGTTTAACCCATGCCGTTACCCAAAAGAGAAGAAAAAAAGGACTTTGTCCAGGAGAAGTTTTCCTCAGTCACCACAAGGTACGACTTTCTGAACTCCTTGTTGAGTCTTGGCATCGACAGGCTCTGGCGCTACCGTACCGTAAAGGCCCTTAGCGGGCTTAAAGGGCCCATTTTGGATGTGTGCGCAGGGACCCTTCCCCTTTCAAAGGAAATATTCAGGCAGACTAGAGAGCCAGTGGTTGCCCTTGATTTTTGTTACGATATGCTGAAGTTCGGTGCTCAAAGGCTTTCGGCCCTTGAAAGGAATTCTATTTATCCACTTTGTGCAGACGGTGAGAGCCTCCCTCTGGCATCTTCAAGCTTTGGCGGATTTAGCGTTGCCTTTGGCATAAGAAACCTTGCCGATCTTCCAAAGGGTCTTTCTGAAATGTTCAGGGTTTTGCGCCCAGGAGGGAAGGGTGCCATTCTCGAATTTTCAAGACCTTCTCTTCCTGTTTTCAGGGATTTTTACAGATTTTACCTCCATATGGTGCTTCCGCGCATTGGCGGGGCAATCTCTGGTGACCAGGAGGCCTACGTGTACCTGGCAGAATCTATACAGGGATTCTTCTCACAGCACGAGGTTTGTAATATGTTAAAGGAAAGCGGTTTTGTGAAAGTGGGCCATATGCCTATGACTCTGGGAATTGTTACTCTTTACACATGCACGAAACCTCAAGTGACAGATGAATGAAAAATAGTGCGGCTTTCCGCCTTGTATTCCTGCTATCTGTACTGCTTTTCCTGTCTCTGATGCCTCAGCCATGTCTCGCCTTTCAGGAACATGGCGCAACGGAGGGGCTTTTCGCTCACCAACTTGCCCACATATGTTTTGGATCATCCATGCTCTGGCTCTTTTTTATGATCAAAAAGAGCATTTATTGGAAAAAAAAATGCTGGAAGGCAATAGCCCTCGGCGCAATTATTTTGGTGTTTTGGAATATAATGACCTTTATAGGTCACATTCTAGCCCCTCGAAGTCAATACCTTTGCGACATTACTATACCTGCAAACAGGGGTATAGGATTCTGGATATGGTACCTTACCAAGTTCGATACTTTGGTTTCCTGTCTTTCAATGACCTGCTTTTTTTTAGGGCTAAGAACGCTTAACAGGTCAATTAAAACTGCTGGCGGCAAAGAAAATCATAACAAAGGCCCATTAAAATGACCAAGGGCATCTGCGATCCCATTCTATTTGTAGATCTGGCTGGAAGTACTTGCCTCATTATTGTTTCTGCTTTATGCCTGAAGGAGGCGAGAAACATTGCAAAAAAGCAGCCAGACAATTTCTTGTACGGCTACCTATGCTGGCTTTTTATTGCACTCTTTGCCTTTTCTCTTTCCAGGTCCCTTGGCCACATAGTAAAACATCTTCTTCTTATTGCTGGAATGGTAGATTATTGGAAGTCGCTTTCCCCTGTAAGCGGTTCAATAAATACAGCCCTTTTCTTTCTGATTTCCTCCATAACCGTCTTTTTTCAAAAAATGAAACGAGTAATGGAGAGAATAGAATTAGACAGGACAGAGATAGAAAGGATCAGCCAGGAGCTTTTGAGACTTAACAAAGAAACAGAGCTTTTGGTCAGCGAAAGAACCAGGGCCGAGCTAGCACTCAGTATTGCCCACCATATCAGAAATCCCATTATGGTTATTGGAGGATTGGCAACAAGGATTCTAAAAAAAGACCAACTTTCTGAGAATCAGCGAAAAAAGATAGAACTTATGCTAGAGCAGATTGAAAAACTGGATAAGATAGTCCGGGAATTTGAAGCCATAAAGGGCAAAAAAACAGAGTCCATATCCAGGGAAGACCTCAATGAGGTGGTAAGGGAGGTGGTGGATGCAGCCCTCCCTGAGGCAAAACGTCAAGGCATTGATATAAATGTCAAATATGAATCAGCACCCCTGTTTGTGAGCATGGATCCAGACCTTGTAAAGTTTTCCCTTGCCCAATGTTTGAAGCTCTTGATACACAGGTTGGGGCCATCTAAGAAGATACTGGTTAATCTGAGCCGGGAAAAATTTGGCGCACTCATCACACTGTTTACTTCTGAATTCGGAAAATTTGGAAGAAAGGGGCCTAAAATGCGCACACCTCAAGGGGCATTAAGTGGGAAAAGGCTTGGACTTTCCACTATAAAACAGATACTTGAAGACCATGGGGGCGAATTCAATGTGGAAGGGCAGGGACAGTACATAAAAATCCAGATATTTTTGCCCTTTAGTATAGGAATTGGAAAGACATGGGGCAGAAAAAGAGCCACTGACGCACGTTACCAGAACAGGTCACAGGATAGGAATGGCCGGGAAAAATAAGGGCCTGGAAACCCAGGTGGTGGAAATTTATACCGACGGGGCCTGTTCGGGAAATCCAGGTCCTGGCGGTTGGGGGGCACTACTAAGGTACCGGACTCATGAAAAGAGGCTTCAGGGTTTTTCACCAAGGACCACCAACAACCGGATGGAGCTTCTTGCTGCCATAAGGGCCCTTGAGGCACTAAAGAGACCTTGCAGGGTGATATTAACCACGGATTCAGCCTATCTTAAAAACGGCATCACCTCTTGGATACACAACTGGAAAAAAAGGGGTTGGAAAGGGGCTGGAGGAAAACCAGTCAAAAACGTGGATTTATGGAGGCTTCTTGATAAATTAACCAAAAGGCATCACGTGGAGTGGAGGTGGGTCAGGGGGCACAGCGGCCATGATGAAAATGAGATTGTTGATAAACTAGCCACTTCAGCAATAAAAAAGGGCCAGGAGGGATTGTTGGAGCCTGACCCCATGGGAGAACCTCATTAGCAGTCAAGAGTTGCTATAAAGACTGCAAGGTATCTGGGATTTTAAGGAAACTTTGCAAAGACAAAATCTATAATTTCAAATTCAGGAGCACTGACAAATGGAGTCAGCCTTACCGGACATTAACAGGCTTAAGGAAGAGATAGAAAGAATGCTTCCCAAGAAGCTATCCAAGGTCTTTGAATGCTACGGCTTCAACATCGGGGAGTTACTCACACCGCTAAAATGGAAACCACTTGTTCTAATAATCGGAAATTACTCCTCTGGCAAATCCACATTCATTAACGAGTTTCTGGGACAAGATGTACAGCGTACAGGCCAGGCGCCCACTGACGACAGCTTTACCATACTCACAGCGCCTGATGCGGAAGAGGGCCCTGGGGACCTTACCGGCAGTACCATAGTGGCAGATGAAAGATTGCCCTTTGTGGGATTGAGAAAGTTCGGCGAGAAGCTACTTTCCCACCTTGTAATGAAAAGGATTGAGTCTGAAAAGCTAAGAGACATTGCAATAATTGATACACCTGGAATGCTCGATTCTGTCACAGAGCAGGACAGAGGCTACGATTTCCTGGGGGTTGTGGGCGAGCTTGCAAGGCTTTCTGACCTTATCGTCTTGATGTTTGACCCGCACAAGGCGGGCACCATAAAGGAAACCTACAAGGTTCTTCGGATTACCCTTCCAGCCTCGGCAGGAGAGGACAGGGTCCTTTTCGTTCTTAACAGAATAGATGAATGTGAAAACCTGGAAGACCTTGTACGCGCCTATGGGACACTTTGCTGGAATCTGTCCCAGATGACCGGCAGGAAGGACATACCAAGGATATTTCTTACGTATGCCAACATCCCGGGCAAGGAGGTGCCAAAGGAGTTCCAGGTCTGGGAGAAGGAGAGGGAAGAGCTCAAAAAGGCCCTTCTTAGTGCACCCAGGATGCGGCTTTTTCATATGCTCCAGGAGGTAGACAAGGTGGCCCGTGAACTCAGCCTTGTCATAAAGGCAATGGAGAGGTTCAAAACCTTATTCTTTGAAAGACTCAAGGCATTTGCCAAGTCCATGGCCATCTCAGGCCTTTTTGCCTTTCTCCTTGGTGATTTGATCATGAACCTTTTAACCGGGTATCCAGAAAGTCCGTTCCTGCTTTCCCTGGTGACAGGAAATCTTTCGGTTGACAGTTTTCTTTGGCCAGTAATATGGCTTCTTTTTACCATTGGAGCAGGTTCCATGTATTTTCAGAAGGTAACCTTTCCAAACTTCGTTAAGAACTGCAGCTCAGACCCTGATGGGCTCGTTGATCTGGAATCTGCCTATGACAGGGATCTTTGGGCAAGGATAAGGCCAAGGGTGGTTAAGCTCATAGAAAAGAAGGCCAGACACCAGATATGGGTGAGGCACAGGAAAAATCTTGGTAAGGTCAAGAACTTCATAAAGAAAGACCTTCAGAGTTTTTACGAAAAGGTCAAAAGGTTCTGATTGAACCGTCCAGACCTCTCTGGATTTTCTTTAAAATTTTTTTCATCTTGTGTACCTTTAAGCAGCCTTAAGATAAAAACTTAAGTGGAGGAGATTGATGTCAGGACATTCCAAGTGGAGCACCATCAAACACAAAAAGGCTGCCCAGGATGCCAAGCGGGGCAAGATATTCACAAAGCTCATCAAGGAGATAACGGTTGCAGCAAGGCTAGGTGGCGGGGACCCAGCGGCCAATCCAAGGCTCAGGGCCGCCATAGAGTCTGCAAAGGCTGCAAACATGCCCAAAAATAACATAGAAAGGGCCATAAAGAAGGGCACAGGAGAGCTTGAAGGCGTAAGCTACGAAGAGGTCACCTACGAGGGTTACGGGCCTGGAGGGGTGGCAGTGCTTGTTGAGACCATTACAGACAACAGGCAACGCACTGTGGCTGAAGTCAGACACATATTTGCAAAGAGGGGAGGGAACCTAGGAGAGCCGGGAAGTGTTGCCTGGATATTTGAAAAGAAGGGACTCATCGTGGTTGAAAAGGACAAGGTGGATGAGGATACCCTTATGGCAGCGGCCCTTGAGGCAGAGGCTGAGGATATTACAGACGCAGGAAGTGAGTGGGAGATAGAGACCTCACCAGAAGACCTTTCCAGGGTCAAGAAGGCCCTTGAGGACAAGGGAATAGAGATACTTTCAGCAAAGGTAACAATGGTGCCCTCTAATATAGTAAAGGTTGAGGACGAGAAAAAGGCCCAGCAGCTCATTGCCCTTATGAATGCACTTGAAGAAAACGACGACGTGCAAAACGTGTACGCCAACTTTGATATACCCGATGAGCTTTTGGAAAGGGTTGCCTGACAATGAAAAATGGCCCTGTTCTTGGAATCGATCCTGGCTCGGTTGCAACTGGCTATGGAGTTATAAAAAGAGGTAACAACGGGGCCGTATCTGTTCTTGGAGCCGGTGTCATAAGGACAAATACAAAGAGGAGTTTTCCTGAAAGGCTCAAGCACCTCTATGACAGCCTTTGCCAGATAATTTGTGAATTTACACCTTCTTGTGCAGCCTTTGAGGAGGTATTTGTTGCCAGAAATGCAGGCGCAGCCCTTAAGCTTGGTCATGCCCGTGCGGCACTGCTCATGGCAGCAATAAATCAGGGTCTGAACATATACGAATATTCGGCCCTCGAGGTAAAAAGGGCGGTTGTTGGTTACGGAAGGGCAGAAAAGCGGCAGGTACAGGAAATGGTCGCCCTGATACTTGGCCTTGACAGGCTTCTTCCCAGGGACGCTTCTGACGCCCTGGCCGTTGCCCTTTGCCACATTCAGTCCATGAAGGTCAACCATTTGATGGAGGTGCAAATCCCTTGAAGGGGGCATTGTTTTTTTACTTTATAAAGAAATTGCTACTGCAGGAGCCTGGGGTTGATTGGCTATCTTAAGGGCACTGTGATTGAGATTTCAGACGGCGCGGCTCTCTTGGATGTGGGCGGAATCGGTTACCTGGTGGAAATGCCTGCATCCCTTCTTGAAAAGCTGCCGGCCAAGGGTAGTACTGCCAGACTCTATACCCAATTAATTATAAAAGATGACAGAATAAGCCTTTATGGCTTTCCTGATAAAAAGGCCCTTACAGTTTTCAAGGTCCTTTTGGAGGTTTCAGGAGTAGGGCCAAAACTTGCCCTGAATATACTTTCTGTTTTGACACCAGATGAACTCATCTCTGATATAGCAAAGGGGGAGACATCTCGCATAAGATCTGTTCATGGCGTAGGAAAGAAGACAGCAGCCAGGATATGCGTAGATCTAAAGGAAAAGGCCTCCAGGATACTTTCAGAAGAAGGCAAACCATTCTTGCCTGAGACGGAAACAAGGCAGACAGATCTGGAAAGATCTCCTGTTTTTGATGACGCGGTATCTGCCCTTGTAAATCTCGGATATCGGCCTACAGAAGCAAAAAGGGCAATTTCAGAGGTCCTTAAAGGGGAGACAGGTTTGGAGATACATGAGCTTATAAAGAAGGGCCTTGGACGACTTTCAGGGGCGAGGTAGAAACATGGATTTTAAAAAGATCCAACAGCCCCTGCATGATGATTCCTCTACCTTGTCGCCAGTTTGCCAGCAGGATGACAAGATAAATGAAAACGGTCTAAGGCCCAGGAGCCTTTCTGAA
>JALWYS010000205.1 GCA_027003115.1 Deltaproteobacteria bacterium | reverse complement strand
GGGATAAACAGCGAGGGGCTTGTAAGCCCCTTTATTCCAGGCTGCCAGGTCATCTTTACCCAGATTGGACCTGACGGGAAATGCAGGGTGCACAACAAGGTGTACAAGACAACAGATGGAGTCTATGCCATTGCCACAAACCCCATCCAGCCCCACACCACGAGCAAAAAGGCGAGAAGCTGTGAAAGCTGCCATGCAAACAGAAAGAGCCTGGGGCTTGGCCGCGATTTGTACGTCACCAAGGCAAATGGCGTTGATCTGCCCTTCAGCCTGGAACAAATAGTTGATGAAAACGGAACCCAGCTCCAGGCAACCAGCCACGTGGGGGCACGTCCCTTCAACAAAGAGGAAATCCGGCGGATTATTCGGGTTGGTACATGCGCCTCCTGCCACGGCTGGGACGCAGGCACCCTTGCTAAAAGCGTATCCAAACTTAAAAAAGGCTCCATAGATGATGACATACACAGAAAAATTTTGAGGACGCTTTTGAATTCGGGAGCAAAATCAACAAGACCGTAACATAATTTCAGCAAAGTCAAGAACAAATGTCTTGAATCTGTTCCATTTTTTGTTATCCTAGCATTTACTAAATAAAGGCTGCCGTCTCATTGCGGCAGTCTTTTTTAGATTATTCATTTGACAAAAGAGGTTTCCAAGAGGATGGAAAGGATTCCGTTTACACCAGAGGGTTTTCAGAAACTAAAGGAAGAGCTTGAACACCTTGAACGGGTTGAGAGATATGAGGTCATAAAAGCCATTGAAGAGGCAAGGGCCCACGGAGACCTGTCGGAGAATGCCGAGTACCATGCTGCAAAGGAACGTCAGGGCCAGCTTGAGGCAAGAATACAATATCTTAACAGCAAGCTTGCAGTAGCGGATGTAATAGACTGCTCCAACCAGTCCTGTGAAAAGGTGGTTTTCGGGGTAAAGGTCCGGCTTGAGAACCTGGATACCGGTGAGGAGGTGGTTTACCAACTGGTTGGGCCTGACGAGTCTGATATAAAACTTGGAAAGATATCCATAAAATCCCCCCTTGGCATGGCGCTTCTTGGAAAGGAAGAGGGAGACGAGGTGGAATTTCGCTCCCCATCCGGGGTAAAAACCTACGAGGTCCTGAAGATATTTACAGATTAAGTTACACCAATTTCTTAGGCCCGATTGGCGCTTTTATCTTGCACTTACAGGTTAAGGGCACACTTTAACAGCCACATTTTTTTTACTTAACTAACCGCAGTCAAAGGGCTGCAACTGGAATGGCGTTTATGTCTTTAGCAAGAGGAAGGATATCCTCTACAAAACATATTACCGCTCCCTGTCCTCGTCGAAGTCCAAGACGCTCAATTACCCGAAAGTGGCGGACATGCTTCCTTGTGGGGCTTGCGGTTTTTTTGATTTCAATGGGATACGCGGTGTCGTCCCTGATTATAAGTAAATCGATCTCCTTTTTGTCCTTGTCCCGGTAATAGTAAAGGGCGGGCTGTTTCCCATTGTGAAAGTAGCTTTTTAGTATCTCTCCAATTACCCAGGTTTCAAAAATGGCGCCTCCCATTGCCCCAGCCTCTAGGGTCTGCGGACTGGACCAGTTTGTAAGATAGGAACAAAGGCCGGTATCCAGGAAATAAAGCTTGGGTCTTTTGACCAACCGCTTGGTCAGGTTTGCCGCATAGGGAGGTAAAAGATAAACAATCTCTAAGGCCTCAAGAATCGACAGCCAGTTTTTCGCAGTATTGGGAGCAATCTCTGCATCCCTTGCCAAATCCGCCATGTTGATCATCTGCCCAGTCCTTGCGGCAGAGGCCCTTAAAAAGCGCAAAAAGGCCATTTCATCAGCAACCCTGACGAGATCGCGAACGTCTCTTTGCAGATAGGTCTGTACGTAGGAAGAATAAAAGAGGTCTCTATCAATTTTCTTATCCAGGGCAATCCTTGGTAAAGAACCTCGCCAAATAAGGGCATATGCATCTGTTAAAGAAAGCCTTCCGTTTGCGGCAAGCCTTGCCTTAACAACTTCAGGAATTGGAAGAAATGGCCCGGATGTGGCGATTTCTCGTAACATTTCGCGCCGGGACAGGCCAAGCAGCGAAAGAAGTGCGATTCGCCCCGCCAGAGACTCTGAAACATCTCTCATCATATGAAACTGCTGGGAACCAGTGAGCCAGAACATCCCCGGCTGCATGATTCTGTCCACAGACATCTTTATGTGAGGAAACAACTCTGGAACGTACTGGATCTCATCAAGGATCAAAGGGGCTTCAAATCTTTGCATAAAAAGCGCGGGGTCTTCCTTCGCCAGGCTCAGAACCATTGGATCATCAAAGGTAACGTACTGCATGCCCTCTTTGCGAAGATGTTTCAACATGGTTGTCTTCCCAACCTGGCGTGCGCCTGTTAGCAGTAACACTGGGAAGTGTTTGTCTACCTCAAGGAAAAACCTTTCCAAGGTTCTGTTTATATACATTAGGCCCTCTTTTCGTCTAAAATGCATTAATGTTTCATATTAGCCGAAAACTCTCACATTATCAAATCTAACCAGACCGAGACCAGACCTATTTTCATGAAAAAAATAGACACCTAATTTCAAAATTAGTTACCACATACACTGGTCGATTTCCAAGTAAAGAGATTTAAGCACTCCAGTTGACGTGAGGTAGTGTTTTTTTCAACCCCTTTTGCCGCGCCGAGCATGGGAGTAACAGGCCCGGTAAGGCCCCGAAGGGGTGGCGGCATGGACGCCGCCACGGGCTGTCGGCCAGGATGGCCCTTTCAGCCCGCCAGGGACGGTTACTCCCACGCGCAGGGGGAAAGCGGCAACGGGGCGCCGTTTTCTTTGGTTCTTTCTTTTGGGCGAGCAAAAGAAAGAATTAAGTTTTTAGTTGGACACCAGCCCCTTCAAGCAAGGCCTCGGCAGTACCTCCATGACGCCTTTTCACAACCACCTGGTCAGGTTTAAAAGAAAGCAGCCACTTTC
>JALWYS010000204.1 GCA_027003115.1 Deltaproteobacteria bacterium | reverse complement strand
GCCCAGGGAAGCGTAAGGGACAGCCTGAGCCTCCTTGACCAGGTGGCCGCCTTTGGGGCAGAAAGCTACGAGGACGTTTGCCAGGCCCTTGGCGTGGCAGGGCTTGCCACAATAGAGGAGCTTGCAGCCGCCATTCTCGCATCAGACGTCTCTAAGGCCCTCTCCATCCTGAACAGGGTCTACGAGATGGGAATAGACCTGCATCACCTTGCCAGGGATCTTTTGGGTTTCCTCAGAGACCTTGCAGTAATCAAAAAGGTTGGGGTAAAAAACGGCGCCACCCTCACCAGCCTTTCCAGGGAACGGCTGGAAGAGATGGGAAAGGGCCTTGCCAAGGTCTCTTTTAACACGCTTCTTCAGGCCATGGACGTCCTTTCTTCAGGCATGGATGAGCTATACAGGAGCCTCACTCCGAAAACCTGCCTTGAAATCCTTGTAATGAAGATGTGCAGCCTGCAGGAATTCGTGCACATAGACAAGGTCCTTGAAGGCCTTGAAAGGCTTCTTCTCCTCTACGAAGAGGCAGATGCGAAAGAGGCCGTCACAACAGAAGCCAGCCTAAAGGAGCCGTTAAATACCCAGGTAAGGCCGGAAGCCCCTTCTGAAATCCCCGAAAGCCAGACCCTCAAACAGCAGGAAGATCCAGCCTCTTATTCGGAAGCGGAAAAGCACCCGGAAAAGATGTGGCCTGAGTTTGTCAAGTTTGTGAAAAAACAAAGCCCCAGCCTTGGAAGCGTGCTGGATGCATGCCTTGAAGTAAAATCAATGGGGAATGACCAGCTCGAGGTTATCTGTAAAGGGGATGTGCGTGGTGAGATGCTTCTTGGCAGGGAACGTGCAAGCCAGATAAACAGCATGGCTTCGCGCTTTTTCAAACGCCCCATTAACATCTCCTTTAAGCTCGAAAAGGAAGAGGCAGCCCCTTTGGGGAATGGGGCAGGTAACGGCAGCAGCGCCCAAAGACTAAACCCCAGGGAGGAGCTTATTCAAAATCCCCTTGTGCAGGAGACCATTAACATCTTTCAGGCACGCATAAGCAATGTTACCCTCTTTGGCAGATACAAAAAGAATAAAAGAAAAAGGAGTTGAGAAGATGAATCCGAATATGAAAGAGATGATGCGTCAGGCCCAGATCCTTCAGAACAAGATTGCAAAGACCCAGGAGGAGCTGGCCAAAAAGACCGTTGAAGTCACCGTGGGCGGGGGAATGGTCAAGGCCGTTGCAAATGGAAAGCCCGAGATCGTCTCCCTTACCATTGAAAAGGAAGTGGTTGACCCGGATGACGTGGAGATGCTCCAGGACCTGGTGGTGGCCGCAGTGAACGAGGCCCTTGCCCGATCCAAGGAGATGGTTGAAAGCGAGATGTCAAAGCTCACAGGCGGGCTCAAGATGCCTGGGCTTTTCTGAGGTAGTTACCCCGGTGATTCAGGCAATTCCACCTGCCCTTGAAAGGCTCATAAAAAATCTCATGCGCTTTCCAGGCGTTGGGGAAAAGAGCGCAACGCGCATGGCCCTCCAGATACTTCGCTGGCCGCCGGCAGTGGCAAGGGAGCTTGGGGCCTCCATCCTTGAGCTTCACGAAAAGATAGGCATCTGCTCCCGGTGCTTTACTTTCTCCCAGGAAGACCCGTGCCAGATCTGCACGGCCCAGGGAAGGAACCAGGAGGTCATCTGCGTTGTGGAAGAGCCTGGAGACGTTGTTGCAATAGAAAAAACAGGCTCCTTTAGCGGCATTTACCACGTGCTCCAGGGAGTACTTGCTCCAAGGGAGGGCATTGGCCCTGACGAGTTGAGAATAAAAGAACTCATAAAGAGGATAGAAAAGGAGCCTGTTAAGGAGATAATAATTGCCACAAGCAGCACAGTGGCGGGCGAGGCCACGGCCAGTTACCTTACCGACATGCTGAAGAATCATGATGTCAAGGTGACACGGATAGCATGCGGAATCCCCATGGGCACAGACCTTAAGTACGCAGACCAGATGACCCTGAAAAAGGCCCTTGAGTTCAGAACGTCCATTTAGGGGCCTCTAGACGCATATTTCAAGCGTCAGGCCATGCAAGGTTGGAGGTGTAGATGAAAGCAGAATTTACAGCAATCATTTATAAAGCCCCTGAAGGTGGGTACTGGGCTGTATGTCCGGAAATCCCAGGGGCTAATGGTCAAGGCGAGACAATCGAAGAGGCCAAGGCCAATCTAAAAGAGGCTATCGAGTTAATTCTCCAGGATCGTAGGGAAGATTTCCTGCGGGGTCTACCTAAGGATGTGATACGCGACAAGGTCCAGGTCGCATGAAGCGTAGCGAGTTGGAGAGGAAACTCCGCATAGCAGGATGCTACCTGAAAAGAGAGGGAAGATCACATTCTCTCTGGATAAATCCAAAGAGCGGAGTTATCGAAGCGGTCCCACGCCATAGGGAAATAAAGGAGCCGTTGGCGAAAAAAAATCCTGAAAAATCTGGGTGCAGAATAAACGCCTGTCAAGGCACCATTGCTCAGACTGGCGATTCCCTACACTCCATTATCGCAGGTGGAGTTTGCAGGTAAAGCCCGCCTTTTGTTTGCCACCTTGCCTTTCGGGTCGAGATGGCCTTGACCTTCTTGGAGGACGAAAGCCATGTCAAAACTGAATATCAAAGCCATTGCCATTGCAATAGGCGCTGCCTGGTCACTTTGCGTTTTTCTTGCAGGCCTGGCTGCCTCCTTTGGATGGTGTTCCGGATTCGTGGAGGTGATGGCCTCCATCTACATCGGCTACAAGCCAGGCCTTTTGGGTGCTGTTGTCGGGGCCGTCTGGGCCTTTTTTGACGGCGCAATCTTTGGCCTCATAATTGGCCTTGTCTACAACAGGTTCTCAAGGCCTGGAGGCGGTAGTAACTAACGTTTCTACTTTATTATTCTGACCGTTCCCCGCCTTGATTTTTGACCCTCTGCGTTTTTAAGCCCAAAGGAAAATCTCTTCTTTTTTCTTCCAGGCCTGAAGGAGCGGGTTGTTTTCAAGGGAGCTGCAAGGGGCCTTTGGGGCTCTAGCCCCTCAATGGTGTTTCTCTTGATCCTCATGCCGATAAAGCGCTCAATGGCCTTTAGCTGGGCGGCATCCTTGCTTCCGCTTGCAAAGGAAATGGCAATGCCTTCTGCGCCTGCACGCCCTGTCCGCCCTATCCTGTGCACATAATCGTGGGCAGCCTGGGGAAGGTCAAAGTTTATGACGTGGCTTATGCCGGAGACGTCTATTCCCCTTGCTGCCACGTCTGTGGCCACCAGAAGCCTGACCTTTCCCCGCTTCATGCTGGCCATGGTCCTGCTTCTTGCAGCCTGGCTCATGTCCCCGTGAAGTGCTGCTGCCTTGTGGCCGTGTTTTTTGAGATCCCGCGCAATCTCCTCGGCACCCCTCTTTGTTGCTGAAAAGATCACTGCCCTTTTCAGACCCTTGTCTGATGCAAGGTGCCTCAGGAGCCTTTTCTTGTGACCAAGGCTGTCCGCGAGGTATATGCGCTGGCAAATGGAATCAACGGTCACCTTGCCAGATGCCACGTCTATGTGAACAGGTTTCGTCATGAGCCTGTCTGCAAGGCTTGAAGTGGCCCTGTCCATGGTGGCGGTAAAAAGAAGTGTCTGTCTCTTTTTCGGAGTCGCCCTTGTGATGCGCTCCACATCCCGCTTAAAACCCATGTCAAGCATTCGGTCCGCCTCGTCGAGCACGAGAACTTCAAGCCTTGAAAGATTAAGGCTTCCCCTTTCCAGGTGGTCAAGAAGCCTGCCTGGAGTGCCAATAACAACGTCTATTGGGCGGGACAAGGCCTTAAACTGCGGCCCGTATGACACCCCGCCAAGGATCACCGTGCTCTTTACGTTCAAAAACCTGCCGTATCGTCTTGTAGCATCTGCAACCTGCTCGGCAAGCTCCCTGGTTGGGCTCAGAATAAGGACCCTGGGTGCGCCTTTTCCGCCGCGGCCTCCTTCAGAAAGCCTGTGGAGGATGGGGAGCACAAAGGCCGCTGTCTTGCCTGTACCCGTGTTGGCAGAGGCAACAAGGTTCCTTGCACCTAACACCTGGGGTATGGCCTTTTCCTGGATGGCAGTGGGGCTTTCGTAGCCACATTTCTTTACTGCCTTGATAATGGAAGGATTGAGCTTGAGTTTTTCAAATGACATGTCTTTTCCCTTTCTTCCTGCAACCACACAGGGATTGCAGCGTAAACTGTGCGCAACCTGTCAAAGGCACACCACGTCCTTTGAAACATGGCAGGAAACGCATCCTGGCCGGCATTAATAACATCGCGCTCGCCAACCACTTTGCGCTGCTGAATTGTTCTTTGGTGGAATATCAGACAGGAAGGTCAGGAATACGATGACAGTTAAGCCGTGTGCACTCTACACCTGCCTGTCAAAATAACAAGCCTTTTATTTGAGTCCAAATCCTTTCCTTTCACACCAATTCTTGACAAGCCAGAGACCAACTTCTATATTTCAAAATACTAGCTGCTGGGGGATCGTCTAATGGCAGGACGGTAGACTCTGGATCTACTAGTCTAGGTTCGAATCCTAGTCCCCCAGCCATTTCACCTTTCGATTCTGAAACGGTGGGGTGCCTTTGTTTTTGGAGAAAAGGTTGTAATGAGCCCTAAAAACCCTTCACGCCCATCCGCACCGAGAGCATCCACACCTTCCCTTAGAATTCTTCTTGCCGAAGACGATCGATCCGTTGCAGACGGTTTCCGAACCATACTTCAAAACGCAGGATACAGGGTTGTGGGCGTTGCATACAACGGGGTGGAGGCAGTGGAAAAGACCGCCCAGCTAAACCCCAACATGATCCTCATGGACATAAAGATGCCCCTCATGGATGGCCTGGAGGCGGCCCGCCAAATAAACAGCATCCCGGGCAAGAACATCATCCCCATCATCCTGGTGACCGCCTATGCAGAAAAGCACCTGGTGGAAAAGGCCAAGGGCAGGGGCATTCTTGGTTACCTGGTAAAGCCTGTCCATGTGGACGACCTGGTGCCGGCCATTGAGATGGCCCAGTCCATTGCCCAGACCATAAACGCCCTTGAAGGAGTGGTGGAAAACCTCTCTGAGGAGCTGGAGGCAAGAAAGCTGCTTGAGCGTGCAAAGGGCATCCTCATGAAACACCTGTCCATTGACGAGGAGGCGGCAATGCGCATGATGCAGAAGGAAAGCCGCCGCCAACGTATAAAGCTCAAGGAGCTCGCCAGGGCCATAATCGCCTCCCACTCGGTTCTGTCGTAGGACTTTCCCTTAGGCCTTCCCAGGCCACCTTGTCCCTTGTCCTTCTTTCCCTTTTTAATCAGCTCTAGGCTTGGAACAGTTGATATTTTTTCTTATTTAAAACCGGAGAATATATAACCTTTCTCCTCTATTATTCGACCCTGTCCAAGATTACGGCCCTATCTCCAAAATCCAAGAGAGGTTTTGCAGGCCTGCTCCTTCCCCCATGGTCGCCGATTTGTCGTGGTATTGTGCGGGATCTGGCGCTTGAAGTACCTAAGGAATTATCTGCCTTACGTTTACTGCCAGTCAACTTGAGAATACAGGGCAAAAAGGAAGAAAAATGAATGGGGAGCACTGAAGGGGTGGTTAAAGTATATGGCGGCCATTGACTTTACGATAATATCGTATATGATTTAATCAATTTATACGACGGGAGCGTAAAAAAGAAGTGGAATCCCTCTTGTTCCGTTTTAATCCGTGGTGGGAATCATCCAACTGGCCAGCTTTCATTCCCAGGGAACGCTATCTAAAAAACCTTCTCTCCCTCAAAGGCACAAAGGATGTCATCCTTCTTACAGGGCTTCGCAGAGTAGGGAAGACAACCTTGATGAAAATGGTAATCCAGGCCCTGATCAGAGAATACGGCATTGACCCGGGTCATATCTTCTACTGTTCTTTGGATTTTTACGGCCTTGAACACCACTCGATTCTGGAGATTGTGGAGGAATTTCTCAAAATCCAGAAGATATCCACAAGTGAAAAATCCTTCCTTTTCCTTGATGAGGTGGCCTGCAAGGAGGGCTTCAGCCTGCAGCTCAAAAATCTTTATGACGCTTTCAACGTCAAGATTTACGCATCCTCTTCTTCCGCCTCGGTCCTTGGAGATGAAAAGGCGCTCCTTACCGGACGGGAAAGGGTGGTAGAGGTTCTGCCTCTGGATTTCCAGGAATTTCTAAGATTTAAAGGCCTCCATATAAAAAGGGCTGACCGCCACCTTCTTGAATCTGCATTTTCGGAATACATGGAGACAGGCGGGATACCGGAATACGTGCTTACAGGCGATCCGGAATACATCAAACAACTGGTTGACGATTTAATCTACAAGGACATAATCAGCCGCCACAAAATCAAGGATGAAACCTCTGTCAGGGACTTTTTCCGCCTCCTGATGGAACGTGCAGGAAAGCAGCTGACGCTTAACAGGATCGCCAAGATTCTTGGTATAAGCGTTGATACTGCCAGGAGATTTCTGAACTATTTTTCCAGTACCTACATAATCTACACAGTAGAACGATGCGGCAAGCTTAACGAGAGGCTGAAAGCCCCCAAAAAGGTCTATGCCGGCGATGTCGGCATAAGAAATGCCGTAACCGGCATACGGGCCCGGGGCGCAATATTTGAGAACCTGGTCTTTTTTGCCATTAAGCACAAAAGACCTTGCTACCTGTTGAAAGATGGTGTTGAAATCGACTTCCTTACCGAGGACAGGTGGTTGATCGAGGCGAAATACAACCGGGAACTTACGGACAAACAGGCCCGGCTCTTTGAGTCAGTGGATGCAAAAAAACGCCTGGTGGTTGATTCCCTGGAAGGCTTTCAGAGGCTACAGGAGATCCAGGATTTCAGGAAGTAACGGTCATGGCTATGTGTCAAAAGCGAAAACATCGCTTAACGAATAAGCTCTACGTGATCTCCATTCCGGTACTCCTTCAGCTTCTTGCTATATGGCGGCAAAGAGCCTCGTCGTTCTCTTTAGTTTGTCATAGAGGCAAAAGTTGGTAAGTTTTCTTCAAGGCCCTTTCTATGGGTTTAAGAGGTCTATTCATTTCCCTTGAATGGGTCTTTCCTACCCAATGTCTGATGTAGCGTACAATCCACTTGCAGAAGATTGTTTTGGTTATACACGAGTGGTGATGATAGCGCAGGCCCTTAGCAACTGATCCATCAGCCTTGGTTTGGAATTAAGCCAGAATAATACTTGATCATCCAGAGTTCTTACCATATTATTCGAATATATGGATTTTCCGAGGTAAAAATGGCATATATGCCTTGCTTTTCCATTTCGGGTGGGTAGATATCAGAACATATGGAAAAGGTGGACGTCTATAAGGGAAAAATATCAAGAAATCGATAGAGATATTAATGATGTTGGGCAATATAGGAATTGCTATATATGAAATGGAAAAGCAGGATACTATCGTCTGGAATACCACTAGAGATAGATGTTTGTCATATCCTAGCCAGAAGAAATTATTTTATCGAAAATGATTTTAAATACACTAAATACACCGGTACAGAATATAAAGATTTTTCAGTTGACATCGAGGCGACTGGATACTCCCCTCTTGAGAGCCCTGATACTGTCAAGGCCCAACTCAGTATTTTAATTGAATGCAAATACAGACTAGACCATAAAAAATGGCTTTTTTTCGATTCACCAAATCCTGTCGGTGATGAATATCGCAAGCATATATATACATTACGCGCCATAGATCATTTTTCCATTTATAATTTTGATCCATGTTGCACTTGCATTCTTGATGATAAGTTAACTCATTCAGTAAAAGCTATTGAAGTTGACACAGAAAAAGGAGAAGTAAATCCAAAGAGCATAATTACTGGAATTAATCAACTGCAATATGCCTTGCCTGATTTGTTAAGCAGTTACATTAAATACGCATTAGAAAGTAATAAAGAGGACATAATACCTTTCTTCTTTTGTCCCATTCTTGTAACAAATGCCACCCTATACAGAGTTACATGTCATAAGAATTGTGAAACAATATCTAGTTGTGCTTCCCTAGATGAATTTTCCGAGACAGTACCATTTATATGCTATTCCCAATCATTTAGCCCTGGCTTTTCTTCTCATAGTCGGAGCGTATTCAAAAAAATTCAGCAACCGCCCAATTATCGCAACATAGGTAAAATTAAGAGAATGAGAATGAAAAAAATAAACTCAAATAGGGTATGGAATGATCCAGAGGAGCTGATTGAGAACCTGATTGCCAGCAAACAACATACACAAAGAATATTTTTTTCTAATTTTATTATTTGTAATCTTCATTACCTCGAAAAACTATTAGAGGATATAGAATTAGTTATCGAAACAATATGTTAGCCCAACAAATCGCTCCAGCTGACCGCCAATCCGCTGCGCTCCTTGGCGGCAGCTGAGCTTTGTCGTTAGCTCAAATGGGGGTGCTTGTGAATCCACGAGTATTTATATCTTATAGCTGGTCATCGCCGGGACACCAGGATCGCATACGACAGTGGGCTGAACAACTTGTTAATGATGGTGTTGACGTAGTTCTAGATATCTGGGATCTCAACGAAGGTGATGACAAATATGCTTTCATGGAAAAAATGGTCACGGACGAGTCTGTAACTCATGTCCTTGTCTTTTCGGATTCCGAATACGCTGCAAAAGCTGACGCAAGGAAAGCAGGCGTTGGGACTGAATCACAGATCATCTCGAGAGAGGTCTACTCTAAGGTTAAGCAATCTAAGTTTATTCCAATAGTTTGCGAATTCGACGAATCAGGAGAGCCATACCTACCTACTTTCCTCAAATCGCGTATTTGGATCGATTTTTCCAGTCCTGAGGCTGTCAATGAGAACTGGGAAAAGCTGATTCGGGTTCTCTATGGCAAACCTGCCCATGAGAAGCCTACTCTTGGCAAGCCACCTACCTATATAACAATGGATGTTGCTGCTCCCGCAAGTCCTGCGGTTGTAAAATTTAGGGCATTAGAGCAAGCTATTCTTCAAGGGAAGCGTGGAGTCAAGCACTATCGGCAAGATTTCCTTGATGCATGTTACATGTATGCGGACGCGCTACGCGTCAGAGAAAGGCCCAAAGTTGAGAATATGGGCGAGCGGGTTCTACAGGATTGCGGTAAACTCAAGCTGGTACGTGATCATATCGTAGACTGGGTGCTGCTTGAATCCGAGGTCGATCCCTCTGATGAGTTCGGTGAAGCGCTAATTGCCATGCTAGAGCGTTTACTTGAACTTAAGTCGCGGCCGCCAGAACTCAATTCATGGAACGATGTTTGGTTCGAGGCACATCGTGTCTTTGTCTATGAAATTTTCTTGTATATTGTAGCCGCACTTCTGAAGACTGGTGCTTTCGACATTCTTAATCTTATCTTTACTAGTCACTATCTATTGCCAGAAACAGAAGCTCATGGCCCTGATCGGTTCGTTACATTCGATGCATTCTACGGTTATTCAGAGACATTGCAGATACTTGCACCAGAGGGTAGAAAGCTTTATGCACCTGCCGCAGAACTCATAAAGCGGCAAGCTGACAGAGCCGACATTCCTTTTGCGGATGTCATGCAAGCAGAATTGCTCGTTCTGATGATGGCATTTATAAACGACAGTGCTCGTTGGTATCCCCAGACCCTACATTATTCATCACGTTCTGGTGCATTTCCTTTCTTTCTCAGGGCAGCACAACACCGCCATTTCGAAAAACTCGCGAAGATTACGGGAATTCGCAATGCAGATGAACTACGAGAAGCCGTAAAGACTGGTCATCAGAGGATGAATGTGAATCAATGGCGCAATTTCTGGTTGAGTGATCGATCATTCTGGGAAAGTATGAACATGGATGCGCTGGATACGCTTAAGTGAGCTAACAAAACGCTACCTTTAGACGAAGGATGTCAAGCCTCTCCTGAGGTAAGAATGCATAACTTACATAGAATCTCTCTTTCAAGTCCCAGGTGAATTATTCCAGGCTGGCCATGCTACCATGTTTCGGTCCTGTCCC
>JALWYS010000203.1 GCA_027003115.1 Deltaproteobacteria bacterium | reverse complement strand
GAGACCTTAGCCACCCTGAAAGCTCGTAAACATAAGAGCCAAGGAGCCTGAAACGCAGATTTGCACACACCCCTTTCGTTTCTGCCAACTTTATGGCAAGCCACTGGGCCATCTCATAGTTGTTTACAAGAATGACATCTGGACGGAAGGAAAACTGCCTCCTTTTTGCTGCCACAAGCTCTGCAGCAAGACGCTCTGCCAGGGCTTCAAGCCTGTTTGATTGAAATAATGTCAGACCGTTCATTTAATTTTTCTGCTTACACCCTTAAATATGGTGCGGAGAAGACTCAGCCCATTTCTTAAGCCAACACACCTTATCCATAACGTAGTACACCTTGCTATCTACTCCAAAATCATACTGTTAAAATTAAATATTTTAACAATAACTTACGGGTATAGCCAATCCCAGAACGCTGCCAAGTAAGATTTTTGCATTAAAAGCAACAAAACCGCCTAAATCGCCGGGCCATTGGATAGAAAAGAAGAAGAATGCTGAGAATAAAGGGCTACCAGGTCATAGTTATCCGATTTGATAAGGACCTGAAGGAGCAAATTCGAAGATACCCGGATGTCTTTGGTAAAGGGGTTTAGTCGGGTTGTTTTTTAAGCACCCTTTTGGCCTCAAATTTTGTGGCTGTGCTTCTTGCGCGATTGCCTTTGAATGGCCTCCTAAAAATGTGCGAGGCCAGATGCGCCTGTAGTTACTTGGTAATGACAAGATGCTACGCCACCTCCAGCTTGCCCAATTATATTGTCCATGCCATGAAGCCTTTCAACGTAGTCTCCGTCTTCGGGGAAGAAAAGAACTCCTGGACCTGCCAGGGCATTGGAATACCTTTTGACGTGGTACGAAGCCTGACTGCTCATTTTCATTAAAAAACCTGGTAGCGTGTACTTTAATCTTTCAAGGCCGAACTTCGTTGCTCCGCTTTGTTTTGAGCCTGGACAGGCTCTTCTTTCCGTGCTGAACCTGAAGGTGCTGATGGCGAGAGGACGTCAACTTTTAGCCCCTGGCACATAAACTATTAACTTGCTAAATATTCATTCAGAAATCAGCATTGATCCAGTTAAACCCCATCAAGACTGTCTTTTTAGTTTTCTGAAAGCTATGAGGACTTATTTTTAAACCATTATCATGGGTAAAATTTCACCCAAATTGGCGCTGCAGCTAAACCGGGTTCTGAATCGCAAAGGCCGGAGGTTTAGGGTAGCCTGTTTCGGGCTTTTTGATGATCCTTGCTGAGTCTCCCATACATTATTTGCTCGTCGCATTTCCCTCATTTCCTCATCGTCTGAGTGAATGGTTTTTCCACCTTACTCCCTTTTATGCCCAGGTTTACTGGCCTTCCTCTCTTTTCCTATTTAGGAAATTATTTTTCTTGACTTTCTATCTTTTTGCTATTGTAATTATTCATTATTGGTTTATTTCTGTCGTAAGGATAACAATAATCAAGACAAAGGAGGGGGTATGGAAAGCAAGAAATTGTTTCTAACCGTACTTATTATGGCTGTTTTGTGTTGGGCTCCCACTGCAAAGGCATTGTGCCCGGCTCCAGATTCGGTAGCCTCGGTGACAAATGTGGGAGCTTATTATAATGAAGGAGCAGAGTTGCCCATTGAGGTCTGGGCTGAAATTACAAATATTTCAGACGTACCAAGGGACATTGAGTTTGCTGTTCATATCCACGGGCAACTTGTAGATCCTGCAGAAGGGGGATTTGCCCACACCGGCTTTTTGGCTCCTGGAGAAACCTTTTTCTATTATTACAAAGGGGAACGGCCGGACTGGATGGATGGCAATGATGGGTTCCCATACCGTGTTGTGATTACTGTCCCGCAAAGCAATGGTTTCAAGGCAAAAAATCCTGCAAGAGGAGACGGCATCCTGAAAATGCCTGTCATCAGTGAAAGCGATGTTGTAACAGAAGTCAACCGCGCCCAGTATCTGGGGCATTACCTGGTTGACATAAAATCAACAATAAGAAATACCACTGATACTGCAATACAGCCGGGCTGGACGATATCCATTATGGACGTACCTATTTATCAGGTGGAGCACGTGGCCTTGGGTCCACATGAAAGCAAGACATACCATGAAACGATTAATCTCAATCACTTCACCAAACCAGAAGATCCAGACGGATTTGATCCAGGCTTTTTTGATGACTGGGGACCTTACCCGATTCGAGTCGTTTCCGGTTCTGCAGGATTTCGGAGTTACGGCTTTTTCAGGCCAAATGATCTATGTAACTGTAAACCGGAAGTTTGCGGCGACGAAATAGACAACGACTGTAATGGTTATGTTGATGACAACTGTGACCCAGTTGAGGACACTGTTTCCAAAAACTTCTGCCACGACCTGGAGTGGCAAAAAACGGGCCATAATGGCCAGTTTACCATTTACCTGGCTACTGATTACTGTGCTTCCTTGGGTGATGGTTGGCGGTTGCCGGCGAAAGACGAGTTAAAAAGTATTGTAGTCTGCCCTGACGGCCCGGAAGCCCCGCTAGATGACGGGGTACGCTGTAACGGATGGGATTCCTGGCCGCATCCTCCCTACTGCTCAGAGGAGTTCAACTGTATGTATAGCAAGTACTGGACTAGCACCCCAGCAGGAGATGGTACCTACTGGATGGTCGATTTTTATACAGGTGCATCTGAAACCGTCGACCCGGAAACCACTACCGGTAACGTACGGTGCGTCCGCGGGCAATAGGACTTAGACACCCTACCTGTTGGCTGCTTAAGTCTGTGTCATAAAAGCCTGACATGAAGGTCGCCGCGAAGCGCCTGGCTTGCCCGGGGCGGCGACTTTCATCGAATAAGTAGGGAATTTAAAAGGCCCTTGCTTGAGAAATTGACAGGGACCCTAACACGCAGGGACATGGATTATTGAAGCCTCTTAAGAGGTAGGCAGAAGTTCTCTAGGGAACCTGCCTTCCTTTATGGCCTTTAAGTGCCACCACCACTTCTCAAGAGGCTGGTTGGGGTCGTCCTCCTCAAAGTCGTCGGGCAGGTTTTCTATGTAGGCTATTATGTCCCGGTCTGCCCTTCTTAATCTCATGAGGCTTTTCTCATCAGGACTTGACTCTTTAAGGAGCTCCGCTATCTCTTCCCTCATCTCGGGAAGGGAATAGGCAAGTGGACAGTCAGGCGCCATGAAGTCCTCAGAGGCAAAGTCATAAAATTCTATCTTTGCTGCTAAATCCCTTTCCATAACTCAACAATCATGCAAGGTACATTCATTCTGCTCTTTGAAACCTGAGAGTTCATCAAAGAAAAAATTTCCCCAGCTCTTTCGTTTAAGGAGAAAACAGCCATATGCGCATTAAAATCTAACAAAAGCAGTCTTGACAATAGGAGCCACCTTATTAATTGTGCCTTTAAAGGGATTTGGAGGACTGTTGTGAAACATTACCGTTTTCTAACCCAAATCTTCTTCCATTTTGCCTTTGTCTTAATGTTTCTATCTTCCTTTTTAATAAGGGACAGCCTTGCCATTTCAGATGGGGATTATCTTTCAGTAAGTCAGCCAGGTATGAAGCTTGAACTGGCTGATGGGGCCTATGATTATTGGATAGAAACCCCAGAAAAGATTGTTGATCTTCAGACAGGAAGTTATGAGATCAGAGGAAATTATATATATTTTCATCCAGATGCCAGTGATATTGGTGACTTAAGACCTTCAAGGGCTGAGATCATTGATAACTGTAGTATCAAATGGGGGAAGGCAGGAATCTTTAGATTGAAGGGATGCGCTCGTTCAAGCACATCCCCTCTGGTTTCAGCACCATCAGTTACTCCCCAAAAGGCCAGTTCCTTCACTGTAAAAGAAAAAAATGTATTCCCAAAAAGTTGGAGGGTTTTAAAGAAAAAGGTATTTGAGATTTATGTGCCAGAGGGTTGCAAGGTCAGGGAAGATATAAAAGATTCTGGGGTTTCTCTTTCTTTTAATGGTGGTGAGGCCTGGATAGGGGCAATGCCTAAAAATTCGTGGCAGTTACAGAATAAGGCCCTATCAGGATGTAATTTGGAAGGGGCCTTTCAGAAAGGAAGTACCACCCTTTTCACATGCAGTCCGGATTCAGATGTAAGACTGGTTCAACTTGTTAAAAAAAGTGATAAAAACCCAATTGCAAGTTTTGTTCGGGCAAGGGATTTTTCTACCTTCAAGGCCCTTTCTATTGCCATTTCGTCTATTAAATTCTCTGGTAAAAAAGGGCTTCCTGGCCAAGGTGCCATTTCATTAAACTTTACAAAATGGACTCCACAGGATGGCAGTTTTCAAATTGATATACCAAAGGGCTGGAGAGCAAGTGGAGGCACTGCGGATTTTGGCGTAAATGGTTATATCAGAATAGTCCAGGTACTTTCACCGGATCAAAACACGGGTTTTCTGGGTGTGTATTATCCATTTTACCAGTATGCCCAGACACCATATGGCTCAAATGGCATTCCACCTCAAGATGCATTGAGTTATGTAAGAAGCAGGTTCTTTAATGACCTGAGAAACAATTACAAGATAGAATTTCCCAATGTCCACTTTGATTCGCTTGGCATTGATCAGGCACTTTCACAACGGCTTACCAACCAATGTGAGGCAAATGCTGCCCGGTACGGCACTAAATGCACCTCACAAGTGGTGGAAGGGAAGGGATCATTTCTTAAAAATGGAAGGGAACTTGATATCTGGGTTGGGGGCGTAATGGAATACAATACCGTGCCGCTTCAGGGCCTGGGTTATCAACATAGATGGGGACCTGCACCAATTTATGTCGAGGTTGCCCCAAAGGGTGAGTTTCCTAAATGGGTAAAGGTCTTTGAGCACATTGCAGAAACCTGGCAACCAAACATGCAGTGGCTTTCAGGCCATTTCAGAAAAGCGGCTGCTGAGCAAAAAAGCATAATTCAACACTACAGACGCATGTCCAGTATGATTCACAAGAATGCAGAAAGGCGTATGAACCAGGGGATGATGGAACACGAGGCGGAAGAAAACGAAAGGATGGAAGAATTTTATGATACATTCTACGCCCTTGGAGGCGAAGAGCGTTATGACAATCCTACTACCGGAGAAGAGATAGACGTCCCGATTGGTGCAGACAAGTATCTATATGATAACTATTCCCAGACCTGGGTTGGCGTACGGCAAGATGTCCAGGGTAGTGAAGATCTCATTCAGGCCTTAAAGGAAAAAGGATTTGTGGAGCTTAGACTTCACCAACATTGATGGAAGTGGCGTAATGTAATTACCTTGAGAAGGGGGGTTTAATAGGTCTTTATCCTTTGCCTTGTCAGGTTCATATTCGTTCTGTCTACGGGATAGATTTCAACTGCCGCCCTGCAAATCCACTCAAGGAAATCCGCCTGCCCTCGCGGCTGAAATCCAAACTGCGCAACACCTTTGTAAGACCTCGGTTATCATAGGCGTAAAGGCAATTAGTTGACAGCTGCGATTCCGCCAGGCTTGCCAATACCTCCAACCACTGACTGGTGAGAGTTTGGCATCAAAATCCTTGATCAATCTATTATTATGTTATAAAAATTCCAATTGGTTTTTGTTGACTAATTTTAAGAAAAGGAAAAATTAATGTCTTCATTGAGGATTTCGACTGGGGTCCCTGGTATTGATGAAATTTTGAATGGGGGACTGATTCCTGCGTCAAGTTATCTGATAATTGGAAGTCCTGGCTCTGGAAAGACCATTTTTTCATTACATTTTTTAAGAAAATGCCGTGATAACGGTGGCAAATGCCTGTACCTCTCGCTGGCTGAGTCTGTTGATAGTGTAAAAAAGAATGCAAAAAGTTTTGGCTGGAAGCTTACCGATATCAACCTGGTGGACTTGACCCTTGCAGGAAAGCCCAATACCAACGGCGAGTATTCCGTTTTTTCTCCAGGTGAGGTTGAGGCAGAAAATATCTGGAAGAACCTCTATGAATCCATAGAAAGATACAAACCCAAGGGAATTGTCATAGACTCTATGACCACCCTTAAATACCTGTCCACCAGCGAGTATCTTTACAGAAAAAATGTACAGAATCTCATTCTTAACCTTTCTAAAAGCGACTGTCTATCTTATCTCATCTTTGAATCCTCGGAACTTGAAAAAGACAAATCCATAGCCACTATCGTTGATGGGATTCTCAGGTTTCGAAGGCAAATATCAAAGGAAAAATTAATTGAAATTCGCTCAATAGAAATCGAAAAATTCAGGGGTAGTAGTTACCTTTCTGGCCGCCATTCTCTTTCCATTTGTTCTTCAGGTATAAAAGTTTTCCCTCGAAAAATAGAAAAAATCAAACAGCCAGCCCACGAAGACAAGAAGGTAACCTCTGGAATTCCACTTATGGACCAGATAACAAAGGGGGGGTTCCAGGCCGGAACCTGCACCATGCTCACAGGCTCCTCGGGAGTGGGTAAATCGACCCTTGTTACACAGTTTCTTTGCCATAATGCCTCCCTTGGAGAAAAGGGGGTTATGTACTGTTTTGAGGAGGGGAAACAGTCAGTGCTTGACAGGTGTTCAGGGGTAAACATCCCCCTTAAAAGGTATGTTGATGATGGAAAGGTAATCTTAAGAGAAATCAACCCGCTTTCCATGAGTCCGGATGAATTCCTAAAAATTATCCGCAATGACGTTGAAAAAGCACGTTGTAAAATCCTGGCCCTGGACAGCCTTAGGAGTTATGACTTGGCCATGGCGGAATACGGAAACATCGTTGCAAATGTCCAGAACATACTTAATTATACCCGGGGGAAAGGGGTTAGTCTTTTTCTTGTAAACGAGATGCAGGGGCTGCTGGGCCAAATCTCTCTTTCTGAAGAGGGGGTCAGTTATCTCACTGATAATGTTCTGTTGCTTCGTTATGCAGAGTATAACGGCGAGATAATAAAGGTCATAGCATGTCTTAAAAAAAGGCATGGCGATTTTGAAAGCGACCTACGAGAGATAAAGATAAGCGAACAGGGAATATTGATTGGCGAAAAACTCACCCGTATGAGAGGGGTGCTCTCAGGAATGCCAAAGACAGAGGACCTGGGCAGAAAACCAGAACTTTAATGGTGCGGTTATGTCTTCCAGCACCATTGCGATTTCCTTTAAAAGGCCTGCCGACAGGCGACTTGTAACGGAATTCTTATCCTCTCTAGGATACAAAATCCAGGATCTTTCAAAGGCCAACGGTACCGACCTGGTACTTGTGGACTCAAAAAAGGCCAAGGACTTAGGGAAAAAATTTTTCAAAGACCTCAAGGACGCTGATCCAGGGTTCCTGCCCATTATGGTTACCATTACACCCCAGGATAAACCTGACAACTGGCTGAGCTCAGGAGTCATTGACGATTGCCTGCGTCTGCCTCTTACAAAATCCGAGCTTGAAAACAGGATAAAGGTATTTTTGAGGATCCGAAGCCAAGCCAGGACCATCAAGCGTCGTGACACTGAAATCAGGGCTATTGTAGAGTCATCAAAGGATCACATATTCATGCTCAACAGTGAGGGAAGGTTTATTTCAAGCAATGGGAGCGTCAAATACCTTAATATTCAGGACTCCAATCACATCGTTGGAAAAACCCTAAAGCAACTGTTTCCGGCTGATATAGCAGAAAAATTTCATTTGGAAGCAAAGAAAGCCCTTAAGAACAATTCAGCCCGCAGTTTTGATTTCACACTAAAGACCGGCAGCGATAGGCTCCATCAGCATGTCACATTATTCCCCATTAACCTTCCAGGAGAGGAAAACATAGTCGGGGGCAGTTGCAGAGACATTACGGAATTAGTCGAGAGCGAGCTTGAAAGACGTCTCCTTGCCTCGGCCATGGAACAGACTGCTGAGGGAATCATTATTACGAACAGCCATCAAGAAATAGTAGTTGTAAACAGCCGTTTTGAGAAAATGAGCGGCTACCAGCGCCAGGAGCTTTTAGGAAAGAACCCCTCGATCTTTTGTGAATGTGATGCCAAACAAAATCTATTTCAACCAAAGAATCCGGAATTAGACGCGATCCAGGTCTGGAGGGGAGACATGGCAGTAATAAAAAAAGACGGGTCAAAGCTGGTGGTAGAAGCAACGGCGTCCCCTGTTTCAGATGGAAGAGAAGGAAATAGGTATTTTGTTTACACCTTTAGGGATGTAACAGAAGAAAGAGGGTTTGAAAAAAGAAAGGAGCAAGTCAAGCGCCTGGAGGCCATTGGCACCCTGGCTGGAGGAATTGCCCACGATTTTAATAACATCCTGACCCCTATTATGGGGTATGCAGAAATAGCAAAAGGTGCAATCCCTCCAGGTGACAAACTCGAAAATTATATTGAGCAAATTATCCTGGCATCGGCCAGGGCCAAGGAGCTCGTTAAGCAGATACTTACCTTCAGCCGCCAGGCCAAGCGCAAAAGGGTCCCGTTAAATATTTACAGCATTGTAAAAGAAGCCATCAAGTTGATTCGGGCTGCCCTGCCTGCAGAAATCGTTATTAACCAACAAATTGACGCTGTGGATAAATACGTCCTTGCAGATCCTACTGAGATCCACCAAATCGTAATAAACCTTTGTACTAACGCTTGGCATGCAATGGTAGGTGGAGGGATCCTCACTTGTTCATTGGAGGAGATACATGTAACAAGGGAACTGGCTCTTAATATTCAACATGAAATAAGCCCTGGTGCCTACATTAAGTTTTCAGTTGCGGACACAGGCCACGGAATCCCTAAAGAAATAATCAACAGGATATTTGAACCTTATTTTACTACCAAGAAAGAAGACAAAGGTACTGGTCTGGGGCTATCTACAGTCCATGGGATAGTAACGGATTATGGAGGATGCATAGATGTTAAAAGCAAGCTGGGTGAGGGAACGGTCTTTGATGTCTATTTCCCTGTGTACAAAGGTGAAAAAAAGGCCTTTAACAAGAGAAAAGGTGTAGAAAACACCAGACAGGGAAGGGAAATCCTCTTCGTGGACGATGAACCTACCATAGCAGAACTTGCCAAGATCTCCTTGGAAAAAAGGGGATATAGCGTTTCTCCTTTTTCCGAACCAGAAGCGGCGCTATCGACTTTCGAGCAGAACCCACATGCCTTTCATGTGGTAATAACAGACATGAGCATGCCTGGGATTAACGGATTACAGTTGGCTAAACGTGTCCGTATCCTGAGACCTGACCTCCCCATCATTATCTGCACTGGCTTTAGTGATAAAATAGACTCTTCAGAGATTAACGAACTGGGTGCCATAGAACTTGTGATAAAGCCGTTTACGGCTGCGGAATTGATAAGGGCAGTAGAAAAAGCCTTGTCTAAATAGCAATAAAAGACGTTAAGAATAAAAAGCTTAAAGAAAAAGGTAATGAAAATCGAAAAACACATTCTGATAGCAGAAGACGATGCCCAGGATCGTAAATTTTTGAAGAATTTTTTCAATGAAAAGGGTTACAAAGTTCACGTTGCCAGGGATGGGCTTGAGGCATGGCAACTTTTCCAAATGAAAAAGCCTTCAATAGTCATTACTGACATCAAAATGCCTGACATGGACGGCCTGGAGTTATTAAAGAGAATCAGAGAGAAGAACGAAGCCGTTCCGGTCATTATACTTTCCGGAGTGGGAACCGTGGACAACCTCATCAAGACCCTCCGCCTTGGGGCTTGGGATTTTATTCCAAAGCCCATTGATGACTTGGACCAGCTGATACAGGTTGTGGAAAAGGCCCTTTACAAATCAGGCCTGATGGTCATGGCAAAGCTTAACCAGGAACAGCTACTTAAAATGGTTGACCAAAAAACCCAAGAACTGAAAAGGGAGGGAGAGGCCCTTCACAATTCCCTGAAAAGACAGAAAATAATAGAAAGGCTACTGGAACATGCCAAACAGGAATGGGAACGAACTGCTAACGCCCTTAGTGAAATCCTCGGCCTCGTGGACAAGGACTACATACTATTAGATAATAGGCTTCTCCTGTCATAGGATGTATAAAAGTGGTTCGGAGACACTTTTCACCAGTATTTATATGAAAGGAGAAGCCTATTTATGA
>JALWYS010000202.1:17386-33910 GCA_027003115.1 Deltaproteobacteria bacterium | reverse complement strand
CAAAGGCATAGATTCCAGTGGCCAGGGCCGCACCCACCACTCCAAGACAGGCAAGAAGTGCCAGGTTGATCTTTGGTTTTGCAAGAGTCGGTTCAGCCAGTGTGTCCATTGAAATGTGAAGTGCCATAGTATTTACCTCCCTTTTAAGATTTCTTTTTGAGTTCGGTTCAAGCTGCCTCAGGCTCGTCAATCTCATCACTGTTACCCAGTGACATAACGGCCAAAAAGGCAGGAATGGCAGAAAATGGCCCGAGTATCACAAAGAGCAGGAAGCTCAATGTGAACCAGAAGCCCTCGGAAAGGCCTTCTGTCCGGGCCATCAGGTTGCTGTTTCTGCCGCCTTCCAGATGTAGCTTTTTGGAAATGTTTGTCAGGGCGCTCATTTTTCTTTCTCCTTTCTAAGTTTTCAGGCCGCCACCTGAATGAAGGGTCTGGAAAGGGCCGCCACCCTTTCCAGCTTTTGTGTTCCATTTGTTAATGTGATGTGCACAGGGTGTGCCAAAAGACTCATTTTGATGCCTCTCTGATAGAAAGTGTTGTAAAAATAATACCTTACCAATTTAAATAATTTCTTTTTATATATTTTTATAGAATTTTTGGAAAGAAATATAATGAATATGGGCGAAAAATTCGCCCAATAACCAAATCAATAAGGCGAAAAATTCGCCCAGACAATAAGCCTAAAATGAAGCCAAAATAGTGTTTTTTGACGGGGCTTTGGTGCAAAATATGGATAATTTACCCTGGATCACATGTTGAAATGGTAAATTCCGTGAAAGAACAGAAATTTTTTGGGCGCATTTTTAGCCCTCATCGGCAGGAAAACCTGTTTGCGCTGTTTAAAAAAGGCTTGAATTTCAATAAGTTACACAGAAGACAGGCTGATGCGTAGAAGGGTGGCAAATAAAATCTTCTAGGATAAAGAAAAAAACATATTCCTTATACTTGACAACTCTGATTTACAATGTTAGTAGATTCGTTAACTTGCTTTTATGGTTCTATCAATTCTTGCACAAAAGGTTTTGGCACTAAGGAGGTGATAGGTTAGGGCAGGTCGTTTCAGGGATTTTTCAGGGTTTTTTGTTAGTTGAGTTTGTCAGGGCAGGCCGCCACCTGCAATAAAAAAAGGAAGGAGTTATTAGAATGAAGGGTATCATTTTTTTGGTTCTGTGGCTCACCTGTGCATCACTTCATACATTGTACGATATCAAGGTAAAACCGTTCTTTCAGCGCAAAAAGGACGAGTGGGGAGCACCCATAGATTAAACCTCGGATCCTGCCGATCCAGAAAAAATCTAAAAATTACCTTGAAAGGAGTCTGTGTCTCATGTCTAACTTAACCAGTGTAAATGTTAGGGGAGTTGTTTCCATAACCCAGAAGAGTGTTGTCTTCAATGCAGTCCTGGCGTTGCTGGCGCTCATGGCTGCAGCTGGAATCGCCTTCGGTCTTCACGCCTTTTATGCGGGCCATGATGAGGTTTATGGAGTCACCAGGCAGGTTCCCTGGGGGCTTTTGATAGCAACCTATGTCTTCTTTGTGGTCACATCAACTGGTCTATGTCTAGTGTCTTCCCTTGGTCACGTCTTCGGCTTTGAAAGTTTCCATGAAATAGGAAAACGAGCAGTTTATCTTGCCATATGTACCATTATAAGCGGTTTTCTGGTCATATCCTTTGAGATTGAAAATCCTTGGAGAATGGCTATTTACAACGTCTTGTCCCCAAATCTCACATCAAATATCTGGTGGATGGGGACCCTCTACGGTGCCTATCTGTTTTTTATGGTCACAGAGTTCGCCCTTCTCGTTAAGGGAAGGCATAGGGCCGCTGGAATGCTGGGGCTTCTTGGTGTAGTTGCCGGTATAGCAGCCCATAGCAATCTTGGGGCAGTTTTTGGACTCTTAAACGGTCGGGAATTCTGGCACGGCCCCTATATGCCTATCTATTTTATTGCCTCTGCCATGATGTCTGGCTGTGCTGCCATCCTTTTCTTTACTTACCTGGCCCACAGGGTGAACGGTCAGCAGCTGCATGACAAAATGAAGGCATCCCTGACGGCCACTGGCAGACTTGGCATGCTTTTAATGGCCACACTAATGTTTTTCGTGACATGGAAGGTCCTTTCTGGAATAGCAGGCAATCCACCGGGCAAATTCGAGGCGATGATGGAGCTCGTAAAGGGTAGTTATGCCACCAACTTCTGGCTTGGTGAGGTGTTTCTTGGAATGGCCCTTCCTTTCTGTATCCTTCTTCTCACAAGGGCCAGTGCACCCAAGTGGGCCTTTGTCGCAGGTCTTGTTTCCATGATCGGGATATTCTTCATGAGGTACGATCTTGTGGTTGTTGGGCAGCTTGTCCCCTCCTTTCACAGCCTGGGCGTGGAAAGTCACAAGTCCCTCCTTTCCTACATCCCTTCTTTGCATGAGGTGGTTATCACCCTGGGAGGCCTAGCATTTTGCGGACTGATGTTTCTGCTTGGGGAGCAGGTCTTTAACGGTCATCAAGATAGCTGAAGGTAAGGAGGAGGCAAGATGAGCAATAAAAATTCATCCCTTGATCATTCGTGTATCCTTTTGAGCCCGGGTCACGTGGCCAAAATGCTCCAGATTAGTCCATCAACCCTGAGAACCTATGAGCTGGAAGGCCTTGTTTCACCTTCCTACAGAAGGGGTCGGAAGGGTTACAGCCATGAGCATGTAAACTGGATATCTTGCATGAGATTCCTGATCCAGGATAAGGGGATAAGCATTCCAGGACTTACGCGCCTTCTAAGACTTGCCCCTTGCTGGGAGATAGCAAACTGTTCCCGCGAGACCAAAAAGGCGTGTAAGGCCCGCGCCTTTACCGTTGAGCACCTGAAGAGGGAAGGTTCTGCCATGCCGTTAAGGATGGATGATGTTTTCGAAAGAATGCCAGAGAAGCAGCAAGAAGGCGCCCTTGACACTCAGGTGCTACATTAATTTTTGAAACAATCAAGGGGGCGTAGGTTTTTCGCCCCCTTTTTATTCTAGCATCACTTATGCGCAAGGTCATGGAAGGCGAAAAGAAATATCTATTTCAAGAAGAGCGGAAATTATTTTTTTAAAATCGCCAGTCAAAAGGCTCAAGGCCCTTGCAGCCTTTCTACACGGGCCTCTTCTATCTATTAAACCCACATCATACCATCAAAGCAAATCCAAATTCGTGAAAAGGCAAATCCGTATTCAGGTTAAAGGGGCACAACCGGGCTAAAAATCAGCCCTAATCAAGACCTGACTGGCGAAATTTACGCCCTTAATTCATGATCATTGGCAATTTAGACTTTTAAAAAATCGATGCCAATCAAGTTTTTGGTTTACTTAACACTCTATTTTTAAAAGCAAAATTTCACCGACTTGTGAAAAAGCGCATTACTTGCTCCCTCTTGGTCTCCTGGTTGCAAAATAACCTGACGTTTTGGGACAAGGGCTCTTTTTGAGCTGTAGGACAAAAATGGCCCCAAGTGGCGGCTTGGGGCCAGAAAAATGAGCGCCCTCCAGGGAGGATTGAAGGATATTCTAAATTTTTAGATATCTAATCGTATTTTGTCAAGAAAAAAATAAATAAATTGAAGAGGAGGAATCATCATGGCAAATGCAATTTCTGCTTTGACTGCCTGGGTTGAGCCACGAGTTGCCAAGCCCGGGATAACCGCCGCAGCTCTTGCACTTTTAGGGGTAGTCGGTGTTGTACTGGCCATTGGCGTCTATGGGTTTTTCTTTGGTCATGAACACCTTTACAATGTGACAAGGGAAGTGCCGTGGGGCATTCTAATCTCTAATTACGCCTCTTTTGCCATCATATCAACTGGCCTTGTGCTTATTGCAGCAATAAGCCATGCATTTGGAGGGAATCCGCTTGCACCCCTAGCAAACCGCGCAGTTTATCTATCCATAATTACCATATTTGCGGCCTTTCTCTCTATTGGAGTAGAGTTGGAAGGTCCCCACAGAATGCTTCTTTATAATGTAATATCGCCCAACTTTACCTCGAACATCTGGTGGATGGGTACCCTCTACGGTCTGGCAGTGGGCTGTATGCTCCTTGAGTTTTTCGGCATTTTGACTGAAAGCTGGAAGATGGCCCTCTACATCGGAGTCCTAGGTGCCCTGGCAGAGGTTGGAGCAAATTCAAATCTTGGGGCCGTTTTTGCAACTTTGGCTGCGCGTCCTTTTTGGTACGGCGCTCAGCTACCGGTGTTCTTCCTTTGTTCCGCGGTCATGAGCGGAGCTGCATGTATAATCCTCTTTACCCATTTGGCCTATAAGATCAGGAATGAAAAGATGGATGAAAAGAACTTCATAGCCCTTCGCACAGCCGGCAAGATCCTGGCCCTGACCCTTTTCCTTATAGCAATTGCATCAACCTGGCGCTTTATCGTGCTTATGACCGATGGCGAAACGGCTAAACTTTCTGCAATGAATCTTCTCTCTGGGCCCCTGGCTGGCAACTTCTGGGTATTTGAGGTGGTCATAGGCATTGTGGTTCCCCTGGTTCTTCTGGTGGGGACCCAGTTAAATAACGTCATGGCCATGTCTACTGCCTCTCTTATGGCCCTGGTAGGTGGCTTTTTCCAGAGATATGATCTTGTGGTCAACGGCCAGACAACCCCTGTCTATTATGGCTGGGATAACCTGCCAAGCTTCCTGCACTATATGCCTTCACCCGCGGAGCTGATCGTGGTTGCAGGTTCCATATCCCTTACAGTGGCGGGCTTTCTCCTTGGAGAGAGGTTTTTTGGCAAGGTGTTTTCACTAAGCGAACATTAAAAATCAGAAAAAGCAGGTCCTTGGAGGAACACAAGGACCTGCCAAAGCCTAAAAGGGACATGCTTACCGTGCCAGAAAGGGAAATCCAAGAGACAAAGAGCCAGGGAAGGGCCCAGGGGCCTTCAAAAAAATCAAAGATAGAAATTGATACAGGTTTTGATGGGGTGGAGCCTGACAAGGCCATTTTTCCCATAGGTACAGCAGCCTCCATGCTGGAGGTACACCCCAGAACCTTAAGGATTTACGAAGATGAAGGCCTCATTAAACCAAAGAGGAAAGGCGGACGTCGATATTATAGCCTAAACGACATACAGTGGATCAAGTGCCTGAGACACATGATCCACGATCAAGGTATAAGTATAGCAGGTATAAAAAAGCTCATGCAGTACACTTCTTGCTGGAATGTGGTGAACTGTCCCATGGAAAAGCGAAAACGCTGCACTGCCTACAAGTCTTCTGGCATTGGAATGAGAACAGAAGACCAACCTTAAGCAGCAGGCTTTACAGGCAAAAAAGTATCCTGCCATTAGAGCTGGTCATTTCATTTTTAGGCGAAAAGCCTTATAACCTTACTTTCTTCCATTAAAAACAAACTGTCCAAAAGGTTGCGGCACACTGGCAACTTCCCAGTGTGCTGCAGAATGTGAAGAATACCTAGTATTTCAGCTGGTAAACCATCTGAAATTTGTGCTCATTTCCTGGCTTATTCCCTGGAGACGGTGCTGCAGAATGCTTATTGCCAAAGTCGTCGCCATAATCGGTGTACTCGTAGTCGGCAAGGATAAAATTGCCATGAATTATCTCAAGGGCCCCTCCTCCGATATAAAGGTTGTACTCGGCATCGTCTGCTATCTTGTTGTCCTTGTCATGATCTACATGATCGTAGCGGAAGAAGAAGTTGAGCTTCCTGTCCAGCCAGGGGCTTATTCTGTAGACCGGCGGTTTGACGTTTACGAAAAAGGAGTAGTTTTCCGTCCAAAGGGCGTCACCGTCAGGCTGCACCCATTTCCCATCCTTGTTGCCCTCTGAAACAAAGTACTGCGCAGTAAAAATCATTCTTGGGTGCTCATAACTCAGGTATCCCATATGTACCTGGTAATCAGGATACTCTCCATTTGCCTCTGGCTTGTTGTTCCCCTCGCCATAAAGGCCAAAGTAGCTAAGCTGGAGGCCAGGGAAAAGGTCTGGAATTGGCCTGATGGTAAGTCTCCCCTCTAAAACCTTGTTGCCGTTTCTTTCATGCCCATGATAGCCGGAGCCGTTATAAACTCCCAAATGCCAGCTTCCATACCTTCCTGCATAGTGGTGGTTCCCCGTCTTTGCCACGGCATCTTCCAGCTCGCCTCCAAAATTACCTCTAATGCTTACTCCAAGGTCAGCCGAGTTAAATGTTCCTGCCCGCTCTATTGTCATGGTGCCCTGGCAGCGATAAGGGTTTACGTGTTCTTCAAAATCCAGCCATGGTATATGTCCAAGGCCAACCTCTGCCTTCATGTCTGTCAAAAAGCCAAGGTCAGATGGCTTAAAGTAGGCAAAGAGGTATTTCAGCCTGGGCTTCCAATCCCCCGAATCATCCTGGTGGACGTCATAGGTGAGATGTCCGCCCAGCCAAGAGGTCATCTTCTTTGTAACCCTGAAGTAGCCGCGCTTTATGGTAAAACGGTTGTAGCTTTTTTGCGCTCCATGTGATCCTGTGCTTTCGCCAGCGCTGTAGTCAAGATAGGAAAGCACCTGGAACTTTAGCCCCTCAAGCGCCTTCGGCACGGCATCTTCCTTGATTTTTCTGGCTAGTTCTTGCCTCTGTTCCTGGTCCAGGGCCATTGCCTCCTTCTGGATCTGTCTGGCCTCTTCCTCTGAAAGAATTCCCTTTTTGATGAGCACCTGGATAAGTGGATCGTACCTCCCAGCAAGGTCAGCTGAAGCTTGGGCAGAAGTTGAACCAACAACTGAGCAGATAAGCGATAAGACAAAAAACAAACAAAAAAGTCCTCTCATCTTTTCCTCCTCACTTTTGCAATTTTAAAAAACATTTTTGGGGAACTTATTATCAGGCCTTTTTTAGTATTTTGTTAGCCAAGCATTAAAAGTTCATTAGAATGAAAAAGAGCAGGTCTAATGCATGCCCTTTGCCTGCAGAGAAAATGAGGAATAATAAAAAGATAAAGAAATCTTAACCTTATTCTAACATTTTGTGTTTATATTTAGAGAGCAAGGTAAGGGGGCGTTTTTAGGGCAACCAAAAAGGAAAAGGAGGTAGGTTTATGAAGACAACAGCGTACATTTTTTTGATGGCCATGGTGGCTGCCATCTGCAGCATGGAGACAGGTGGCTCTTATGCAGGCGAGGTAAAGGCCATCTCAGGTGCAGGGGCAACCTTTCCCTACCCTATTTATGCAAAGTGGGCCTCGGCCTATTACAAGCTCACTGGCATCAAGCTTAATTACCAGTCCATTGGTTCTGGAGGCGGGATAAAGCAGATAAAGGCAAAGACAGTTGATTTTGGGGCCTCGGATGCACCCCTTAAACCAGAGGATCTGGATAAGTGGGGACTTTTTCAGTTTCCCATGATAATGGGGGGCGTGGTGCCTGTGGTGAACATTCCTGGAGTCAAAGCGGGTCAGCTCAAGATCAGTAATAAGACATTGGTGGACATCTACCTTGGGAAGATTCGTAAATGGAATGATCCTAAAATAGCCAGTGAAAACCCAGGGCTATCCCTGCCAGGAATTAACATCACAGTGGTGCACAGGGCTGACGGTTCAGGAACCACCTGGATATTCACAAACTTTCTTTCCAAGGTCAGCCAGGAATGGAAGGAAAAGGTGGGAAACGCCAAGGCTGTGGCATGGCCTACAGGCATAGGGGGAAAGGGAAACGAGGGTGTGGCCTCCTATGTTAAAAGAATACGAGGAAGTCTTGGTTATGTTGAGTATGCCTATGCCCTTCAGAACAGGCTTACATACATTAAGCTTAAAAACAGGGCAGGCGCTTACGTTGCGCCAAATATGGACACCTTTCAGGCAGCTGCGGCAAATGCAGATTGGAAAGGGGCCAAGGGCTTTTATGTGGTCCTCACAGATCAGCCAGGAAAGGACAGCTGGCCCATAACCGGTGCAAGCTTCATCCTGCTCCAAAGGGTGCAAGACAAGCCTGAAGTGGCAAAGGCCGTGCTTTCCTTTTTCGACTGGTGTTACAGGAATGGAAAGGAAATGGCAAAGAAACTCGATTATGTGCCCATGCCAGAGATGGTTGTAAACCTGGTGGAAGAGGCCTGGAAGACCGAGATCAAGGACAAAAACGGCAATCCTGTCTGGCCATGAGCCTTTTAAGCGCAGGAAAAATTAAGACGAAAGGAAGCCTTAGCACGAATCAGAGAATACTTGTGAAGACCAATATCCCCTCGTTGCGTAATGCGCTATGAAATGTTAAGGGTGCCATGAATTTGTTAAAGTCGCTAAACTTGGGTCTTTTGTAGCGAAAAATTAAGGGTAGGCAGGTATATCCATGATCAGATCAGGCACTAAAGGGCGCATCCTTGACATTATATTTGCCAACGGTACAAGGATATGTGCTCTTTTGGTGTTTTTGATAATAGTGGCCATAATGGTCTCCCTGTTGGCTGGTGCCTGGCCCGCCCTTAAGAAATTTGGTCCTTCATTCATTATCAGCAGTCAATGGAACCCTGTTACTGAACAGTTTGGCGCCCTTGTTGCAATTTATGGCACAGTTGTAACCTCCATAATTGCAATGCTCATTGGGGTGCCTGTAAGCTTTGGCATTGCCATCTTTATTACAGAACTTTGCCCTGTCTGGCTTAAGCAGCCTATAGCCACTGCCATAGAGCTTCTTGCCGCAATTCCCTCCATCATCTACGGTATGTGGGGACTTTTTGTTTTTGCCCCCTTTTTTGGCGATCACATAGAGCCCTGGATATCAGATACCCTGGGAAGGCTTCCTGTCATAGGGCCTCTTTTTTCCGGCCCTCCCCTTGGAATAGGGGTGCTTACGGCAGGAATCATCCTTGGCATAATGGTCATTCCCTTCATGGCCTCTGTGTTCAGGGACCTTTTCGAGGTTGTTCCCTCTGTTTTAAAGGAGTCGGCCTACGGAATAGGCGCTACCACCTGGGAGGTCATAAAGAAGATCGTGCTGCCATATACCAAAGTGGGCGTTGTGGGCGCCATTATGCTTGGGCTTGGCAGGGCCCTCGGTGAGACCATGGCGGTAACCTTTGTAATTGGTAATGCGGACCGGCTGGAGACCTCTCTTCTCATGCCTGGGAATACCATTTCTTCAAGTCTTGCCAACCAGTTCACAGAGGCCGTTGGAGAAATCTACACATCCTCCCTCATTGCCCTTGGCCTGATTCTGTTTCTGCTTACTTTCATGGTCCTGGCCCTGGCGAAATACCTTCTCATAAGGCTTACCTTGAAGGAGGGAGTTAGGACGTGAACGGCCTAAGAAACATAAACGTGAGCCTTTACAGGAAGCGGCGCATAGTCAATTTCCTGATTCTTACCTGTTCCATACTCACCACGCTGTTCGGCCTTTTCTGGCTGGTGTGGCTGCTTGCAACCCTGTTTTTTCACGGATTCAAGTACCTGGACCTGAGCGTTTTTACCCAGCCAACTCCCCCTCCAGGAGAGTCTGGTGGTTTGGCAAACGCCATTGCAGGCAGTGTTTTGATCACGCTTATGGGCGTTCTCCTTGGTGCGCCCGTAGGCGTTCTGGCAGGAACATTCTTGTCGGAGTACGCAATAAGGTCCAGGATTGCCCCTGTCATAAGGTTTGTAAACGACGTCCTTCTAAGCGCCCCGTCCATTATTCTTGGTGTTTTCGTTTATGAGATAGTAGTGGTTCCAACTGGCCATTTCTCAGGCTGGGCTGGCTCACTGGCCCTTGCCCTCATAGCCCTTCCCATAATAGTGCGGACTACCGAGGACATGTTAAAGCTTGTCCCAAATACGGTCAGGGAGGCGGCGTGTGCTCTAGGTGCACCCAGGTGGAAGGTGACGGTTTCCATTGTTTACAGGGCGGCCAGGGCCGGAATCCTTACTGGAGTCCTACTCGCCATCGCGAGGATCAGTGGTGAGACAGCACCCCTTCTATTCACGGCCCTTAATAACCAGTTTTGGAGCTCAAGCCTAAACGAACCAGTGGCAAATCTGCCGGTGGTAATATTTCAGTTCGCCATGAGCCCCTATGAAGACTGGCAGAATCTTGCCTGGGCAGGGGCGCTTTTAATCACCATAAGTGTGTTGATGTTGAATATTATCGTGAGGACCTTTTTGCGCACTGGAAAGTAGTTCAATTATTTATTTCGGTTGAATAGATGGCAAAGGACATGAACAAAGACAACTCCAAATCGCAACCAACCCTCCTTGAAAGGGGCTTTGCCTCAATAAAACAAAATGGACAGGCGGGGCACCAAATAGCGGGTCCGGAATCCCTGCCTTTAAAGATGGAGGTAAAAGACCTTGATTTCTATTATGGCAAGTTTCACGCCCTCCATTCCATAAACATGGGTATTCCCGAGAAACGGGTTACTGCCATAATCGGCCCATCAGGTTGCGGAAAATCTACACTTATTAGGTGTTTTAACAGGATATATGAGCTTTATCCAAAGCAGCGGGCAACAGGCGAGATAATCCTTGATGGCAGAAACATACTAGATCCAAAGGAAGATGTGAACCTCTTGAGGGCCCAGGTGGGCATGGTATTTCAAAAACCAACTCCATTTCCCATGTCTGTCTATGAGAATATAGCCTTTGGAGTGAGGCTTTACGAGAATCTTTCCAGGCAAGAAATGGATGAACGCGTGGAGTGGGCCTTAAAAAAGTCGGCCCTGTGGAAAGAGGTGAAGGACAAGCTTAACCAAATTGGAACGGCCCTTTCTGGAGGTCAGCAGCAAAGGCTCTGTATAGCAAGGGCAATTGCAGTAAAGCCAGAGGTGGTGCTCCTTGATGAGCCCTGTTCTGCCCTTGACCCGATTTCCACTGCCAAGGTGGAAGAGCTTATTGACGAGCTTTCAGACGACTACACCATCATCATAGTGACCCACAACATGCAGCAGGCTGCAAGGGTCTCCGACTTTACTGCCTTTATGTACCTTGGAAAGCTCATAGAGTTTGACTCCACTGACAAGATGTTTACAAACCCAAAGCGAAAGGAAACCGAGGACTACATTACAGGACGCTTTGGCTGATACCAGTTGCCTTGACTGGAACCGAGATGGTGAAGGTGCTACCCCTTCCAGGCTCGCTGTCAACGTTTATGCTGTCCGGTTGGCCATGATGATCGCTTTTCCTCGCCATTCTAAAAGGCAACGAGTTGTTGTATGTCTTCCTCGTCTTCAACAACAAGGATGTTTTTTTGATACGGGTTTCTCTAAAACTGGTAGATTTTTAAAAGAAAATAATGTTAAATTTATTAGTAAATTCAAAAAATTAAAGCTAACAGTTGTTTAAATCAATTCTAATGAAAATCTAATGTTTTCTTTGTAGTCTTCGGTAACAGAATTGGAGGATTCCATGACCGCTCACCACTATACCTTTCACAAACAGCTGGACAAACTCTTTGAGAAGTTTCTTGGCCTTGGAGCCCTTGTGGAAGACAGGATCAGAAAGGCCTGCGAGGCCATCAAGACCGGGGATGAAGAGCTTATTAAATTCGTATCGTCTTCGGATTATGAGATTGACGAGCTTGAAATTGACATAGAAGAGGAGTGCCTCAAGATACTTGCACTTTATCAACCAGTGGCAAGGGATCTTAGGGTCATAATCGCAATCATAAAGATCAACAACGAACTTGAGCGCATAGGAGATTATGCTGTGAGCATTGCAAGGAGGGTAAGAGACCTTTCAAAGGCAAAGATAGAGATGAAATACCGTCCTGACTATGATCAGATGATCGCTGCGGTTCTAAAGATGTTTAAGCTTGCTCTAGATGCCATAACTTACCAAGACAGCGATATGGCCCACAGGATATTCATTCTGGATGATGACGTAGACAAGCTTCGTACACAGCACTACGAGCGTATCATAGAGGAAATACAAAAACAGCCAGAGGCTGCAAGATACCTTATTGATTGCTACATACTTGCAAGGCACCTTGAGAGAATCGCCGACAGGGCTACCAACATTGCTGAAGAGGTGGTCTATCTGGTGGAAGGCGAGATAGTAAGAGGCGAGTTTGCCTGATACAGCCAGCCACTTACCAAGAGTGGGAAAATGAAAATAGCCTTAACTGGAGCAAGCGGCTTCATCGGAAGCCACATCAGAAAACATTTTAAAGACACTGTTGTAATTGATCGAAACCAGACTATAGAGGATATTAGGAAAAGGCTAAGTGGTGTTCATGCTGTCATAAATCTTGCCGGGGCCCCAATAATCAAACGCTGGACCAAGTTCTATAAGGATATTCTAATTTCAAGTAGAATTGGGACTACGAAAAGGCTAGTTCAAGCCATAAATTCCTCAAACGTAAGCCACTTTATCTCCACCTCTGCAACCGGGATCTATCCAGATGACATTGAATGCGATGAGTCGTGCACAACCCTTTCCCAGGATTTTCTTGGGCGTCTTGCCCAGGACTGGGAAAGGGAGGCACTAAAGTGTGAAAAACTTACAACGATTCTGCGCTTTGGCGTTGTGCTTGGAAAGGAGGGAGGTGCGCTCAAAAAGATGCTCCTTCCCTTCCGCCTTGGGCTTGGCGGCCCAATAGGGGACGGCTCCATGGTCATGAGCTGGATCGATATCCATGACCTCATGGAAATGTACAGGTTCGTACTCAAAAGGGGAGAAGGCGGGATTTTTAATGCAGTAAGCCCAAATCCTGTAACAAACAGGGAGTTTACCAGGTTGCTTGCCAGAATACTTAAGAGGCCGGCAATCCTTCCGGTTCCACGCCTTGTATTAAGGATATTGTATGGCCAGTCAGCATCGGTTCTCACAGCGTCAAAAATCGTCTATCCACGAAGATTTCTCACCCTTGGTTTCACCTTTTCCTATCCAACCATTGAAGAAAGCTTGAGACACCTACTTTTGGAAGGTTAAGGAAGGCCTCCACTCTTTTCAGTTCCTGGCGAGAGGGCCTTTTGGTACAGTCTGACATAGGCCTTTACCATGGCCTGCCTTGTAAAGTTTTTTGTCACGTGTTTACGGGCATTTTTACCAATGTCCTTTAACTGCTCTGTGCTCATGGTGCGAAAATTCAGCATGGACGCAAAAAGGGCCTCTTCGTCCATGGGCCTTACCATGTCACCAATCTTCAAGTTTGTGCCAAAGATCTCCTTAACGCCATCTGCATTGGTGGTAATTACTGGAAGGCCCGAGGCCATAGCCTCAAGTATTGCCATGGAAAGGCCCTCTCTGAAAGAAGGGTGTACGAAACAGTTAAGTGCCCTAAGGGCCAAGGGCACGTCCTTGTGTTCAATCCTGCCTATAAAGTGCACTTTGTTGGAAATTTGAAGCTCGTTGCAAAGACGTCTCAGGTTGCTCTCCAGGGGGCCATCTCCAACTATTGCAAGTCTTGTGTCTGGGGCCTGGTGAAGAAGCCTTGAAAATGCCCTTAGAAGGGTATCATGGCACTTTGCCTTCTTTAGCCTTGCAACTATTCCGAAACAAAATTCGTCTTCAGGTATCCCAAGCCAGTTCCTTGCCTCCCTTTGGGGGATTTCAAGGTCAAATTGGTTTATGTCCACGCCGTTACGAATGACCACGGTTTTGTCCCTGGAAAGCATAGGGGCGTTTTTGAGCATGTAGTCCCTTACGGCAGTACTAACGCAGGTGACCCTGGTAATCCTTCTGGCAATGAAGTTGAAGACAAGCCTCCTGTTCCAGTTCCGAAGGACATTTGTTGAACCCACTGTGTAGAATAGGCTGTGCGCCTGGGTTCCAGCCATGGCAAGACAGGCATTTACCAAGGCCCTGTGGCGCTGGCAGTGTATTACTGAAATGTGGTTTGAGGATATGAGTCTTTTTAGCCTGTAAACAGTAGAAGGCCTGAACCCTTTGAATTTGGCCTTTGTAAGGCCAAGAGAGACGGCCCTTATTTCTTCTGTTGCCATGGAGGAATCCCTGGCATTGCCATAAAAATAGCCGATGACCGGCAAAATTCCTGCCTCCAAGAGGCCTTCAAGCAGGTACTGGTGTCGGTGCTTGTCCTGGGAGGGATGATCAAGGAGGAAGAGGATTTTGGGAAGTTTCATTTGGGTCATCTCATTCATGGGGATTTCTCTTCCAGGGCACTCCACCTTTTAAAAGAAGACAAATCTGGTATCGTTGTTTCTTGATATGAGACAGGGCTTAATTCACACACGCAGTCAGACTGCTTTAAATTTCGTATCCAGGATTCAGGGATAGGGATATTCGCCGTGCCAGTTCTCGCCCACAAGGCTGAAAGGTACCTGGATACCTTCTTTTTTGTCTTTTTGTTTTTGATCCCCTTTTGTATTGGCCCCACTGGAAAGTATGCTCTGACCCTTTGCCTCCTTGGGCCCTGTATCTTTTTACTGAAAAAAAGAGGCCCTGTACTTTCACCGATTTTACTCCTAAACTCCCCACCATTTTGGGGCCTGCTCCTTTGGAATGTCTGTGCACTTTTTTCCATAGTGTTAAGCCCTGAACCAGTATATTCCCTGCGCGTATATTTTAGTGAATTCTTCTTAAATTCCATTCTATTTCTAGGTTTGTCACTGTCTGTGGCCGTGTGCGAATCCTGCCCTGTGAGATGGAGTCGCGCAATAAAATGGGTAAACATCTTGTTTCTTCTCTTTTACCTGGGCCTCATGCTCCTTTGGCTCATCATGCCAGACCATCTCCTCCTGGGCGATCAGGAACACATTAGGCGCTTAATTGCAGACAGGATGGATATCATCTTTGAATATGGCAGGGCCTGCGAGCTGTTTCACGGCATCGGTCACACCAGCGTATTCCTTGCTCTTATGATAGCCTACTGGAGCATTTTTCCAGGTAAGGGTCTGTTAGAAAATGGTCTCTTTATCTTTTTGAATTTTCTTACGCTTTTTACTACTACACGCAGGGGTGCCCTCATTGCAAGCGTTATTGGCTTTCTATTTTCTATAAGGCTTTCCGGAAGAAAGGGAATTTCGGTAACACTCTTACTTGCAATTATCCTGACGACACTCTCCCTTGCCATGTTCTACCCGAATGTTGCCCGCCACTTTATCAGGGAGGATTGGCACCTCATTGCACAGGGACGAATAGAAAAGGCAAAAAGGCTTGGCGGCTCCATACCCCTTAGGATTTCCACCTACAAGGAGTTTTCAAAAAGGATCATGTCAAAGCCATTTACGCCTAGAGGCCTTGGAAGAAAACTCATAGAGGAGCACTGGAAGGGACTTGTGGAAAAGGCAGGGCTTCAGCATGGGCACAATACATTGTTGAATCAGGCTTTTTACATGGGAATCCAGGGTGCCCTATCGCTTTTGATTATAATTGGAGGGCAGCTCTTTCTTTTTTTAAGGGCCTTGAGAATGCATACCTCCGAACAGGATCGGCAGCTCATAATGGTAACCCTTGTCTTTATGGTAATTTTCTGGGGAATAAACCTCTTTAGCGATGCATTCAGACACAGCTCTGCCAACCTCTACTGGCTTATAACAGGGCTTGCAACCGGAAGGGCCATGTTCATCACAAATGTGGCCCAAGCATTTTCGTCGAGTAAAAAGGGGTCTTAGCGCTCAAAAAGTGCCTCAACGAACTGATCAGGATCAAAGGGTCTAAGGTCCTCCATCTGTTCTCCTATACCAATATACCTTACCGGTATATTCATTTCATGGGCTATGCTTGCAACGATCCCACCCTTTGCAGTGCCATCAAGTTTTGTAAGCACGATTCCTGTTACGTCTGTTGCCTCGCAAAAGGTCTTTGCCTGGCTTATGGCGTTTTGTCCAGTGGTTGCATCAAGTACCAGAAGGGTTTCGTGTGGGGCACCTTGCATCTTTTTGCCAATGACACGCCTTATCTTCTGAAGCTCCTTCATGAGGTTTACCTGCGTATGAAGCCTTCCAGCAGTATCCACGATTACCACGTCTGCACCCCTTGAAATGGCCGTGTCTATGCCGTCAAAGGCAACAGCCGAAGGATCTGCTCCTGGCCGTTGACTTACAACGGGAACCCCCAGTCTTTCGCCCCACTTCTGCAGCTGTTCCACTGCTGCAGCTCTGAAGGTGTCCGCAGCAACCAGCACCACCTCCTTGCCCTCCTGCTTAAAGCGCCATGCAAGCTTTGCAATGGATGTGGTTTTGCCAACCCCATTTACCCCAACCACGAGGATGACCCAGGGCTTGCCCCTTTCCTTGTCTAGCGTATTTCCCTTTTCGCTCTGTAAAAATATTGCCTTAATCTGCTCTTTCAGCCTGTTTCTCAATGCCTCAGGATCCGAGATTTCGCCCCTTGAGACCTCATCCTGTAGCCTGTCGATTATCTCCTGAACAGTGGATATCCCCATGTCTGCCATGACCAGGATTTCTTCTATCTCTTCCAGAAGTTCTGGGCTGATCTCCTTTCTGCCTGTAAAAAGCTCATCAAGTTGCCTTATGAAACCGCCCCTTGATCTTGCAATCTTCTCTTTTAATTTTTTGAACATGGTTTCTTGCTTACCTTTCGAATTTCGTGTCAGCTTGTGAAAGTTTAATATTGACAGATATAAACATAACCGTATTTAATAGCAACAGCTCGTAATTAAAGAAATATTTCCGGCTTTCAAAATTCTTC
>JALWYS010000202.1:0-17376 GCA_027003115.1 Deltaproteobacteria bacterium | reverse complement strand
TTCTTCACATGGAGGGGCTTGTGAATAAATCCGATCTCATAGATGCAGTGGCCGAAAGGTTAAACATACACAGGCAGCTTAGTGAATTCATTGTAAACTCCATATTTGATGACATGACAGAGGCCCTTGTTCGGGGGGAAGGCATAGAGATAAGGGGTTTTGGCTCCTTTTCCATAAGGGAATACAAGTCATACGTGGGAAGAAACCCAAAGACTGGAGAAAAGATCAAGGTAAAACCCAAGAAACTGCCCTTTTTCAAGGTGGGCAAAGACCTAAAGGAGCGCGTAATGGCAAAGGCGGGCACTTAACCTGCCTCAAGCACCTCTATGCCCGCAAGGATGAGCACAGCAGCCGTAACTCCTGTCTGCACGGTTAGGCCGCAGGATGGGCTGCGAGATTTTAGTATGGCCTTTTTTATTCCAAATAGTCTTGCAAGCCTTTCGCACTCCCTTGCTCCTCTCATAAAGGCGTCTGTAACATCTTTTTGGGCTTTCACAGTAAGGACCCTGGCCGTTCCAGAAAGTACGTCAAAGCCGTCTCCTCGTGCAATATAGGCCGCCTTTCTTGGCGTTGGCAGGCCTCCAAGCTGTTCCGGACAAACCGGCAAGATGTTTCTTCTGTAGACAAGGGCCATTACGTCTGGATTTGGCCTGGACGATCCGTCATACCTGCAGCAGATTCCAAGGAGACAACCACTTACCAGAATCAAAATATGGATTCCCCCTTGAATACCACTGCTGGCTCATGCGGCAGGCGTTTTTCTATGTGGCCAAGCAGAAAGGGCTCCTCGTTAAGGGCCTTGAGCTGGAGTAAGACCTCCTGGCTTTCAGAGGGTGGCACGATAATTATCATGCCAATTCCGCAGTTAAAGGTCCTTAGCATCTCTTCCTCAGGGATGTTGCCCTTTTTCTGAAGAAACTTGAATATTGGATGAACGTACCAGCTTCCCTTGTTGATTACAGCCTTACACTGATCCGGCAGCACCCTTGGGATATTATCCTGGAACCCGCCCCCAGTAATGTGAACTATCCCGTGGATGCTAAAGCTTTTAAGGAGATTAAGGATGGTTTTTACATAAATTCTTGTGGGTGTAAGCAGAATTTCGCCGATTGTGCCCCCGGGTATCTCATCAACGCTATTTGAGATAGAAAGGCCCATTTCCTCAAAGATAAGTTTTCTAACCAGGGAGTAACCGTTACTGTGAAGGCCAGAGGAGGCGATTCCGATTATCTCATGGCCGACACTTATGTCAGACCCATCCACGATTTTCTCCCTATTGACAACGCCAACGGCAAAGCCTGCAAGATCGTATTCGTTCTCAGGATACATACCAGGCATCTCCGCGGTCTCCCCTCCAATGAGGGCACAGCCTGCTTGTTTGCATCCGTCAGCGATTCCCTGAATGACGGCTTTTGCCACATCTTCCTCCAGTTTGCCTGTGGCAAAGTAGTCCAGGAAAAACATGGGCGCTGCACCTGTCACCACTATGTCATTGACGCACATGGCAACCAGATCTATGCCAACGCTACTGTGGACCCCTGTCATAAAGGCGATCTTCAGCTTGGTTCCCACTCCGTCCGTGGATGAAACAAGCACGGGGTTCTTGTACTTGTCATCATCAAGGGCGAAGAGCCCTGCAAAGCCACCTATCTCCGTTATGACTCCCTTGGTATATGTAGAGGAGACAATGTCCTTTATGCCTGTCACAAGGCGATTGGCCTTGTCTATGTCCACGCCGGCCTTGGCATATAATGATTTTTTTTCGCTCACGTTTTCCTCTCAGTCACAACTTTACAAAATAGAATTTATCAATAGGCCTTGTATATGATATTCTTCATTTAGATATGCTGCAATCCCCATGTACAGTGTAGATTAAAAGACCTTGCAACTGTCTCAAGAAAAATGAAAATAGATTTCAAAAAAATACCCATGGGCACGGACCATCCCATTGAGGCAAAGCTTAAATGGGCACACATCCTCTTTGATAACTGCGCTGAGGAGTTGTTGTCTGATGATATAGTGGTCCGCCTTCTTGAGGAATATAAAGGGAGTATAGCCAGCAATTGGAAAAAGATGGCAGAAACGGGTGTTGTGGATGAATGCACCAAGTGTGCCCTGCAAGATGGAGGAAGTTGTTGTGGAAGCGGTATAGAGAACAAATTTGATGTGGTAAATCTGCTAATCAACCTTCTTTTGGGCGTAAAGCTGCCGTCCAGGCCGTGGGACTCCACAGGCTGCTGGTTCCTGGGTGAAAAGGGCTGTCTTATTACCGCACGCCATGTAATCTGTGTTAACTTCATGTGCAGAAGGCTCTATGACAGGCTGAGTCCTGAAGCCATTAGGATGGTGCAGCATGCCATGGAAGAAGAGACAGAGAGGGCCTTTGTACTGGAAGAATACATAAAGATGTGGCTTGCCAGAAATGGATAAGTACCTTGAAATGCATGAAAGATGGATGGCAGAGGCTCTGGGGCTTGCAGAGAAGGCCCTTAACGCCGGGGAGTTTCCTGTGGGGTGTGTTTTGGTCGGTAATGAGCGTGTAATTGCCAGGGGAAACAGGATTAACAGTTCTGGAAGCCTACAGAACGAGCTTGATCATGCCGAGATAGTTGCCCTTAGAAACTGGTTTGATGCTGGAAGGCCAGGCGGCGAGATTACATGCTACTCCACCCTTGAGCCATGTCTAATGTGTACAGGGGCCTTGATCATAAGCGGGGTAAAACGCATCGTTTTTGCCTACGAAGACGTCATGGGCGGGGCCTGCGGAATGGAGTTCAGGGGTCCTTTTTCCTTATTAGGCAAGAATATGGCAGAAAAGTGCCTTTACACCACTTCGGAGATTGAGGTAATCGGAGGAGTCTTAAGGAAAGAGAGCATCCGGCTTTTCAAGTCCTTTTTCTCAAACCCTCAAAGCAATTATCTAAAGAATACCCTTCTTGAAAGATATACTCTGCATGAGGTTTGACCTTTAATGAAAGAGACAACAACAAAAGGCAAGAATTTCTTAAGGCGCACAGTTGAGTTTCAGCCCCACAGCCGAAATCTTTTTTTTCACATACTCACCGCATGTAACCTCAAGTGCGCACACTGTTACATAAATCCCGACCAGCACGGTACAAGAACCCTTGACGAGGATACCATAAAGGGGTGGCTGAGACTCTTTTCCCTTGAACATGGCTCAAGAGCCATAAAAAAGGTCCAGGATACCAATGTCATCTTTCTTGGTGGGGAGCCCACGCTCAATCCTGCCCTTGCCTCTGGAATAAAGGAGGCAAGGAGGCTGGGATATGCCTCTGTAACCGTTGATACAAACGGTTTCCTTTTTCACAATATCCTGGAGAAGGTGACTCCAGAAGAGGTGGACTACTTTAGCTTTAGCCTTGATGGCTCAAGGCCTGAAATAAACGATTCCATTAGGGGACAGGGGACCTTTGAGGCTTGCACAAGCGGGATTCGTGCCGCTGTTAAAAAGGGTTTTGCAGTAAGTTCCATTTTTACGGCCAGTGCTGCCAACATCCATGATCTTCCAAGCATGCCAAAACTCTTAAAAAAGCTTGGTGTTTCGCGTTTTTTTATCCAGGTGATTGGTATCAGGGGAAACCCTGCCAAGGAAGGAGGCTCAAGACTTCAACTGACAAGGGATGTATGGGAATCTGTTGTTCCTGAGACAGCGTTTGAGGCTGCAAGACTGGGGCTTATTTGCCACTATCCCAAGGTCTTTTTGAAAAGGGATGAATCCTTTGAATGTGCCGGCATTGTGGCTGAGAACTACTTTGTCTTTCCAAACGGTCGGGTTTATACCTGTCCCTTATGTGAGGATTATCCTCTTCATTCTTATGAAATAAGGCAGGGCCATCTTGAAAAAAGGCCACCTCTTACGGAATCCGAGCTTTACACCCTAAAGATTCCAGAAGGGTGTGTTATGAACAAACTTTTTCATCCAGGAAACCTGGAGTATGACCAGCAGGGAGAACCCAGATATAAAATAGCCTGCTGTATGCTAAAGGAAGAGGTCGTCTTAAGGTAATAGGTTTTGAAAGTCTATTGAATAAGGGGGGGCGAATCATGGCAAATAGGGAAAGGGAAGCTGGCGACAAGAGTATGTGGGACGATGCAGGATGATGCTTGAAAAGGCATTTAGAACATGAAGAAGATGCTTGGCAGTACAAAAGGGATGGTGCACGGCTCTTTGATTTTCAGGGTAGAAAAAAATAAATCTGGTTAATGGGCTGATTAACGGTATAAAACATGCTACAATTTCATATGCTGGTTATTGAAAGCGAAAGATTATTGCGTTAAAACAAGCACGTTATTATTTCAAGATAATTTTAGGCGGGCTTTCAAGTTTCTCTTACCCGTGTAGATCATCGTCTTTGAGAGCGAGGTAAGCGAATTTTTCACTGGGGAGATTGATGAATATCCTTATTACAGGGGGAGCTGGGTTTATAGGGTCAAACTTATGCGATCTTCTTTTAGAGAAGGGCGAGACAGTATCGGTGATAGACGATCTGTCAACGGGGAGCCTTGATAATATTTCTCACCTTTTTGACAATCCCAGATTTAGCTACGTTATAGATACGATACTGAACGAGAAAGTGATGGATGATCTCATTTCCTCCTGTGACTGCGTGGTGCATCTTGCAGCCGCAGTTGGTGTTAAACATGTGCTTGAAAATCCACTTTCATCCATTGAGACAAACATATTGGGCACTGAAACGGCCCTTAAGCTTGCAAACAGGCACAAGAAGAAGATCCTTGTAGCCTCAACATCAGAGGTATATGGCAAGCATATGCACGCTCCACTTAAGGAAGACGATAATCTCATTTATGGCCCGCCAAGTACCATGAGATGGAGCTATGCAGCCAGCAAGCTTGTGGATGAATTTACTGCCCTGGCATACCACCGAACTAAGAAACTGGATACCATCATTATCAGGTGTTTTAACACCATTGGCCCAAGACAGACGGGCATGTACGGGATGGTAGTACCAAGATTCATTCAGCAGGCACTTAGGGATGATCCGATAACAGTCTATGGCGATGGAAAGCAGACCCGTACCTTCACCTACGTAGGTGACGTAGTTAAGGCCATATATAAGCTCATAAAGTGCCAGGAAGGCTCAGGTGAGGTGGTTAACATAGGCGGGACCGAGGAGATAAGCATAGCGGATCTTGCCCAAAAGATTAAGGAACTTGTTGGAAGCAGGTCTGAGATAGTATTCATCCCATATGATCAGGCCTATGGTAAGGACTTTGAGGATATGATGAGGAGGGTTCCGTCACTTGACAAGCTAAGAGGGTTGATTGGTTTTGTCCCAGAAACCCCGCTTGATGAAATCCTGCAGCACACCATAGAATATTTCAGGTCAAGGGCTGTTTGAAATGTCCGCCATGGTGGCGCAACTGGCAGGGTATCTTCTATTATCTTTTGCACTAAGCGCAGTCTTTACCCCTGTTGTAATAATTTTTGCAAAAAAAACAGGACTTGTTGACAAACCCAGGCAGGACAGGTGGCATGAGCGTCCCACCGCCCTCTATGGCGGGGTAGCCATATTTCTCGCCTTTGTTATTCCCTTTTTGGCAGCCAACCAGATACAGATCAATGAAAACCTTTTACTTCTGTCAGGGGCGGGACTCTTTTTCCTCATAGGCCTTCTTGATGATTTCCTGGAGTTTTCTCCCCAAAGCAAGTTTCTTGCACAGTTAGTTTGCGCGGTCTTGCTGGTGGGGTTTGGGCTCAAGGTCAACCTTTCCGGATATCCGGTGCTTTCAATATGCTTAAGTGTGTTTTGGCTTATTGGTATGGCCAACGCCATCAACATCTTGGATAACATGGACGGGCTTTCTGCAGGTATTTCCATGGTGGCATCACTGTCCCTTGCCGCATACGGCCTGATGTTTGGTATGTCAACCGTTGCTGTTCCTGCAGTAATTCTGGCAGGGGCCTGCCTTGGTTTTTTGGTTTATAATTTCAATCCTGCAAAGATTTTCATGGGAGACTGCGGAAGCCTGTTTCTGGGCTTTGTACTTGGGGCGTTGGCAATTATAAGCACCCACATTAAACATTCGACCCTGGCGGCAGGTAGTGAGTCCTTTGCAGGCCTGTCAAACATTCTTCTCATGCTTGCAGTGCCCGTCTCTATGCTGATTATTCCCATATTTGATACGGCCTTTGTTTCCCTATCCAGGCTCAGGGTTGGCCGCTCCATAGCCCAGGGTGGCAGGGATCACACCTCTCACAGGTTAGTGCTCTTGGGGCTTTCTGAGAAACGTACGGTTCTTACCCTCATGATAGTTGCAGCCTGTGTTTCTGCCGTTACTCTTTATATGGCAGCCTGTTCCATGGAGGGGCTTTTGGCTGTGCTCAGCATTACAGCAGTGTTCTCCATGTTTTTTGGCGTATTTCTGGGCTACCTTAACAAGGATGTGTACGAGGCGTGTCAAAACAGGGGGGGATGCTCAAGGGTTGCAGGTGTCATGGCCAGGGTGCTCAATAAGAAGCAGATCCTTCAGGTATGCGTTGATCTTTTTCTCCTGACAGTGGGTTACTATTCTGCATATCTTGTAAAATTTGACGGGCAGATCAGCCCCTTTAATCAGGACCTTATTGAAAAGACCCTTCCCCTTGTCCTTGGAGTAAAGGTGAGCTGTTTCTGGTTTTTTGGCCTTTACAGGGGCCAGTGGCGTTTTGCAAGCCTGGATGACACCTTCAAGATAATAAAGGCAACCCTTGCAAGTTCTGCCATAATCGTGGGGGTTCTCGTATTCGTTTACAGGTTCCAGGGATTTTCCAGGGTTGTCTTTTTCATAGATGCCATAATGACCTTCATGCTGATTGGCGGTATCCGGTTCCTGCTCAGGATGTTTAACGAATACTTTGTAAGGCAGGCGGAAAGGGGCCACTCCATTCCAATACTTATTTACGGTGCAGGCGACGGCGGGGACCTCTTCCTAAGGGAACTCAGAAAGCGAAAGAACCATGATTACCTGCCCGTAGGCTTCATAGATGACGACGTGGCCAAGCTTGGCCAGGAGATCCATGGAGTCAAGGTCATTGGAACCGGGAAGGACCTGGAACGGCTGGTCAAAAGATACGGCATAAAGATCGTTTTCATAGCCATTTTGTCCTCTCCATTTTCCCTGTTCGACTCCATGTCCAAAAGGTGCAAGAGGCTTGGCGTAGAGTGTATTCAGATGAGGCCTCTGGTCTCCTTTGAGGAGATAGGCTCAAAAGGGCATGAAACCAGGCAGGCAAATGTGAGGGTAGTGCCTTTCAAAAAAGGCAGTTGAAAAATCACCAGTACCTAAAAAGAAGGAGGCGTCATGAGGGTCATCTCACCAGGTTTTGAGGTCCTGGACGATTATTTCCAAAACGGAAAGATCCTTGAGCAGATAGAGCGGTGCGGAAGGGTCTGTTACAAGAGTGAAGACAAGATAAGTGCAGAAAGTGCAGTGCCCTTTATCAGGGGCATTATAAAGAGGGGGCATGAGTCGGTAATCGAGATGGCCAACCTGGTGCTGGAAGTTTCCGCACAGGAGGAACGGTTTTTTAAGGACTTTTTCATTCACATTCCACGCTTTTGCCAGGCCTCAAGGATTTCAGATGGAAAATTCATTGTCTCTGGAAATCCAAGGTCCTTCAGGGACCTTGCAAGGCGCCTTTCCACTGCCCCGCTTATTTGTGCCATAATAAGGGAGCTTGAAAGTGCCTATCCGGTCCTTTTTGAAGATATAGAAACGGATGGGGAGGCTGGACAAGATATTGAGGTGAGGCTTCTTTCGCCCCAGGAGGTGGATAGCCTTGAGCTTCCCCTTCTTGTAAAACACAGGTGCCTCCTAGCCCATATCATTGTAAACAGGGCGGTGACCCATGAGCTTGTGCGCCACCGGGTTGCGTCATACCTTCAGGAATCCCAGAGATACTGCCGCTACGGGGAAGAAAAATTTGGTGGCGCAGTCACCTTTATAAAACCGTGCTTTTTTGATGAAGGCTCCAAGGAATATGAGATGTGGGAAAGGGCAATGGAGGAGACCGAGGCCATCTATCTTGAGCTACTCAAGACCTCATCCCCTCAGGCTGCTAGGACTGTTCTTCCAAATTCATGCAAGACAGAGATAATGGTCCATGCCACACTGGAGGAGTGGCAGCACATTTTCAGGCTCAGGGCATCAAAGGCCGCGGATCCTTCCATGAGGGAGATAATGCTAATGATGCTTCCTGAGTTTGCCAGGCGGTTTCCACCGGTTTTCAAGGGGATAGCAGACAGCCTGGAACAGTAACATGAAGACGGATTTCTTGGTTGTAGGTAGCGGCATTGCCGGTCTCAGCCTTGCCATAAATTTGGCCTCCAAGGGTAGCGTAATTGTTGTGACCAAGAAAAATCGTTCAGATACCGCTACCAGGCTTGCCCAGGGCGGCATTGCATCGGTCCTTGGCCCTGACGACGATTTCGTTTTCCATGAGTATGATACCATCCTTGCAGGTGATGGCCTTTGTCACGAGGGCGTGGTTCGTGCCATAGTAAGGGATGGTCCCGAAAGGATAAGGGAGCTCGAAAGGATGGGCGTAAAATTTGCCAGGCGTCCGGATGGCTCCTTTGACCTTGGTAAGGAAGGAGGACATAGCAGGCGCCGTGTTGTCCACAGCGGCGATTTTACAGGCCTTGAGATACAGAAGGCCCTGGTGGATAAGGCCTCTTCAAACCCCAACATAGATATCCTCGAGGATTTTGTGGTAGTGGATCTTCTTACCACCTGCAAGATAAGAAACAGCCCGCAAGAGGATGCCAAGTGTCCCTGCTCGCAAGACAGGTGTCTTGGGGCCTATGTCCTTGATGCATCTACTGGAAAAATACATGCCATCCTTGCTGACATTACCTTTTTGGCAACGGGTGGAGCCGGAAAGGTCTATCTCTACACAAGCAATCCAGATGTGTCCACGGGAGACGGAATAGCCATTGCATATAGGGCAGGGGTTCGTATTGCAAACCTTGAGTTCGTTCAGTTTCACCCTACCATTCTTTACCATTCCAAGGCGAAAAATTTTCTCATCTCAGAGGCATTGAGGGGAGAAGGCGCAAGGCTCATAGACTGGCAGGGCAGGCCCTTTATGGAAAAGTATGACCCTATAAGACGAGAGCTTGCCGGAAGGGACGTTGTTGCCAGGGCCATAGATGCAGAGCTTAAGAAAACGGGTAAGGAATGCGTCTACCTGGATATAAGCCACCGGCCTGCAGATTTCATAAAAAATCGGTTTCCAAACATATACAAGACATGCCTGAAATTCGGGATTGATATTACCAAAGAGCCCATTCCCGTTGTGCCTGCTGCCCACTATATGTGCGGTGGCGTTGTTACGGATGTCTGGGGGCAGACGGATCTTCCAGGCCTTTTTGCTCTTGGAGAGACAGCCTGTACGGGCTTTCACGGCGCAAATAGGCTTGCTTCAAATTCTCTTTTGGAAGGGCTTGTGATGGGTTACAGGGCTGCAACACGCGCCTTTGAGCTCCATGAGGAGCTGAGAGTCCATCCCTCGGTTCAGGTTCCTCCATGGGATACAGGAGGGGCAGTTGACATGGAAGAAGCTGTGCTCATCAGCCACAACTGGGACGTAATAAGGCGTCTTATGTGGAATTATGTAGGCATTGTCAGAAGTTCCAAGAGGCTCAAGCTAGCGGCCCAGAGGCTCAAACCCATACTTGAAGAGATAAACCAGCATTACTGGGATTACATCATAACCAGGGATTTTCTGGAGCTCAGGAACCTTGCCATTACAGCAAGCCTTATAATAGAGGCGGCATCCATGCGAAGGGAAAGCAGAGGGGGCCATTTCATACTTGATCATCCAGAAAAGGACGATTGGAACTGGCGCCGTGATACGCTGCTCCAAAGAAGTTGATTCCAAGTCCAGCCTGAAATAGACTGCATTCCCAATGCAAAACAGACATTTTTTGATCCTTTTGGGAGTGCTTTTGCTCCTTGGATTCGTAATCCTTGTTTTTGGCCCCAGACTCCAGGGTATTTGGGATTGGTGTCTGGCCCTTCTTGAAAAGAGGGAGGTCATAAGGGACTTTGTGTTGTCTCTAGGGCCCTTTGGTCCGGTTGGTTTTATTCTCCTTCAGGCCCTTCAGGTAGTGCTGTCTCCCATTCCAGGTGAGGCGACTGGGGTGGTCGGAGGCTTTATCTTCGGAAAGTGGCTTGGCCTCCTCTATTCTACCGTGGGCCTTGGCCTGGGCTCCATCATGGCCTTTTCCATTTCCCGCCGATTCCGGCGTTTTATAGAGCCCTGGCTTCAAAAGTCTGAATGGTACTGGAAGCTTGAAGGACTTCTTGAACACCAAGGAATCTTTATCTGTTTTTTTCTTTATGTTTTCCCAGGCTTTCCAAAGGATTTTCTTTGCTACTTTCTTGGGCTTACAAGGATGCCCTGGCAGATATTTTTGTTCATAGCAACAGTTGGGCGTATACCAGGAACCCTTATGCTGAGCTGGCAGGGTGCTGAGATCTATAATGGCAACTGGACAGGCTTTATATCAATTTTGCTGATAACGCTGCTGGTTGCTGCCCCAGCCTGGTACTATAGGGAAAAGATATACGCATGGGTTGAGTCCAAGACAGAACGGGAGCTTTCGTGAAGACCGGATATCTTGACTGTTTTTCAGGCATAAGCGGGGACATGCTTCTTGGCGCCTTTATTGATGTAGGCTGGGAGGAGCAGGAACTTAAGGAGCTGCCGCATCTTTTGAATCTAAGGGATGTTGAGATAGCAATAAAGAGGGTAAAGAGCCAGGGAATCTCTGCTGTAAAGGTGGAAATAACAGCAAAGTCTTCAAATCCTCCAAAGAGAGGTTTCAAGGAGATAGCCCGTCTGATTTCTTCCTCAGGCCTTGAAAAGACAGTAAAGGATGAGGCAACAGCAGCCTTTAAAAGGCTTGCAGAGGTGGAGGCCAGGATTCATGGGGTTCCTGTGGATGAGGTACACTTTCATGAAACTGGAGCAGAGGATGCCATAATCGACATTACTGGCGCCTTTTTGGCAAAAAGGTCCCTTGGGCTGGAAAGGCTCATCTGTTCTCCCTTGCCCTTATCAAGGGGTTTTGTCCAGTGCCAACACGGCAGCCTTCCGCTTCCAGCACCAGCGGTGCTTGAAATCTTGGCTGAAAGGGAAGTGTACTTTGTTGATGAGGAAAAGGAACTTGTGACTCCTACTGGCGCCCTTTTAGCAGTTGAACTTTCAGATTCCTGGGCAGAATTTCCTGCATTTAAGGTGACAAGAACGGGTTATGGAGCCGGTTCGCGGAAGTTAAAGAGTCGCCCAAACCTACTAAGGCTCATTTTGGGGCAGGAAAAGGGGGCCAATATCCTTTCTGATGAGGTGCTTGAACTAAAGGCGGTAATAGACGATATGAACCCGGAACACGCAGGCCTTTTCATGAAGGAGGTCCTTTCAAAAAGAGCCCTGGATGCCTGGATAACGCCTGTGTTCATGAAGAAAAACAGACCCGGTTTTGAGATATCCATTATCCTTCGTCCTGAAGACTACCACGAGCTTATTGATTTTGTTCTCTCCCATACCACAACCCTTGGCCTTCGCATTAGAAGGAGCAGGAGGGTTGTCCTGCCAAGGCATGAGGTAACCGTCTCTACGATATGGGGGGATATAAGGGCAAAGGCAGTCATAAGGCCAGACGGTAAGAAAGAGATAGTGCCGGAGTTTGAAGAATGCAGGGCCATCTCCGAAGGCTTTGGTGTACCTATAAGGGATGTTTACAGGGAGGTTATTTGTAGCAAAGAGGCCAAAAGGAGAAGTGGGGAAGAAGATGGCTAAGGACCTTTTTGAAAGGATTTGCAGGTTTTTCGCAACGGGTTTTGGGGTGGGTTATACCCCCAAGGCACCAGGAACAGCCGGTGCAATCCTTGGCATTCCACTTGGAATAGCAATCAATCAGATGCAGAGCACAGGGGGTTCCTTCCTTATCCTTTTGTTCCTGACGGTCTTTTCCTGTGTATGTGCTCACGTCACAGAAAGAGGACTTGGTTTTAAGGATCCTCAAATAGTGGTTATAGATGAAATTATTGGCATGGCCGTGGCCCTTTGGCTTCTTCCAGGTTCCATAACGGTGATTTTGGTGCAGTTTGTCCTTTTTCGGCTGTTTGACATCTACAAACCTTTTCCTGTAAAACAAATGGAGGTGATATTTAAAGGAGGGGCAGGCATAGTCATGGATGACGTCATGGCAGGTGTGCTTGCAAACATCCTTTTCAGGGTCGGGAGGCTCGTTTTGTCATGATTGGAGAAATCATTGCAATTGGAGATGAGCTTATTTCTGGAAGGGTGGTAAATACCACCAGCAGCTTTGTGGCCTCGCGTCTTTTCTCAGCAGGCCACATGGTAAGGCGCATAATCGCAATTGGAGATGATCCAGAAATAATAAAGGATGCGCTGCTTGACGCCATCAAAAAGAACCAATTTGTAATAATAAGCGGCGGGCTTGGACCCACATCCGATGACATAACCAACGAGTCCGTTTCCAGGGCCCTTGGGCTGCCCCTTGAAAAAAATCATCAGGTTGAAAAACAGATAAAGGAGATGGAAGCGCACTTTGGCGAAAACGCCCCGGATCAATTCAGGCGCAAGCTGACAATGCTTCCCCGGGGGGCCAGGGTGCTCAATCCTGAAGGCCACGCAGCCGGCTATGAGCTCTTTTACCAAGATGTCCATCTCTTTTTCCTGCCAGGTGTTCCCGAGCAGCTCAGGGAACACATGGTAAAAAGGGTCCTTCCAAGGCTCAATGATCTGGACAAGGATCGCCCCCATGTTCTCCAGAAGGTGTTCAAGCTCTTTGGACTTTCAGAGATAGAAATAAACACCCGTTTGGAAGAGATGGGCGTTTCCAACAGCCGGGTAAAGTTGGGCTACTATCCGGTCTTTCCTGAGGTTCACGTGAGCATAACCGTAATCGAGGCCTCCCAAGAGGAGGCAAAAAGACTTCTCGATTCTGCCTCTTCTGCTATTAGAAAAGAGTTTGAACAGTTTATCGTTGCAGAAGATGAACAGGGAAGCCTAGCAGCCACCCTTGGAGAGCTCCTTAAGGCCAAGGGTTACATGCTTGCGGCAGCAGAATCCTGCACAGGAGGCCTTCTTGGAGGAACTCTCACCTCTGTTGCTGGAAGTTCCGAGTGGTTTGATAGATCCATGGTGACTTACAGTAACCGTGCCAAGATGGAGCTTTTGGGCGTTTCAAAGGCTACTCTGGATGCCTACGGTGCCGTAAGCAGCCAGACAGCCCTTGAGATGGTTTCCGGGGCGAGAACCAGGTCTGGGTGCCAGGCTGCCGTTGCCATCACTGGCATAGCAGGCCCTGGTGGCGGCACACCAGAAAAACCCGTAGGCACGGTCTATATTTCCATATCAGTGGACGACCATAACTTTGTTCACCGTTTTCTTTTTCCAGGTGATAGGAACGAGGTTAGAAGGCTTACAGTCGAAACGGCCCTTGACTGGCTTAGAAGATATCTGAAATATGGTTCGCTGCTTCCTGGCTATAAACCTGTCGACTGAGACCCAAAGTTTCCTGGCCTCATCCATAAGGAAGTGGGGCAGTCAATACAGAAGGGAGGTCAGGTGGGTAAAACCAGAAAACTGCCATTTGACCTTAAAATTTCTGGGAGAGGTGGAGGAGTCCCTTGTCCCCCAAATAGAAAAAAATATTCTCAAGGTGGCCACTGCCTTTTCTCCCTTTGAGATTTCTATTTCCGCACCTGGGGTGTTTCCCAATCCGAGATATCCCAGGGTCCTTTGGCTTGGCTTAAGGGGACAGACTGGGAGCCTTGGAAGGCTGCAAAATGGCTTGGAGAGCGCCCTTGAGCCTCTTGGGTTTGAATCGGAGAAAAGGGCCTTTGTGCCACACGTGACTGTTGGCCGGGTAAGGGGAAATAAAGGCAAGAGTTTAAACCTTGAAAGTTTTCTTAATACCCATATTCCTTCAATCAAATCCAGAATAAAGGTCATAACCTTTTATCAAAGTATTCTTAGACCATCTGGCCCCACATACAGGGTGCTATCAAGTTTTCCATTAAAAGGGCCCAGGTCATAAGTGAGCCTTAAAAAGAGAAATCAGGCTCAACATTAATAATTAGATAAAGGGACCACCTATTAACCGGAATTTAAACGGCACACTGCGCCCAGAAGGATTTCAGGCAAAGATTTACAGAAGCCCCTGAACCCCTCAAACGGAATCATTCCTATACTTGTTTAAGTTCTTTATTTTTATACCGAAAAGAAAAAAAGAGACATTTTCAGTCAGATTTCGGGAGAAGATCCTTGGGTGAAAGCAAAAAGAAAGAGGCTTCAGGCCTTGGGAAGGCCCTCGTCTTTAAGGCAGGGGAAAATCACTGGGCCTGTGAGCTTTCAAGGGTGAAGGAGATCGTTCGTACCCTCGGGATAACAGGGCTTCCAAACGCCATAAGCCAGGTAGAAGGAGTGATAAATGTGAGGGGCGAGGTCGTCCCCGTGCTCAATCTTTGGCAAGGCTGTGATCCCGGAACGGATAAAACACGCATAGAGTCTAAGGAAACTGTGGTGATACTGAGGACGGATGAGGGGAACATGGGCCTTAAGGTCTCTGACGTCGCGTCCATTGAGGATATTCAAGCCGTTGACCCAGAACCGGGAGGCAATGAATCCTTTGATCATGGAATCACATCCTGCAGGGTGCATCTATCCCAGTCAGGGTCCGTTCTAATGGTGGATGTTAAAATGATAACAGAATCCATTAAGGCCAAGGGAATGGGCAAAGAGAGTATGCAACACCAAAAAGGTGACGTTTCTTCATTAGCAGGAGGAATTCAATGATAGGCCATTTGACTAATTTTAAGAACATGAAGATTCAGAACAAGGTTTTATTCCTTATATTCCTTACTGGCCTGGTTGCCCTTATAACGCAGGCCTATCATTTCTCTTCTATCCACAGTCTGCTAAAACAAGACGGGGCAAAGCAGCTTCAGCTTGTTTCATTGGGTCTTACTAAATCCCTTGGCAGTTACTTGGAAAACCGGCTCAACGACCTTGAAACCATATCTTCCCTGGATGTTATTAAATCTGCAGCAGTAGATGGAAATGGATTTTCAGGGGCAAACAGCCTGCTATCCAAGATGACATCCAAGTCTTCCTTCTACAATGCCATAGCCCTTGTACAAAACGGCTCTGTTATTGCGGCAAGCAAGTCCTCACTCATTGGAAGGCGCTTCAGACTCGTTAACCGTTCCTTAAGGTTTGGCCCCTCCCTCATTGGCCCCATTATGAATCCTTTTGGACAGGGTGGGAAGGTGTATCTCTTTACAAGAGGGGTTAAGGCCGCATCAGGCCAGAAGGCAGTGTTGGTGGCTTCAATTGATGCGGAATCGCTCTTGGCATATTTGAAAGACTGGAAACATGGAGCCAAATTTCTTTTTGTGGATGATAATGGGGTTGTCATTATGGCACCTGAACAGGATATGATGGGCCAAAAGGCGCCGTCTTGGCTTGTTTCCGGTATGAGAAAGTCCCTGGCAGGAACTGCAATTGTCAAGGCGGAAGATGGAAATATGGCAGTTGCATCCAAGAAGGTTGATGCCTGGAAGGGCCTGACTGGTAAAGATGCTTATGCCATTTCCTTTGTTGCTGAAGACGCCCTGTTTTCCTCTATGAAGGAGCTCTTACAGCCAACCCTTATAGCAAATGGAGTAGTATTTCTTATGCTTCTACTCCTGGCATATTTCCTCAACAAGGACGTTGCACGGCCAATAGTTGAGGCAGCCAGTTTCCTTAATGCCACAGCCAAGAACATGGACCTTACCCGCAGACTTAAGGTGACAAGCGGTGACGAGGTCGGGGAAATGGCTGAATCGGTCAATAAATTTCTAGCACGTCTCCAAGAGGCATTTAAGGACGTAATCCAGACAACTGCTGAGTTTAGTGAGTCAAGCTCAGAGGTCTTTGAGGTTGCAAAGCGAATCACAGAAAATGCCACCAAGCAGGCAAAGAGGGCTGATGACGTACGTCAAAGGGTTGCTTTGATGGGTCAGACCGCCCAAGAGGTTGCCTTCCACGCCGAATCATCGGCAAAGCTTGCCAGGGAGGCGGCTCAGGTAATCGAGGAGATGGCAAAGACAAATGCCCAGATTACTGAGGTTTCTTCCCAGAACAAAGAGGGCGCCGAAGGGGTTGCAGAGACTGTTGCAGCCATGGGTGCCACTGCCAGGAAGGTTCAGGAAAGAGCTGTTCGTCAGGCCGAGGCCGCAGAAGAGACCGCCAAGGCCCTGAATGACATGGCCGCCAAGCTTGATGAGATGGCCCAAGAGGCAAACAACGCGGCTGCACAGGCCAAACAGACCCTGGATAGCGCCCAGAAGGGTCGTGCCGCCATGGCTGAGACGGTTAAGGGTATGCAGGAGATTGCAAGGAGTTCTGAGCAGGTCAGGGAGATCGTTGACCTCATCTCTGACATTGCGGAGCAGACGAACCTTCTGGCCCTTAATGCGGCAATTGAGGCTGCAAGGGCAGGCGAACATGGTAGAGGATTTGCCGTGGTTGCTGACGAAATCAGGAAGCTTGCTGACCGAACGGGCGAATCCACCAAGGAAATCGAAAGCCTTATTCAGGGAAGTCGTGAAAGTGTCGTAAAGGGATTGAAGCTTGCGGCAGAAAGCGAAAGAACCCTTTCAGAACTTTTGAATACAGTAGAAAACAGCAGTAAGGTTACTATGGGTATTGCTTCCATTTCAGAAGAGCAGACCCAGTCCATTCAAAACCTCCTTTCTTCCATGGATACCCTCAAGGTACAGTCTGGCGCCATTGTGGACATGACAAACAAGCAGGCCGAAAGAAGGAAGCGTGCCGAACAGGCCATTTCCGAGCTTGAAAAACTTAGTGATGACATAAGTTCCATTGCAAACTCAACGACCCTTACCACAAGGACAGCTGTGGAGACCGTGGACAAGGTGGTGCTGAACTCAAACGAAATTACAGGGCGTACCGCCAAGCAGAAGGAGAGAAGCGCGTCCCTGCAGAAACTTATGGATACAGTGGCATCTGTGGCCCTTCAAAATGCCAAGGGTGCGGAAAAGGCCCTTGATTCTATGGAGGCCTTGCAGGCAAAGGCAAAGAAGGTGGAAAAGATCATCAGGAAATTTAAGGTCTCATCCTTTCAATAAATCAATAAAAACTCATAATTTTTATACCAGGCCGGACACGGGTTCCGGCCTTTTCGTTTTTTGGGTGAAGCTTAGGACTGTTGTCAACAAATAGAGTTGTCCGGTTTTATAGCAAATAAACTGTCCGGTTTGACATATGCTAATTTTTTTAGGGAACCGCCCCGCCGGAGGCATCTTGCTGAC
>JALWYS010000201.1 GCA_027003115.1 Deltaproteobacteria bacterium | reverse complement strand
CCGTCTCGTCTCTTTAGGTTGCATAGGAGTGTGCCCCTGGAAGCAGATAGGTTACCCCGATGAAGGTAAAGAGCAGGGTCAGGTAGCCAATGATGGTCATGTAGGCGCTTTTCCGGCCCCTCCACCCAACTGTAAGCCTCTGATGGAGAAGGGCAGCGTAAAGAAGCCATGTTATCAGGGACCATGTCTCTTTTGGATCCCAGCTCCAGTACGCCCCCCAGGCCTGCTCAGCCCAGATAGAGCCTGTGATGATGCCAAGGGTGAGAAGGGGAAAGCCTATTTTCAAACACTTCTCCGCCATGGTATCAAGGACCTGAAGGGATGGAAGTCTCTTGAAGAGCCCCCCAAGCTGTTTCTTCTTTATATGATGTTCCTGTATCAGGTACATGATGGAGATACAGAAGGAAAGGGTCAAAAGGGCATAGGAGATAATGCTTATGGACGCATGAATGGGCAACCAGTAGCTTTGAAGTGCTGGGGGAAGAGGCAGGATTTCAGACGGATGGATAAGGGACAGTATCATGAAAAGGGTAATCGCTGGGCTAACAAACGCACCCAGGGCCTTGAGCCTGTGACCTGCCTGGAAAAGGAGAAATGCCGCACAAAGGGACCAGGCAAGAAAGGAAAAGACATCGTAGAAACTGACTAGGGGTGCATGATGGCTGTAAACCCACCTGAGCACTATGGATGTGGTATGCAGGCAAAGGCCCACTGCAAGGATCCATGTGGCAATCCTTTCAACCCCCTTTCTAAGGGTTATAAGATTTACCAGATAGCCCGCCGTTGCCGCGATGTAAGTGAAAAAGGTCAGTTGGAAGATGAATCTGTCCATGAAGAAATTGCCTGCTTCACTAAATTTTCAGCCCTCTTTCCACCAAGCTCTATAGCCCATTCCTTCAATTTTTCCCACTCTTTTTCTCTTATCCAATCTATGCACTCAAGACGTATCAACCCTTCCAGCCGCTGCCCAGCGTCATCTGACCCACTTTCGAGTATGAGTCTTCTAAGCATACCCACAAGTTCAACATATAGGGCCCACTGTCTTGGAAATTCCTTTTCAAGCTCAATCCTCAGGGCACGTGCAAGCCCTGGGCTCTGTCCACCCGTTGAGATGGCTATGGTTAATGCACCGCGTTTAACAACAGAAGGGACTATAAAGCTGCACCTTTCGGGCCTGTCAACCACGTTGCAGAAACATCCGCGCCTTTCCGCCTCTGAAAACACCTGCTCCTGAACCTTGGAATCATCTGTTGCCGCTATTACAAGCCACGCGCCCTTTAAGTCACCCTGAGAAAAGGGCCTTTTCAGGTGTTCTATTTCTGCCTTACCGGCAAGTCTTTCAAGGCATTCTGTAAGCTCCGGGCTAATAACAGTTACCTTGGCCCCTGAAGGCAAAAGAGACAGGACCTTTCTTTCAGCTACCCTGCCTCCTCCAACCACCACCACCTTTTTACCCATGAGGTTGCAGAAAATGGGTACATAATGAGAATTTTCATAAACAGGATCCATGCGGGCAATGATAGCAGCAGGCAAGAGGCGGGGCAACAAACATCACGATTCAGGTGCAAAGATCATTTTTCAGCGGGAATTATTGTTCTTGCCTTTCTGAATCTGACTCTTTTTTCTTGCATCCATAAGGGCCTTTAGGAATGGGTTGTTGATTTTCTTTGCGTCTTTTCCGTTTGGGAAAACAAAGACCTCCGGCTTTGACCTTCTTTCATCTCCACGGCCCGTGGAGCCAGTGGCTGGAAGCGGTCTGAAAATCCTTGGCTTAGGCGTGGCAATGGCTACAGGTTTATTGGAGGTGCGCTCGCTTTTGGTGGTGCCAAAGACCTTGAGAAATACCTTTTTGCCCGTCCCTGTAAAGAAGACCCCCTCGTTCTTTATATCACTGACCTCCCATCCATCGACAAGGTCACCAATGGTGATCTTCCTGAGCCCTTCTCCATCCTTGTCCCTGGTTCTGGCCCTGGTCACAGGTTTCAAGAAGGCGTAACGGCTTCTTCCAGCTATAACCACGCCATAGACTGCGTATTTTTTAGTAAATTCGTTGGCCTCACTGGCTGCGCCCTGACCATCTTTTTCTTCCTTGCCTGCACCCCTTTCTGGGTCAAAGGGGTTCTTCTGGATGATGACCTGGTACCTGGGGCTGACAGCAAAAGAAACGGAAACAGCGAAAGCCAGTAAAAAAGAGCAAATAAACACCAGCATAAAACCAATGCACTTTAGGGATGTGGCCGGCTTAACGGTCATTAATAGTCCTCAAATCCGTCATCTTCTGGGTCCGCAGTATTGTCCTTTTGCCTTTTCAGAATGTCCCGCTCCTCAAGCATTCGCTTAAGGGAGTGGACCTTTGTGGCAAACTCCCTGGTTATCCTGTCTGCCTCTGCCCTGGTTTTTATTACATGGGGCGTAAGAATAAATATGAGCTCCTTTTTCTCCTTCTTTGTCCCCTTTGATCCGAAAACATAGCCAAGTATGGGAATATCCTTGAGTATGGGAATCCCTGAATGGATCACCGTGTACTGGGTGCTCATAAGACCGCCCATGAGTATGTGCTGACCGTCTCTTGCTATTATGTAGGTGGTTGCCTTTCTGTTGGTAATCCTTGGCGATGTAATCCCTGCAGTGGCCTGGTTATTGACCTTGCTCACCTCCTGGGTCACCTCCATCCTCACAAGGCCGCTGTCGTTGATGTAGGGCTTTACCTGGAGGATGATTCCGGTCTTTCTGTACTGGACGCCCTGGGTCTTTACTCCTCCTGCTGAGATGGTTGACTCTGAAAGGGTGGGCACGTCTTCGCCGATTTCGATCCTGGCCTCCTGGTTGTCTGCCGCAAGTATGTTCGGGGCGGAAAGTATGTCAACATCGGTATTCTCTGCAAGAAGGTTAATAAGGGCCCTGAGACTGGCATCCCCGTCGTAAAGTGCATAGGTGAAACCGGGAAACCCTTTTCCCAAACCGGTATCCTGGGCAATGGCCTTTCCTGCATCCAGCATCATGTTGGCGTTGTATGGGGAACCACCTATATTGATACCCTTGTTCTCAATGAACCACTCCACCCCATATTTTACATCATTTGTGAGGGAAACCTC
>JALWYS010000200.1 GCA_027003115.1 Deltaproteobacteria bacterium | reverse complement strand
GCCTTTTTTATAAGTTTATACGAGTTCTGTAAACCCAAAAAGGGCCTACTGATTTAAAGGACAGCTAGGTTCCCATCTCCCAGGAGGAAAGATACTTTTCCTGCTCCTCTGTCAGGCTGTCAATTGCGATGTTCATGCTTGCAAGCTTTAGCCTTGCAATCTCCTGGTCTATCTCCCTAGGCACTCCGTACACCTTCTTTTCGAGTTTTTTGCCCATCCTTACCATGTACTCGGCGCAAAGGGCCTGGTTGGCAAAGGACATATCCATGACAGCAGAAGGATGGCCTTCTGCAGCGGCAAGGTTTATGAGCCTGCCTTCTCCGAGCACGTAAACCCTCCTTTCATTCTCGAGGAGGTACTCATCTACAAAGGGCCTGATGGTCCTTTTGGACTTTGTAACCTTCTCGAGGCCTTCAAGGTCGAGCTCGACATTGAAGTGGCCAGAGTTTGCTACAATGGCCCCATCCTTCATCTTGAGGAAGTGCTCCTGCCTGATGACGTGTATGTCTCCGGTTACTGTGCAGAAAAAGTCCCCGATCTCTGCCGCATCCGCAATGGGCATTACTTCAAAACCGTCCATTACCGCTTCAAGGGCATGGATTGGGTCAACTTCTGTGATGATAACCCTGGCTCCATGTCCCTTTGCCCTCATGGCAACGCCCTTTCCGCACCATCCGTATCCGCACACAACAAATATGGAGCCTGCAATTAGCCTGTTAGTGGCCCTTATTATTCCGTCCAGGGTGGACTGACCAGTGCCGTAGCGGTTGTCAAAGAGGTGTTTCGTGTCAGCGTCGTTTACTGCAATGATTGGATAATGTAGAACTCCGTCCGCAGCCATGGCCTTAAGGCGTATGACGCCGGTGGTTGTCTCCTCGGTCCCCCCTATGATTTTGTCCAGAAGGTCCTTCCTTTCTGTATGGAGAGTGGAGACGAGATCCGCGCCGTCATCCATGGTGATCTGGGGATCAGCTGCTATAACAGACCTCAAATGATCATAATATGTGTCATGGTCCTCTCCCTTTATGGCAAAGACGGGTATCTTGTCGTGTACCACAAGGGAGGCGGCAACGTCATCCTGGGTGCTAAGGGGATTAGAGGCGCAAAGATAGACCTCGGCCCCTCCCGCCTTGAGCGTCTGCATAAGTGCCGCCGTTTCTGTGGTCACATGCAGGCACGCCCCTATCCTTACCCCTTTTAGCGGCTGCTCTTTAGAGAACCGCTCCTTGATGAGGTTAAGAACGGCCATGCTCATGGCAGCCCACTCTATTCTAAGTCTGCCGGCATCGGCCAGCGATTCATCTTTAATATGATATTTCACGATTTGTTCCTCCCTTTAAAGCCCAGCCTGTTCCTTCAAAGTCTCTACCATGTCGAGTTTTTCCCATGTAAATTCAGGCTCCATGCGGCCAAAATGGCCGTAGGCAGCAGTCTTTTTGTATATGGGCCTTCTAAGGTCAAGGTAACTTATTATGTCCTTGGGCTTAAAGCTGAAGTTTTTCTTTATGAGCTCAACTATCCTGTCCTGGGATATCTTTTCAGTGCCGTAGGTGCGAACGTTTATGGCAAGGGGTTCTGTTACCCCGATGGCATAGGCCACCTGAACCTCACATTCATCGGCAAGACCTGCAGCAACGATGTTTTTGGCAACGTACCTTGCCATGTATGACGGAGAACGATCCACCTTCGTTGGATCCTTACCAGAAAAGGCACCACCGCCGTGGTGGCCCCTTCCTCCGTAGGTATCCACAATGATCTTTCTGCCAGTGACCCCGCAGTCTGCAAGAGGGCCACCAACCACGAATCTTCCAGTGCTGTTGATGAAATACCTCGTTCCTCCTGTAAGATGTTCAGGAGAAATCACCTTTTTAATGACTTCCTCGACCACCGCCTCTTCAACTTCCTTGTGGGTGACGTCTGGCGTGTGCTGTGCAGCAATCACCACAGAGTGGACTGAGACGGGTCTTTTGTCCTTGTATTCAATGGTAACCTGGGATTTTCCGTCAGGGCGAAGAAAGGGAATGACTCCACTTTTTCTGACCTCGGCAAGCCTTTTGGCAAGCTTGTGGGCGTACCAGATGGGCATGGGCATAAAATCTGGTGTTTCGTTACAGGCATAGCCAAACATGAGTCCCTGGTCTCCAGCCCCTATGTCGTCATCCCGATCCACCCCCATTGCAATGTCCGGGGATTGTTTATCTATGCTGATGAGAACTGCACAGGTCTGCCAGTCAAAACCCATGCTGGAGTCTGAGTAACCTATCTCCTTTATTGTGCCCCTTACCACCTTAGGCATGTCAACGTAGCTTTCTGTGGTTATTTCACCGGCAATGAGGGCAAGGCCTGTGGTCACCATTGTCTCGCAGGCAACCTTTGCATAAGGGTCTTTGGCCAGGATGGTATCAAGGATTGCGTCAGAGATCTGGTCTGCCACCTTGTCTGGGTGTCCTTCGGTAACAGATTCGGACGTGAAAAGAAAATTTGGCATCATTTCGGATGATCCTCCTGTGGATTGGATACATGGCGGGCTTTAAAAGCACAGCCATAAAAAAACCGGCTTGAGCCGGGCAAATTCAAAATGGCGGAGAGGGTGGGATTCGAACCCACGGTACACCTTTCGGCGTACACTCACTTAGCAGGCGAGCACCTTCAGCCTCTCGGTCACCTCTCCGCAGTGTTTGGCGGAGGGAGTAGGATTCGAACCCACGGTGCCCGTGAGGGCACAACGGCTTTCAAGGCCGCCGCCTTAAACCACTCGGCCATCCCTCCTTAAGGTATAACCTTTTGGCTGGTAAGACCACTAATTTAATTAGCCATTCATCTATCGTCAAGAACAACAGCTCTTTTAAATGGGTCAATTAAGCTTGTCTAAAAAAGTAAAGTTTTAACTATGAACAGGGCATTTGCCCAGATAAATGGTGTTAACTTACAGAAACTAGTATATATTTTGGTTTTAAGTTATGACCTTATAAGAAACATAAAAAGGGCTATCATAAAGTCAAGGAAGTCAGTTCATGGAGAATGGACCTGTTATTGTTGCAGTTGGAGGTGGAAAGGGAGGGGTCGGAAAGAGTCTTATCTCCTCGGGAATAGCCACCGCTCTCGCCCTGAAGGGCTGTCCCACGGTCTGCGTGGATCTGGACCTTGGTGGAGCAAATCTTCACACATTTTTTGGCCTGAGATCGGCAGAAAGGGGCATAGGTGACTTTCTTTTTCGTCCCTCTTCCCGGAATTTAGATGATTATGGCGTTGGCTGTGAAGTGCCAAACCTCAAGCTTATACCTGGAGGCGGTTTCATCCCCGGGATTGCAAACCTCTATTACTTCCAAAAGCTCAAGATCCTCAGAGGCCTCAAGAGGCTTGACTATGAATTTGTTGTTTTGGATCTGGGGGCAGGCACCAACTACAATGTCATAGATTTTTTTTCCATAACAAAATCTGGAATCGTTGTTACAAATCCTGAGCCCACAGCAATACTCAACGCCTATGAGTTCATAAAGAACGTGCTCTTCCGCATCTTCTCTAGAAGCTTCAAGCAGGGCCACCTCGCCCTTGAGATAATCGAGGCCCACAAATTCGGCGAAAACCAGCAACAGGGTTCTTCGGTGCGAGATCTGCTCGATCAGCTTTACCAGGTGGATCAGGAGGCAGGCGACAAAATTAGTGCCATATGCAAAGAATTTAAGCCCTGTTTGGTCTTGAACATGGTTAAGTCAAAGGAACATAGCAAGGCCGTTGCATCAAATCTTATAGACATTTGTAAAAATTTTCTGGACATTGAGCTTCGTTACCTAGGAGCCGTGCCAAGAGATGATGTTGTATCAAAGGAGTTAGTGAGACTGAAAAACATTGTGATTTCATCACCTGAGGCCAGGGCAACAAAGGCGATTTTGGACCTTGCAGAAAAATGCAAGGCTGGATTTAAGGACCAGAATCTTGTCCTGGAACCAGCAAAGGGGAACGAAATCAACCATCATGAGAAGCTGGATAAAGGCGCTTCCATCTACAAATCCACTGGCAGTGAAAAAGGGGACTTGGCCTCGATGCTTAAACGCTTTTTCAAGGAGTTTGAGGCCAAGGAGACGGAAAACGAGGCTTCCTCCTCCAAGGAAGACATAAAGGTAACTCCCCTAACCATCCTCGACCCAAAGCCCAGGCACGAAGATGGGCTTATGGTACCTGTCTTTTACAGGAATGTGGCCTTGAAGCTTGAAAATTTTGATATTCCTTCCTCTCTAAGACAACTCCTTGTCTTTATTTCAGAACTCACCCACCTTGAAGAAGGGCTTACCAGGGGAAGAAATAAAGGGGATCGTGCCATTACAATGAAAGAGGTGGCCCATGCATGGTTCAAGACAGGGCTCATCCTTGTTGAGTCTGGGCAGTTCTCTACGGCGTTACGTTCTTTTGAAAGGGCGGCCAGGCTTGAGGAGGGATTTGTTCCTGCAGAGGTAAATGCAGCATGCTGTCTCATGGCCCTTGGCAGAATTGACGAGGCGCTTTCCCGCTTGAACAGTTTGAAAAAGCCCCTTGAGGCAGAGAGCAATGGCGACTCCTCATGGAAAGTGGAAATGAATCGAGGAATAGCCCTTTTTCTTTCTGGAGACTATCAAAGGGCCCTGGATTGCCTTAGACAGGTGAAGCCAGGAAACGACTATCTCGAGAAAGTGTTGCGGTTAAAGGCGATCTGTCTTTTTTATCTTGGAAGGATTGAAGAGGCTTCAGGGACCTGGGAAAAATGCGAGGGTACCTTTTGTTCCTACAACAGGGCCGTTTGCTTGACTTATCTTTCAGATTTTGAGCAGGCAAGTCACGCCTTGAAGGATTTTCTTTCCCAAAATCGAAATGATACTGAGGCCAGCGCCCTGCTGGCCCTTTGTCAGTTTCATCAAAATAATCTGAATGAAGCCATGGAGATTTTGGAAAGGGCCCTTTCCCTGGAGCCCTTCAACGTTAGGCTCCGTGCACTTATGGCCTATTTTGCCCTTAAATCAGGTTTTATTGACAGGGCTATCAAGGAGGCCCATGTGATTGCTCGGCTTAGGCCATCAAATCCCAATCTGCTTGGCCTCGTAGAGGATATTAAAAACAAGCTCAAGACACATGAAGGGTGACAGGCAAGTGAAAACTTTTTCCGTAATCAATTCCCAAATATGAAAACTTTTTCCTTCGTTTAGTTTTGATGATTTTTTTAATGAGAAATACACCTTTTTCCTCTATGGTTTTAATTAAAATATGGAATAGTAATTGCGGCTTAGAGGGCAAAGTCAGGAGGAGGAAGAAAAATGAAAAAGGTCCAGTCAAGAACCGACCTTACCGAAAGGTTGTGCTTGCTACACGGTTTGAGCCATGAGGCCTTTGAAGAGGAAAGAAGAAAAATAATTGAGGAAGAAATATCAAAATATCCCCCAAAGGTGCAGGAAAGACTTCGAAAGTTTCAGTGGACCTTGGATATGAAGCGTAAGAAGTGTAAGAATCCCCTTGAGGCCTGTTTCATGTTCCACGAGATGCTCATGGAGCAGGTATATGGGGAAAACGGTCTTCTTGAAAATCTCCACCGTTTTTTAGAATCTGCGGCGCAATTAAAGGACAGTGTAAGTACTGGGGAAAAGTTAGTAATTTCAACGCCGGCTAAAAAGAACACCCTGGCTAAAAAGAAAACAGTGGTTACCAGGGTCGTGGACCTTTCCCAGTTTGCAAATCCAAGCTCCAATGGCCAGGGGAGGAAAAGGGCTTCAAATTAAGTCTTTTTTGAAGGCTTGTTCGAAGTTGTCTAGAATTCGTTGCACCTGCTGTCTCACCCTGGATTTTGCAGTCCGGGCCCTTTTCGTGTTCATCGAAGTGTCCTATGAATCCCAATACTTAAAGATTCACCCTTTACAAACAGGCCCTGGCAATTTGTAGTAAGATTAATGTAAAATTGAATTAACAAACGCATCTAAGGGGATGGCGTGATAAACAACCCTCTTCTTGCCACGGGCCTGCTCCTCTTTTTTGGCTACTGGGGAGGTCGTATTGCCAACAGGTTCTCCTTGCCGAGAATCAGTGGATACCTCATTGTAGGCCTTATATTCAGTCCCTCGGTGTCTGGCCTTTTAGGCCCAGAAACCGTTTATCACAGGCTGCACTTCATAAATGACATAGCCCTTTCCATCATTGCATACAACGTTGGCGGGAGCCTGGATATTCGGGGTCTCAAGGGGCTTGGACGCACAATCGGCTGGATAACTTGGTTCCAGGCACTTGGCGCTTTCCTGGTGACCTTTTTGGTCATGGCCCTGTTTCTAAGGTTTTTTCCAGGGTTCTCAGCCGGAGAGCTTGCCACTACCGGGATCTGGATATCCGTTGCCCTGATCGTGGGCGCAATATCTGCTGCAACCGCTCCAGGGGCAGTCCTTGCTGTTATTTCAGAGGTGAAGGCAAGCGGGGAGTTCACAAACATACTCCTTGGTGTCATTGCTCTTGATGACGCCCTAACAATCATATTCTTTTCTGTTGCCGGTGCCGTCTCCCAGTCCATTATGGGCTTGGGTTTCATGGGCCATCATCTCCTGCTCCTGCCCTTTTATGAAATAGGGTTATCCGTTATCCTCGGGTTAAGCGCTGGCCTTGTACTTGCTTATACAGGGATGGTCATAGAGCGAACAGAGGCAATGCTCATGGTTGTTCTGGGGATGCTATTTATTACCTGCTCCCTTGCCTCAATGTTTCATGCCTCGTCTATCCTTGCAGCAATGGTCGTGGGTTTTGTAATCATAAACCACAAGCCAGCCCATCAGAACTTTTTCAGGGTCCTTGAGCCTTTGGAGGATGCAGTTTTTGGCCTTTTCTTTACCCTTGCTGGGGCCCATGTGGATATCTCCATCTTAAAGACGGCAGGGCTTCTTGCAGTTATTCTTCTTCTTGTGAGGATGATAGGAAAGCAGCTGGGCGTGCTGGTGGGTGCAAAAATAGCTGGTGCCTCTGACACTGTAAAGAAGTACTTGGGGCTTGCCCTTTTCCCCCAGGCAGGGGTGACCATCGGCCTTGTGCTTCTGGCCCAGGACATGCTTCCAGAGGAGGCTGCCCTTATCGTGGTAAACGCTATGATCGGCTCGGTGATCCTCAACGAATTTATTGCGCCAGTTCTTTTGCATCACTGCCTGCGAAAGGCAGGGCAGGTCTCTGGACATAAGATACAGGAGGTAAGGTCTGGTGAAACTTAAAGACGTGCTTTCAAGGATTCCAGAGTACGACTACATCATAGTCAAAGAAAACACTCCGGTTGACGAGTTGGGGAAATTGGTCAGGAAACATCCTGGTGTAAGGAGCATCTATGTTACAGACGAGGAGGGAAAGGTGCTTGGAGAGGTTTCCCTTGGGGCTCTGATAAAGAATCTTACGGCTGAAAGACGCTGCAAATCAAGGATTAGTCCTAGGGAGCTCCTTTCTTGTCTTGTTTCCAACAGGGCAGGCGACATAATGGACAGGGCCCTTGTATATGCCAGAGCTGATGAAGAGGTTGAGGATGTCCTTGATCGGTGTCTCAGGTACAATATAAAAGAAATGCCAGTACTTGATGATAAGGGACATATAATCAAGAACGTTGGTGTACTAGACCTTCTTGGTGTGATTGAGGCCCAGGCTTAAGTCTAGCCCTTGGTGCCTATTTGGAAAATTCTAGAGACCATCTACTTGTCTCCTGTCTTTTTAGATTCTGATCCACTTTTTTCATAAATTTCGGGTAATGCTGTATTTAGGGATCATTGCCCTGGATTTTTTATTGATTTTATCGTAAAAGTAAAAAATTTCTCAATTATAGCAGTCATACTTCCGTAAGAAGATGACCGGCAGGCCTGTTCTGCAAGAGTTTGTCTGCAGGGCCTTGCTCGCTGCGGCCTTGACAGTCATTGTCAAATTTGCTGAACTTGAATCAGGGCGGCTGGGAGAGGCTCAGGTATGATGTTAGAAGCAAACAGTTTTTTACCGATTTTTAACCAAATGGTTTTTGGCATATTGAAGAGATGAAGAAAAAAGAAAAGAGGCCTCTAAGCCGGATATTCCAATATTTTAGAAAAGTACTTGATCTTAACAACCAGATACTTGAGGAAATCTCCAATGCAGAAAGGGTGCTGGGGGGCAATTATCTTTTTGACAATGCCTTTCTGGCTGGTTTTGTCACCAGGGTCTGCGAAACAACAAGGGAAGTCATATACAATCTGAACAGCCTTACCAGTGGCCGTTATTTGGTTCTTTATGACAAGCTGGAACAGCTACGCTGCATCCTAGAGGATATTATGTCCGGCGGAAGCGGGCCCTTGGGAGAAAAGCTTACCGCCTCCTATGAAGAATTAAACCGGGATTTTGATGATGTAGTAGGCGCCAAAAATGCAAATCTTGCTGATATTCATAATAATTTCCAGGTAAAAATACCCCGCGGGTTTGCCATAACCGTCAAGGCCTACAAGTTGTTTTTAGAGACAAACCAAATCATCCCCAAAATAAAAGAACTCTACGATAGGAATCCTGATGCCGACACTGTCAAGAAGGAGATGGAGGCCATATTCAAGGATGCAAGGGTGCCGAGGGAACTGGCATCAGCAGTGCGGAGCGAGTTGGAAAGACTTTTTGAAGACCTTAGGAAGATTCCTGTCCTTGCTGTGAGAAGTAGTGCCGTTGGGGAAGACACGGAAAGGAGTTTTGCAGGCCAGTTTCATACTGTTTTGAACGTGGCGCCTGAAGACTTGTTTGATGCCTACAAGGAAGTAATAATGGCCAGGTTTATGCCTGAGGTAATGCATTATCTCGGCCCTGATGCCGAGCTGGACAGTCATCCCGTGGCTGTGGGCGTTCAGGAAATGATTGATGCGGATGTATCAGGTGTGGTCTATACCAGGGACCCAATCGGGGCCTGCAGAGATTGTCAGGTTATTTCGGCAGTGGCAGGGCTGGGTGAAAGGCTCGTGTCTGGTAGCCGCAGCGGCGATCACTTCATGGTCAAACGAGCCTTTCCTTTTTCCCTTGTTTCCAGCACAATAACCAGCAAGCCTTCAAATTACATTCTGCCCGGGGGGAAAAGACCCCTTGACAGGAGTACCAGCAGCATGAGGCGCGGTTCCTCCCTTCTAGATATCAAGCAGCTTCGGGCCATCTCCGAGACCGCTATGCTCTGTGAAAAGGCTTTCGGCACACCCAGGGATATGGAATGGGCCTTTGACAAAGATGGTGAACTGGTGCTGCTCCAGAACAGGCGCCTTGGCATTCAGATTCCATCCAGGTCTGGTCAAAAGGATATTAAAAAGATTGTCAAGGGCTATCCGGTGATCCTTGATGGGCTCGGGCATACTGCCCAGCTGGGAGCGGCCGCCGGCAGGGTTGTCCATGTGGATCCGGATGGCGATCTTGATAACGTGCCAGTAGGGGCCATCGTTGTCTCCAGATATGCGCATCCCAAGCTTAGCCGGGTATTGAGGAAGGCCGGGGCAATAATTACGGACGTCGGAAGCACCACCAGTCATCTAGCTACCATAGCCAGGGAATACAGGGTTCCGGCCATATTCGGAACAGAAAAGGCAACTTCCCTTTTGAAAGAAGGTATGGACGTCACAGTAGATGCCGATGAGAGAAAGGTTTATGAGGGAATTATAGAAGATTTGGTGGAGGTTGAGGCAAGTCATGACTGGGAATACATGGAAGAGCCTGAAATAAAGACCCTTCGGAGGATTCTTAGTTATGTTGCCCCCCTATACATGCTGGACCCTAGCGCCCCGGATTTTGTCCCTGAAAACTGTAGGACTATCCATGATATAATCCATTTTTCCCACATAAAGGCCGTTGATTCCATCATTGAACAGTTTTCCTCTGTGAAGAACCTGAAGGGCGAAAGGGCCGTTGAGCTGAAGGCAGATATTCCCATAAAGATAATGATCATAGACATAGGAGGCGGCATAGAGGGAGTTGCGGATACCAGGTTTGTCGAGGTTTCCCAGATCAGGAGCAGGCCCCTGAATGCCCTCCTAAAAGGCCTGCTGCGGCAGGAGGCCTGGGACAAGGAACCCATGCCCTTCGGTCTGGGTGACTTGTTTTCCAGCATTACCCGTCCGGTTAGCATGTTGACCAATCCGCCTGAATACGAAGGGCAGAACCTTGCAATAGTAGGCGAGGATTATATGAACGTGAGCCTGCTTTTGGGTTATCACTTCAATGTGATAGATTCGTTTGTCAGTGAGGAACCGGATAAAAATTACATATATTTCCGCTTTGCTGGAGGCTTTGCCGAGGAATCCAAGCGGAAAAAAAGGGCGGAACTGATAAGGTGGATATTGGAAAGCCTGGCCTTCAAGACGGAAGTGAGAAAGGATGTAGTCATAGGAAAACTCAAGGGGTTGGAAGATTATAATATCATGCGGGTTCTCCAGCATATAGGAGAGCTTATAGCCTTTACCAGGCAGCTGGATGTCCGCATGGCCGATGAAGAGGCTGTGGAGAGATTTTACAGCCGCTTCTTGGATCTTTGCAGGGAGTGCAACTGAATGAGGAGCAATACTTAATGTTGGACTGGCTGAAAAAACAGGTAGGGCGTATCCAGGAAATGCGCCAGCAAAAGGCCAGGGAGCGCCTGGAAGACCTCAAGTGGCGGTACCAGATATTCCGCTCCATCCTGTATGAAAATACCAAGGCAGTGGAACTCATTACCGATATTGACCTCAAGTTCAGAGAGAGTGATTTTTTCGGCCCTGGTATCCGGAACAAGATACACGAGCTCATAGATGTTACAGGGGAGCTGGTAGAAAAGCTGAATCAGCTCGACTATGACCGGCATACCCGGCTTTTCAGTATCCACAAAAATGTCAGTGAAAAGATTACGCAGCTGCTTGAAAAGATTCCTAGCTATAAGGATATTCCCTTTTGCGTATCCCTGGATGAAAAGCTTCCAAACTGTCAATCCTTAGCCGGAGGCAAGGCCTGCACCCTGGCTCGTCTCAGGGCCGAGGGTCATTTTCATGTGCCCAGTGGCTTTTCCATTCTTGTTAATGCCTGCCGTTACTTCCTGGAGGAAAGTGGTCTTTCCATGAACATACTCAAAAAGCTTCAGCCTGTCCTTTCCAAGGGAGAGGAACTTACCAAGGATCTGGAGGATGAGATCAGGAAAGAGGTCATGGAAGCCCAACTGCCAGAGCGGCTTGAAAATGCATTGAGGTACATTTCTGCGGATTATTTCCAGAAGGGTAAGGGATTAGCAGTCCGAAGTAGCGCCTTGAGCGAGGACGGCAGGCATCATTCCTTTGCCGGGCAGTTTTCTTCTGTCCTTAACGTAGTCTCTTTTGAAGGCCTGAAGGATGCTGTAAAGGAGGTCATCGCCAGCAATTTCAATTCCAGGAGTCTTGCATACCGGGTCGGTGCCGGTATGAACCCTCTGGATTTCAACATGGCGGTACTTTGTGTTGAGATGATAGATGCTGAAAAGGCAGGCGTTATTTTCTCCATTGATCCAAACGACCCGCATCAGAAGACCATGCTCATTAGCGCCCTTTACGGTATGGGAGAGATGGTGGTTTCTGGAGCTTCCATGGCGGACGTTTACAAGCCTTTCAGGGATACCGGAGGCCGGGAGCTCCTTGCTCAGCCGCCGGCTGTGGCAAAAAAGATAAAGAAGCTGGCCCTGAATCCTGAAGGAGGCCTCAGGGAGGAAGAAGTAGAGGAGGAGAGGCAGGAAAGGCCGGTCCTTTCCCAGGATGAAGTTAGGAAACTCGTCTCTGTCAGCCTCAGAATCGAAAAAATATTGGGAGGCCCCCAGGACATAGAATGGGCCATAGACAAGGATGGAATCGTCTGGATCCTTCAGGCCAGGCCTTTAATAATGGAAGGGCCTTCTCAGAAACGAAAATTTCGCACCGAGCATAGAAAGTCCCTTTTCAAGGAAAGTCTCATAACTTCAAGGGGTATTGCAACAGGCAGGGTCAAAAAGGTCAGGAGGCGACAGGATCTAGACGAGGCCTTTGATGAACCCACCATACTTGTCATGCATCGCAGTCTTGTAGATGCTGCCAAGGTTATGAGCAGGGTCAGCGGTCTCCTTGTGGACTTCGGCAACCCTGCAGATCATCTTTCATGCGTGGCTAGGGAATACGGAAGACCTATGCTGGTTGGGCTCGTTGATGCCATGGAAAGGCTCGAGGACGGGCAGTGGGTCACTGTTGACGGTGATCACGGCAGGGTTTTCATTGCAGAGGAAGAGGAGATAGAGGAGGCCAGGAAAGAATTTAGAAAAAAGGCCAGGGAGAAAAAAAAACAGGAGCAGTCCAAGGAAAAGGACACGGTACTGGAACAGCTCAAGAACCTTACGGTAAAACTGAACCTCACGGATGCCTACGGGCCCACCTTTTCCATTATGGAGTGCCGCTCCCTCCATGACATAGTCCGCTATGTGCATGAAAAGGCTGTCATGGCCTTTTTCAAGGCCGGGGATGAGCTTCTGGAAGAAACCTCTGGGATAGTATACAAGCTTGAAAGTGACGTGCCCTTTTTTCTGCAAATTATAGACATGGGCGGTGGGCTGGTTGCTCAGCCCAGGAAAAAGCGTTCCGTGACCCCGGAAGAGATAGTATGCCGGCCATTCAAGGCCCTTTGGAAGGGTATATCCACTCCGGGTCTTAGGTGGGCAGGGCCTCCGCCGGTGGTCGGCAATGTGAGTGCAGTGGTGGGGCGCTGGATGTCTGATGCGGGCAGCCAAAGACCTTTAGGCATGCCCAATTATCTTATTATAGCCAGGGATTATCTGAACCTTAACGCCCGCATGGATTTTCATTTCACAATGGTGGACTCGGTATGTGGCATGGACCCGCGGGAAAATCATGTCAAATTCCGTTTCAAGGGCGGTGGAACCACGCTTAAGCAGCGCCATAGGCGGGCCCTTGCCATAGGTGAGATTCTGGAGCGGGCAGATTTTTTTACTGACGTGAAGGCCGACCTGGTAAATGCCACCTTTGAATTTGCCCCTGCAGAGGTCATTGAAGAAAAGCTCGTGATAGTGGGCAGGCTGCTGGGCTTTACCAGACTGATTGATGCTGCCATGTATAGCGATGAGACGCCTCATCTGGTGGCAAACGCCTTTTATGAGGGTGACTACGAATTGAAAACGTTGTTGGAGATGGTCAAAAAGCAGCAGGAGCTCGAGAAAGAAAAGACTCAGGTGTGAAAAAATTTCATCTCCGGAAGGACAACCGCGGTCAGAAGGTTACCGTAAACGGCTCCTGTGTCGATCCCGATCTTGTCCTTTGTTACCAGGGGAAGCTCAAAGGGTGTGTGGCCGAAGACAACAGTTTTATCGATCTCAACATCTGAATCCAGGAATACGTCTCTTATTTCGCAAAATTCCATGGCTGTGTGCTTTTCCAGGGGAAGCCCAGGCATGATGCCTGCGTGAACGAATATATAATCCTGTTCAACATGAAAGAGCTCCAGGGACTTCAAAAATTCTACGTGTTCCTTGGGCATGAATGAGAGCTCGTGGAGATGGCTCAGGTCTTTCTGTCCGTAACTTCTTAGGAATGCCTCGATACTTTGCTGTCTCAGGTAAGGAATAAGGATTTCATCTGGAGACCTGACATATTCCAGCAGAAGGTTTTCATGGTTTCCAAGAAGGCAGATTATTCTTTGGTATCTTTTTTTGAGTTCCACCAGCGTGGAAATCACATCCTTTGAACTGGGCCCCCTGCCTATGTAATCTCCTAGAAATATCACGGTATCTGTATCCCGGATGGAAAGGCGCCGGAGAAGATCCTTGAGTTTATTGATGCAGCCGTGAATATCCCCAACAGCTATTATCCTGCCTGACCTCATAGTCTGACTCCAGAATTTTTCCGCTTTTTCCACTCTGAACATATTTTATCAAAATAATTTTATCAGGTTCTTACTCCAATTGCATTTTTATAATGTACCTTTGTCAGGCCTTTTTGCATTCTAACTAATAAGAAAAGTTTTTGTTCCAAAATAAAGCACACCGGCTTGAGAAATTATTTAGATTTTATGTAGAAATAACCATTTATAACTCCTGGGGAAGTTTGTGAAAATTTTTCAAGGAAACTTGACAGGCACATGACTTGGGTCTAAAACTGTGGCTGCTTGTGAATAAGGATTCATTCTGAAAAAAGGGGGGATGTACCATTATGGAACAGAAAAAATCCAAAGGCCCGCTGGTCATCAAAACCTTAATTTTCGGCGCCCTGTCCGGAGCACTGTATTATTTACTGTTTTCAAATGTTGACTGGGTGACAACCACTTATACCATGGGAGGGTGGCATACGGTATATCCGGTGGGAACGGCCCTTGTGTTTTCTTTTGTGCACGGAACCTTTGCCAGCAATTTCCTTTCATTGCTAGGGATCGAGCCCAAGGGCGGCCATTAATCTTTCGAGAGAGAAAGCATTCGGTAAAATTTAAGAGGAGGCAACAGCAATGAAACGTCTTTTTATAGCTTTAGCAATCATACTGGTCTGCTGTTTTACAGCAAGTGCGGTGCTGGCAGGAGGCGGTGGACCGCCTAAAAACCTTATCAAGGGATTCTTTTTAAAGGTGAACCCGGACCACACTGCTGTGTTCAAGATGGATGTTACCGGTGTGGAAAGAACGCTCAAACTGCCCGAGGATATGAAGGCAGAAGATATTCCCATGAACAGGAAGGTCCTAGTTACCCTGAAGACCGAGGGGCATGAGATCACAGACGAGGTCAAGCACGTCTCTATCATGTTCATAGACATACCGGCCAGTAAGGTTGTAGCCCTTTTAATAGTGGGCCTTATTGGCGGGCTCCTCAGCGGCTTTATTGGCTCTGGAGGCGCATTTGTACTCACTCCGTCCATGATGTCCCTTGGGGTCCCAGGTGCCGTTGCAGTTGCCAGCAACATGTGTCACAAGTTTCCCAAGGCAATGGTTGGAGCATACAAACGCTGGAAATATGGTCAGGCAGATGTGAAGCTCGGACTGGTCATGGCAATTTCAGCCATCATAGGTGTTCAGATAGGTATCCAGATACAAAAATACATACTTGATCATTGGGGGAATGCCGGCTCCAACCTTTACGTGAGCCTCATGTTCGTAATCGTACTGGTAGTTGTGGGCGGCTATGTCCTCTATGACGCCTATAAGCTTCAGAAGGGGGGTAAGGAGACAGAGACCACCAAAATCGCCCTTGCCCTTCAGAAAATCAATATTCCGCCCATGATACATTTCAAGCAGGCAGGTATAACTATTTCTCTTTGGTTTACCCTTCCTGTAGGTGTAGCCACTGGTATGCTTGCAGCAACTATTGCTGTGGGCGGCTTCATAGGGGTTCCCGGCCTTATCTATGTCATCGGAGCATCAGCTGTTGTGGCAAGCGCCACCGAACTGGTAATCGCATTTGTCATGGGAATGTGGGGTTCCATCCAGTGGGGTCTTAGTGGACTCATTGATATAAGGCTTACTGTCTTGATCCTTGCTGCATCCCTTTTCGGCGTGCAGCTCGGTGCACTTGGTACAACCTACGTAAAGGACTACATGATCAAGGTAGTCATGGGTGCGGTCATGCTAATAGTTTCAGTCAGCCGAGGTGCCAAGATTCCTGAATACCTGGCACAACTTGGTCTGCGTTCGCCATTGTCTCCGGAAACTGCTGCATTGTATGACGCCATTAGCTTTTGGGCATTGGTTGCTGCCCTTGCTGCTGCAGGAATAATCATTTCTGTGGCCATGATTCGGGGGATGCTCCAGGCAAGGGCGGAAGGTTTGTAGCAGCTGGACACCAGGAGACTTTTACTTTAAAATTTGACAGAAAAGGTAGTCGGCATGGTCAGTTGCCCGATATCATTAATGTATTGACGCTGACTAGCTTGCTAAATAATATGCTTATTGAGCGGCAGTAGTTTTTGATACTACTGCCGTTTTTTTTTGCAATAAATTTTAAAAAGGTTTACAGCCAATACCATTGGATAGCAGCATAAAATTTCCTGTAAGGTGAGATCATGAAGAACAAACCAGATATTAGGATGTATACAGCCTTCTTGGTGTTACTGAGGCCGAGGCCCAAGTTTAAGTTTAGGTCTTGGTGACTATTTTGAAAATTTTTGACATGATCTCCCTTGCCTCCTTTAAATCAAGAACACTGACACTTGCTAAGTAGACAATAACACCAGCCAGAACCCCTGAAAAAACCTGCAGTAAGAGTGCAGACATGCCTGAACCGTAGGTGAAGAGTTCCTGGGTTAAGATCACTGCAAAGGCCATAATGGCAGAAGAAATGGCTATCTTGAAAAGGGAGGCAAGTAGCCTTGCAACCGGGTATCCACCAATTTTTTTGTAAAGGATAATTGAGAGGAAGACAAAGTTGAATATTATGGTCATGGAGGTGGACAGGGCTATTGCCCTGTGCTGGAACCTCTCCAAGGTAAGGAGGATGATAACGATATTTAGGGCAACGGAGATGAAGCTTGCAACAACAGGCCACTTGGTGTCATTGAGCGCGTAGTAAACAGGCACGATTATCTTTACTGCAGAGTAAGCCATAAGTCCCACTGCATAGAACTTAAGTGCCTGGCCAGTCATCTGTGTGTCAAAATAGGTAAAGTGTCCATGTTGGAAGATGAGTGCAATAATTGGCTCTGCAAGTAACCAAAGCCCCACTGCCGCAGGCAGCGTAAGGGCAAAGGCAAGGGTAAGGGAGGAGACGAGGGTGTCTCCAAGCTCACTGATCCTGCCCTGTGCCGCCTGTTTCGCCACCATTGGAAGAGTGGCAACGGAAAGGGCCACTCCAAAGAGCCCAATGGGAAACTGCATGAGCCTGAATGCATAGTTCAGCCAGGCCACACTTCCCTCTGCGCACCTTGATGCAAAGTTTGTGTTTACAAAAATATTTATTTGTGTGGCAGAAAGCCCCACAATGGCCGGCACCACCAGTTTGCCAATCTTTCTAAGGCCTGGGTCTTTGAGATCCAGGAAGGGCCTTATTCGAAATCCCTCCTTTTTAAAGGCCGGGGTCTGGATAAGGAGCTGGAGCGCACCTCCTGCCAGGGTGCCAATGGCCATGCCGTAAATAGCAGGGTAGCCAAGGGAAGGTATTAGAATCGCAAGCCCCCCGCCAACTATAATGGAGCCAAGGTTGAAGCAGCTTGATGCAAACGAGGGTATGAAAAAGTAGCCCCTAGTGTTCAAAAGCCCCATGAGAAGGGCTGCAAGTGAGATCATCAAGAGGAAAGGAAACATTATGCGGGTTAAATTTGTGGTAAGCATGACCTTTCCTGTCACCTGGGAGAATTCAGGGGCCATAATGAGGACCAGCTCCTTGGAAAAGACCATGCCTAGAATGCAGATGGCTGCAAGTATCAGGAAGATGGCAGTAAAGACGTTGCTTACAAGGCGGTTTGTTTCTTCCTTGCTCTTTTTCTGCTCATATTCTGTAAATACCGTGACAAAGGCAGAGCTAAGGGCGCCTTCTGCAAAAAGGTCTCTAAGCAGGTTTGGAATCCTGAAGGCCACCACAAAGGCGTCCATCTGGGTTCCAGCGCCAAAAAGGACGGCAAGGACCTGTTCCCTTACAAGCCCAAAGATGCGAGAAAGGAAAACGGCAGCGCTTACGGATTTGGCAGATCTTGCCACACGTAGCGCGCTGGTCTCCTTTTTGTTAGGCATCTCCACCAGCCTGGCAGGGTGCTGATCTGATGTGCCTTATCCTGGGGCCATTTTTGGTGTCTATCACCTCAAAGCCAAGTTCCATAAGTTCTTTTCTAAGCTTATCCGACCTCTTGAAGTCCCTCTGTTTCCGGGCCGTCTCCCTCTCTTTCAAAAGGGCAAGCACTTTTTCTGGCACCTGGGGTTTCGTGGTTTTTACATGAAGAAGTCCGAGGATCGTGTCTATTTCCTGGAGCTTTTCGAGAATGAGCGAGGATTCCTGCCCGCTTATCTGCCCGGCAGTAATAAGGGGGTTTATCTTCTTTATGAAAGAAAAGAGCGCCCCCATGGCTCCAGAGGTGTTTAGATCGTCCAGCATGCAAGAAAGAAAACGGGAGCAAAGGAGATCTATCTCCTGGGTGACGTGCCCAGATGGCTCCCTCTCAGGTTCAAGAAGAAGGCAGCTTGTAAGGTCTTCCTTGAAGGTGTCCATGCGGGCAAGGGCCTTGCATGACTCCTGAAGGCTTTTCATGGTGAAGTTGATGGCCTTTCTGTAGTGGCTCCGCAAGAGGTAAAACCTGATGGACCTTCCTGAAAAGCCCTTTTCAAAAAGCTCCCTAATGGTAACCCTGTCTTCATGGTTGGCAGACATCTTTTTTCCCTTGAAAAGGACCATTTCGCTGTGCAGCCAGAACCTAGCCAGACCCTTGCCAGTAAGTGCTCTTGCAATAGCCACTTCGTTTTCGTGGTGAGGGAAGAGGAGATTAGTGCCACAGGTGTGGATATCAAAGTAGTCGCCAAGGTACTTTCTCGACATGGCCGCACACTCTATATGCCATCCAGGCCTTGCCATCCCCCAGGGTGTCTCGTAGCCTATGCCTATTTTAAGCTCCTGGAGGCTAACCCTTTTAAAGAGGGTGAAATCAAGAGGGCTGTCCTTTTCGTACTCGTCAAGGTCAACGGTTCTTCCAATGTCAATGGCATCGAGTTTTACGCCAGAAAGGGCCCCGTATCCCTGGAGTTTTGACACGTCAAAATATACGGAACCATGACGTTGGTAGGCATAACCCTTCTCAATAAGCTTGCTAGTGGTTTTGACCATATCTTCAACATGTTCACTGGCAAGGGGATAGTGTGTAGCCTTCTTAACGTTAAGTCTAGAGATGTCCTCAAAAAAGGCCTTGGCATATTTCTGTGTAAGCCCCTTGAGATCCATGCCCATTTGAAAGGCAGCATTTATAGTCCTGTCATCTATGTCCGTTATGTTCATGACGTGGGTTACTTCGTAGCCCAGGTAATCAAGGGTCCTTCTAAGAAGATCTGCCGTGACCACCCTTCGTGCCATAGAAAGATCAATGTATTCGCATGCAGTTGGACCGCACGAGTATATGCTAGCCTTTCCTGGCCTTAAGGGTTCGAAAACCTCCTTTTTATGTCCCTTAGTATTAAAGAGCCTCAAGATTTTTGACTCTTCCTTGTTTCCTTCTTCATAGGCAAAGAGCTCTGTGCTTAAGTATCTTTCTCCACCGTCAGGAAGGATTGCCACGACAGTGCCTGAATCCATGTGGGAGGTCACCTCAATGGCGGCAGAAACCGCAGCCCCTGAACTCATGCCGACAAAGATACCTTCCTCCCTGGCAAGACGCCTTGCCATTTCAAAGGCCTCATCATCGTGGCAGTGTATGATTTTATCAGGGAGCTTCTTGTCAAATATCCCTGGCTTGTAGGACTCCTTCATGTTTTTTAGGCCCTGGATGGCGTGTCCAAGGTATGGCTCCACCCCGATTACCGCCACATTGGGGGCCATCTCCTTGAATTTTCGGGCAAGGCCCATGAGAGTCCCTGTTGTGCCCATGGTTGCAACAACCGCATCCAGTTCACCACCTGTCTGTTCCCATATTTCAGGTGCAGTGGTGTTGTAATGGGTTTTCCAGTTGTCCGGGTTGTTGAACTGGTCAGTAAGGAAGTATTTTTCCGGGTTTTCTCTGAAAAGCTTGTAGACTGCCTCTATGGCCCCGTCGGTGCCGAGCCTTGCAGGGGTAAGGAGTATCTCCGCCCCATAGGCCTTCATTATCTTTCTTCTTTCAAGGCTTGCCCCCTCGCTCATGGCAATCAGGCACCTGTAGCCCTTTACTGCACAAACAAGGGCGAGACCTATTCCTGTGTTGCCGCTACTTGCTTCAAGGACGACCTTGTCCTTGGTTAGCTCCCCACGACGTTCAGCCGCCTCGATCATGTTCAGGGCTATCCTGTCCTTTATTGAGCCGCCAGGATTGAAGGATTCAAGTTTTACCAGGATCCTTACCCGTTTGTGGGGATTTACACGCCTGAGCTCCACAAGGGGCGTATTTCCAATCAGTTGAAGGATGTTTTGAAAGTAGCCTTTCATGTAATGATTGCCAAAGCCTTTCATAATTGAAGTCAAAACCAAATATCAGGCACAATAAAGCCCAGTAGGCCCATACAGTCAACAACGGGCCAACTAGCCCTGGCTCGGCTAAGTGCTTAGCGTAAAGGAATGTCACTGGAGCGTGATGCGGGTGTTTCTTATTACGAGGGTGTTAACGTTTTTTCTCTTTAAAAATTTTAAGTAGGCAGGATTTTTATGAAAAAAAGGTCTTGAGCAGCTCTCATCCTGAATGATCACAAAGAGGATTTCAGGATATATTCTATCTATGAGCCCCTTAAAGTCTTCCATGTTTACCAGGGTTATTTGGGATTCTGGGCAGGCACTTGTAACCTTCTTCTTAAAATCGTCATATTCCTTCTCTTCAAGTCGAGACACGTAGGAAACGAACTCAGCTTTGTCTTTAAAGGACGCTAGGGAGTCCACTTCTCCGTAATGGCCGAGAGAATCCCTTTTAAATGTAATCACCATGAGTCTTTTTTTAAGACCTTTTGCAAGTTGGTGGGCGAACCCAAGAAATTCAAGGTCTTTCTTGCCCATCTCGGCTCGGGTTAAGAGGGCAAGTATCATCCCGCCTGAACGGTTTGCCAAGGTTATCTCAGTATCTTGGCCAGGATTACAAGGAGGATTCCCATTATGATTACCGCTATATCCTGTTTTCTTGATTTTGAAAGGTTTTTGAACCACTTCATGGCCTGCTCTCCTGTTTTTATTCAAGAAATGTCAAGACAACCGCCAGGGCAATGGCCGCCTTTGCTCCTGCCACCAAAAATCCCATGAAGAATCCCGATAGGCCTGCCGCCTTCAGATCTGCAAGCCTGGTGGTAAGTCCTATGCTGGCAAAGCCCAGCAGGAAGCACCATTCCATGAAGGTCTTTGCAAGCTTTATTTCTTCCTTGCTCAAAAATCCCATGGTATTGAAGGCAACAACTCCAAGAAAGCCAAGGACGAATATGGGAAACTTGTCAATGACCATTTTCCACTTGTTTATCTCTATTTCCTGCCCGCCTTCCGAAGTTTCCCTGCTCGCAGCCATTATGGCCAGCATCAGCACTACAAAGGGAAGGAAGATCACACGCCCGATGTTGTAAATTCCTGCCACTAGGCCTGCACCGTCGCTGTATCCGAAGCCAGCGGCAAGGACCTGGGCTGAGTTTACGATGCCAACTCCGCAAAATGCGCCATACTGGGTGTCGGACAGGTTTAGTATCCGGCCTATTGGAGGAAATACAAGGAGGGCTAGGAGTCCGAACATAAGAACCACTGCGATGGAATAGGCCATGTCCCTGTTTCGTGCCTTTACGGCAGGCGCAATTGCAATGGTTGCCGAGACACCGCAAACAGATAGTCCTGAGGCAAGACATGCGGCAAGGGGCGTTGGAACATTAAGCTTTTGCCCTACCCACATCATGATAATGGCTGTTCCAAAGAGGAAAACAGCTATGTAGAAAAGGGCCGGGCCTCCCACCTTCACCAGGCCCATCATGGAATATTTGGCTCCCATGACTACGATTCCGGTCTTTGTAAGGACTGTTGAAAACCTGAGTCCGGGAGCGAAGGTTTTGCTGATGCCAATGGTGTTTTTAATCAAAATCCCAAATAAAATTGCAAGAATGAAATCCTTGAGTTCTAGGTATGTCTTGAATAAAGGATATTTCTGAAGGATTGGAGCAATGAAATAGGCTGAAAGTGCCACCACAATAACAAGGGAAACCCCAGGAATGCTTTCTGTAACTTCCTGAAGGATGCCTTTTGTTTCTGAATCAACCATCGTTATTCCTCCTGTTCCCGTATTTTAAAGGGATTTATTGTCATGACCGCACAGGGCGCATGGGCTATTACTTTCATGGTGTTGCTTCCGAAGATTTTCTCTGTAATGCCTTTCTTGGTTGCAGTTCCCATAATTATAAGGTTCACGTTGTAATCCCTGGCATAATCGACGATTTTTTTGTGAACAGGGCCAACAAGAGTAGCACTATGTGTTTTCAGGTCTGAGAAGTATTTGTTGATTGTTTCTTGAAGTGTGCTTTCGATTCGTCTCTCCAACTCTTCCTCGTAAGCCTCCAGTATGGAGTCATCAAGCATGTCATGATAAACCACCGATGGGTCAGGAGGTGGTTCCATTACCGTTACCACATGGAGCTCAGCGCCGAAGTTGATGGCAAAAAACCTTACATGGCTGCTGAGTTTTTCTGTCTGTCTTGAAAGGTCTGTAGCAAAAAGGATTTTTTTGAACAATGACATTTGGATTTCCTCTTCTCCAACTAGTTGTTATCGTTTTGTTTTGTTTAAAAATGCAACAATAAGAGATATATCAAGTCCAGAAAAATTTGCAATAGTAGCGTTTAGAAAGGTGAAAATTCCAATATGCATAACCGTTTTTTCACCATATTTTAATTTAGTTGAAATTTTTTTAACAAAATATTGCAAAAAAAGTGCAAGGTGCTATTTATCTTGTTCCATAAGTTAACACCGCTATTAGTGCCCAAATAAGAGGATAACAGGTGAACATACCGGAGTTTTTGACGCCTTTGATTTATGAAGTGAACCAGCGCGAAACAGCCCCGCTCCTATTTTATTGCCCTAAGCCGCCTTAACATCCATTTCTAATATATTTTTTCTAAGGTCGGTTAATAAGAATCCGTAAAAAACACGATAAAGGGAGAAGGAGGGAATTCCCCCATGCAAGAGCTCGTTTTAACTAATGAAATAATAATTGTCATGGGAGTGTTGGTATTCGCAATACTCCTATTCATATTCGAATGGGTCAGGGTGGATGTTGTCGGAATAATGATGATGGTCATCCTGCCCCTTCTGGGCCTGGTCACGCCAAAACAGGCCATTAGCGGACTCAGCTCCAATGCGGTTGTTTCAATAATCGCAGTTATCATAATAGGGGCGGGCCTTGATAAGACCGGGGTCATGAACATCCTTGCCAGACAAATAATCAAGCTGGCAGGGAAGTCTGAAACCAGGATAATGGCCCTTATTGCGGCAACTGTTGGAATTATATCAAGTTTTATGCAAAACATTGGCGCGGCTGCCCTTTTCATGCCCGCAGCCACCAGGATAAGCAAACAGTTGGGCGTGCCCATTTCCAGGATTCTGATGCCCATGGGATTTTGTGCCATTATCGGGGGCTGTATAACCCTTGTTGGATCAAGTCCGCTTATTCTCTTGAACGACCTTATGGAATCCTGGTGGAATAACAATATCTCATTACTGGGAGGAAAGGCCTTTGAGCCTTTCGGGCTTTTTACAGTAACACCTATGGGACTTGCCCTTTTGGCTGCTGGTATTTTCTACTTTGCACTCCTGGGACGCTGGATACTGCCTGCCAAAGGCGCCAAGGAAACGGGTTTGATGTCTCAACAGGTGGAAAGCCTTTATTCCATCAAGGTTGGAAAGAGACCCTTTGAGCTTGAGGTGCCCAAGGACTGGAAGCCAACCCAGCTTGATGAGCTCAATTTCCGTCCTACTTACAGGGCTACCATAGTGGGAATCTTTAAGCCCGATACAAAGAAACTGGTCCTATCACCCGTACGTGAGGACGTCATAGAGCCTGGAGACTATGTTGCAGTGTTTGGTCGAGAGGAGGATGTTAAAAGGGCTGCAAAGGACCTTGGCTGGAGGCTGAAGGATGATCTGGAATTTTTTGCAGAAATGCTCTCACCCAATAACTGTGGTATCGTTGAGGCTGTTATTCCCCCAAATTCCAAGCTGGTTGGAGCCACCATGCGCGATCTCCATTTCAGGAAGACCTTTGGCGTTAACCCGCTGGCTCTGAATAAGGGGGGAGAGATAATCAGAAGAAACATTTCCAGGATGAAACTAAGGGCCGGTGACGGCGTTTTGCTTCTTGGGCCCTGGGAAAAGCTACATTTTATCAAGAAAAAGGGGATCCTGCTTTTTACAGAGGATCTGAAAGGTGAGCTCATGAGGCCGGAGAAGGCCATTCCTGCCGTATTTTGTCTGGTCTTGGCCCTGATTCTGGCCTTGGGGTTTCATGTTCAGCTTTCCATTTCCCTGCTTACAGGTGCACTTGGAATGGTCCTTCTCAGGGTTATGACCATTGATGAGGCGTATCAGTCCGTGGACTGGATGACCGTGTTCCTGCTTGGAGGCCTCATTCCTCTTGGTCTTGCCTTTGAAACTACCGGGGCTGCCCGCTACATTGCTACTAGCATAATGCACGCAATGGGGCAGGTTACTCCCTTCATGCTTCTTCTCATAGTCGCTATGCTTACATCGTTCTTTACTTTGGTTGCCTCAAACGTAGGCGCCACCGTATTACTGGTTCCACTATCAATGAACATGGCCCTTCAGGCAGGAGCAGATCCGAGAATGGCTGCGCTTGTAGTCGGAATTGCAGCCTCAAACACCTTTGTTCTTCCAACTCACCAAGTGAACGCCTTGATTATGAGGCCAGGCGGATACCGCACGGTTGATTACGTGCGAGCCGGTACAGGTATGACAGTTATTTATCTTGTGGTCATGATGGCCATGCTATATGTCTATTACGGAATTTCTGGTTAAGGGGGACATGATGAATATGAAATGGTCTTTCCCCTGCCTGCTCCCCTTTCTGAGAGGTTCAGGCAGGATGATTGCTGGCCTTGCGGCTCTAACGTTTATTGCGGTAATGGTTGCAGTATGCCCGGCCGTATCTAGTGCCCTGGAACATGGTTCTGAAAAGGGACCCCAAAAGGAATTCTCTGGGGAAACCTTGGCCATTTCAGGAAAGATAGTTAATCCTCACAGTACAGGTGTCGATGATGTTGTCCTCAAGGTCTACCTAAACGGCAAGGTTCTTGAGCCAAAGCCCGAAAAGGGACAGCACGCCCATGGAGAAGGGGGATTAAAGACAGAGGCAGATGGCACATTTCAGGCAGTTCTTGAGCTGCCAGAAGGGAGCATTAAGGGTTCAAAGATAGAGATAGAGGCATATAAGCCAAGTTATGAAAGGGGAAAGATACTGCTTGATAACACCAAGATTGGCTTTAATGGCCAGCAGTACCTGGCTCACATTGAACTCACCATAAAGCGCACCCAGGGGCCTGCCTTTTGGATTGCCACCGTTATTTTTATCCTGGCATACATACTCATATCCTTTGAGCTTCTGCACAGGACCCTTGCCGCCATGCTTGGGGCAGCAACCATGCTCGTTATAAGCTACACACTGGGCACCATAAATCCTGAGTACCATATCCTTTCCTACGAAAGCGCAATACACGCCATAGACATGAACGTCATATTCCTGCTCATGGGAATGATGATAATTGTAGGCATACTAAAGCATACAGGGGTCTTTCAGTGGTCGGCCTATCAGTGTTACAAGCTTGCAAAGGGAAACGTGATAATCCTATCCGTTATTTTAATGAGTTTTACGGCAGTGGCGTCAGCCTTTCTCGATAACGTAACCACCATGCTTTTGCTTACACCCGTAAGTATTGAGATTGCCCTGTCCCTTGGAATAAATCCCCTGGCGCTTCTCATTCCAGAGGTACTTGCATCCAATATTGGAGGTACGGCAACGCTCATAGGTGATCCGCCTAATATAATGATTGGATCTTATGCGGGCCTGACCTTCATGGATTTTGTCGTAAACCTTACGCCAGTTTGCGTCATTTCTATGATAATACTATTTATCTATTCGAAATTTGCCTATAGCGGTGAGTACGGCAAGGCAAAGATCACAGATATCCAGGCGTTCATAGATAAGCTTCGCCAGGAATATCAGATTACCGACTCCCAGCTTCTGACCGTGGGGGGGATTATCATGGGTATTGTGATTGCGATGTTTCTCACCCACGGTTACTGGCACATGGAGGTGAGCATTGCAGCACTTTTTGGTGCAGCCCTTCTTTTCACCTACGGGCTTGTCACCAAAAAGATCGACCTTTTGGAACTGATAGAAAAGGACATAGAGTGGACCACCTTGCTCTTCTTTATGTTCCTTTTCATCCTGGTGGGAGCCGTGGAGGAAACCGGTCTCCTTGACATGATTGCGGATTGGGTGCTGCACCTTTCACACGGTAGCCTTGTTGCATCCATTTGTCTGATTCTGTGGGTCTCCGCCATCATGAGCGCCTTTGTAGATAACATTCCCTTTACCGCCACCATGCTTCCCATAGTGGGATACCTGACCCAGGTAATTCCAGGTGCCGAATCTGGGGTTCTTTGGTGGGCACTGGCCTTTGGTGCATGTTTTGGCGGAAACGGAACCATGATTGGGGCAAGTGCGAACGTGGTGACCCTGGGAATTGCCGAGTCTGCCGGCCACCCCATGAAGTTTTTCGGGTTCATGAAGGTGGCCTTTCCGTATATGATAATAAGTGTGGCCATCGCCAATGGTTGGCTGCTTTTATTCTACTAATTAGCTAAAAGAGAGGGGAAAATGACCAAGAAACCAGAACCTCTTACCAAGTTTTTGCTTCCTATTGATGGGAAAGGGACCTTTACTGCTGCATGCAGGTTGGCGGGTGCCCTTACCGCTTTGCTTGGAGACAGGGTTACCGAAATTACTCTGTTGCATGTGATGGCTGGCAGGTATCTTAGCACCCACATGACAAACATAGATATTAGGGCCGGTCTCGTCCTGGAGAGCGAAACGTTCAAGAGGCTCCGCGAGGAGTTCATAAACAGGGAGATCACCCCTATAATGAACAAGGCAAAGGAACTGGTGGCCTACTATAGGCCTAAGGCTCCCATTGACATGGAGATAGTGGACGGAAAGCCTGCAGATAAGATATTGGAATTTGTACGGAAATATGATTACTCAACAGTAGTCATGCAAAGGAGATGCATGGATCCTGTAAAGGGTTCCTTTATTGGAAGCGTCACTTCTGGAATCCTTTATGGAAGAGGTGTATGCTCCGTTTATATTCCAGGAACTGATTTTCCAGAGGAAGGGCCTGTAGACTTCAAAAACATCCTGATACCGGTAGACGGTTCGGCCGGCTCTTTGGCCGCAGTCAAAGAGGCCGGGGTGTTTATGAGCTATGCAAAAGCTACACGTGCCATCCTGTTGACTGTCATGGATGTTGCCGATATTGCCGAGGCGGCGGAATCAGAATCCTGGCCAAGTCCTGTTGAAGAGGCAGAAGGGGTTCTCAAAACGGCCCGAAAGGAACTTGAACAGGCAGGTATTGCCTCTGAGAGGATAGTTGAAAAGGCTGTAGCTGGGGATCCGTCTGAAATAATCGCCTCCTATGCGGAGGAATCCGATGCAGATATTATTTTTCTTGGTAGAACCATAAGGAGCGCAATAACGGACGTCCTTGTGGGAAGCGTCGCGCGGGCTGTACTAGGCAAATGCGCTAAGAAGACAATGGCAGTGGTTTCACCAGAGGAAGAGGAATAGCCTGTAAGGCCTTTTAGAAATGAAGGAGGGTTCAAAATATGTACCTGTTAACGGGGAGAGGCTTTTTAAGCCCATGCTGCTTTTTGATTATAGCTTTAATCACACTAAATCCTGTGCCAGTAAATGCAGGATTAAAGACCTTCAAAAACAGTATCGGCATGGAGTTCGTATTGATTCCTGCAGGATCTTTCATGATGGGGGCTGCCAGACACTTTGAAAACGCGGATATAGACGAGCTTCCCAGGCATAAGGTTACCATTACCAAATCCTTTTACATTGGAAAATATGAAGTAACCCAGGCACAGTGGGTTGCGGTAATGGGTTCCAATCCAAGTCATTTCAAGGGGCGAAGGCGTCCAGTTGAAAATGTTTCCTGGTATGACGTACAAAAGTTCATAAAGAGGCTTAACGAGATAGAGAAGACAGACAAGTACAGACTACCCACCGAAGCCGAATGGGAATATGCTGCTCGGGCAGGCGAACCAGGTTCTTACTGTTTCGGGGACATGGTGACGGATCTTCCCTTGTATGCTTGGTATTACCACAATTCAAATGCACAAACCCATGAGGTAGGCCTTTTAAAGCCCAACCAGTGGGGTCTCTACGATATGCATGGGAATGTCTGGGAGTGGTGTCACGATTGGTATTCCTTTGATTATTACTCAAAGTCGCCTGAAAAAGATCCCAAGGGTCCGGAAAACGGTGTGTTAAAGGTTGAAAGGGGAGGGGGCTGGGATGCCTTGCCAGATTCTTGCAGATCGGCATACCGTCACGGCTTTTTCCCTTTCAAAGGTAACTCTGCCCTTGGTTTTAGGGTGGTAAAGATGCCCTGAATTAGAAAGATGTTTTTTATCAGTCTCTTAAGGCCTCAGGTTCTACCTGGGGTTTTTTATTTCCTTTTGTCTTCAATGCCATCTTAAATATATTCTAGGTTCTAGATTTGCCTCTGTCTCCTTTTGTTCAGATGTTCCAAAAAGAAACATCTGTTGCACATATAAAAAGTTAATATTTTCACTCTGTTAAGTCGTCAGCGTTTCGTTTTAGGACAGCTTCAAGTAATTTTTTGCACAAAGAAGCAGGTGTTTTTTTTGTGTTGATTTCCCAAAAATTCAAAAAATTCGCTAGGTTATCTGTCGTGGCATGGTGAATGCTTATCAAGCTATGAACCAGAGCTTGTTAATTTTTTCTGTTAATCTGGCGCATTTTTTATAAAAGTTTCATTAGGGATAGTGTGAGTCGGATGGGCAAAAGGGTGGCGCTCTTGGCAGACGGAAGTAACTCTGATCTTTATGCCAGTTTTTGCGCTGTAAAGCTTGCAAGGAGAACGGATGCCACGCTCTTTTCCTTGCTCATTGTGCCTAACAGGCTGGCTTTACAGGATGCTGTTTCTCCCAAAGAGAGCTGGAATTATTTTTCACCATCCTCTTTTCTCCAGCTTGTTTCGGGCCTCTGTGAGCTGGAAAAGGTAAAAAGTACCTATCACTTAATTGAAACGAGATCGGATAAGAGTCTCGTGGAATTTATAGTTTCTCAAAAAATATCTTGCCTCATTGCCGGGACTGTAAACGATGAGGATTTTGATAAGAAGCGGAAATGGTCGGCCAGGATAGTTAATGAGGTCTGCAGTCATCCTCGCTGGTATTTTGGAGAGCTGACCGTGTTCCTTGCCAGGCCTTGGAGTGACGAATATTTCAAAAAGGTCTTGAGGCAGATCAATGCGGATTGCACCCTTTATCCCATTGAAATAGCTTCGGCCTGAATCATAAGGCTACAATAAAAGTATTTTCATAGGAGGGTCTTTAGATATGTATATTTACTTGCCGATTGCGCTCACAAGCGTAAATCTCTTGTTGGTTGTAGGCCTGGGCCTGTTAGTGGGCTTGCTGTCCGGCTTGTTTGGAGTGGGAGGGGGGTTCTTAATGACGCCTCTGCTTATGATGATAGGTATTCCCCCAACTGTTGCAGCAGCTACCGACGCAAACCAGATAGTTGCTGCATCGGCCTCAGGGACCCTTGCTCACTGGAGGCTTGGAAACGTTGATTTCAAGATGGGTCTGCTTCTTTTGGCCGGTGGTTTTGCAGGCGGAGCCCTTGGAGTTCATGTAATCAAGGTTCTAAGAGCTACAGGTGGGGCCGATTTCCTTATCAAGATGACCTACGTCATAATGTTAGGCATCGTGGGAACATTCATGTTTTTTGAAAGCCTGCATGCCATGAAAAAGCAAAAGGCTGTCCAGCTCATGAGCGAGGAGGAGCGTTTGGAAGCAGAAAGAAAAGAAAGACAAAAGGCCAGGGCTAAGGCAAAAAAGAAAAGCATGGTCTCTTCGCTTCCTTTTCAGATACATTTTGAGAAATCTGGGGTTACCCACTCGGCCATACTCCCTATTGGTCTTGGAATCTTTGTGGGTGTGCTTGCTGCCATCATGGGAGTTGGGGGCGGCTTTCTCATGGTCCCGGTTATGATCTATCTGCTTCGCATGCCAATGCACGTTGTCGTGGGGACAAGCCTTTTCCAGATCATGTTCACATGTGTAGAGGTGACATTTCTCCAGTCCTATCAGAACCACACTGTTGATATCATTCTTGCCATTCTGCTTCTTCTTGGTTCAACTATTGGAGCCCAACTTGGGACAAAGTTGGGTAAGAAACTGCATGGCGAGCAGCTAAAGATATTGCTGGCCATGATAGTGATTGGGGTGACCATTAAGATGATTCTTGGACTGGTGCTTGAGCCAAGCTTATTACTTGCACACGGAGGAGGGCACTAATCATGATCAAGATCCATATATTGTTAAAAACGGCCCTTGTTTATGTTTTCTTTTTGCTGTTTTTTCTGGGCGAGGCATCTGCCCTCACCATGAAGGTAACGCCTGGTAAAATTCCAATAACCCTTGGTTATCACGGAACCAAATTGAAGGTCGAGGGGACAGGCCTTAATACGAGCGACGTGATAATACAAATAAGCTCAAAACTGGGGGAGCAACATCTCAAGTACAAGGGAAAGGCAGGCGGGATATTCTGGATGAAGCTTGGCAACATCGTCTTTGAAGATGTACCAAGGGTCTACCTGGTTTATTCCACTAGGGATATTCATAAGATGCTGCCTCCAGAGGTCTGCAAGGGATTGTCAATTGGCTACGATGCTCTTAGCAAAAAGGCCAAAATCAGGACCAGCATGAAGGATTTTGACCGGGAAAAGTGGATAGCGGAATTTATTAAATTCATGGAAGAGGATGAGCTCTACGATGAAGAAGACGGTGTTGTGCATGTGGATAAAAAGCATCATGCATTTTCTATAAATATTAATTGGCCATTTGAGGCCCCTCCAGGAGATTACGATGTAGAGGCCTTTGCTGTGGAAAACGGCCAAGTGGTGGAAAAGGCCCAGACGAAAATACGGGTTGAGAGGGTAGGCCTTATCAAGCATCTGACACACATGGCCTTTGAAAAACCTGCTCTCTATGGTGTAATTGCTATTATAGTGGCCATTGTTGCCGGTTTTGGCGTTGGCATGGTTTTTAAGGGCGGTGGTGGTCATTAGCGGTTCTTAAAGAGAAAAACAAGTACCCTCCCATTCTTGTTTTTACCCCTGCATTTGTGTAACAATGGACGCAGGGGTTTTTTTTGGGAGGACTTTTACGTGCGATTTGTTCAAGACCTTGTCCATAAAATTAAAATTGTAATCGCTGGAGCTCCACCGGTAACCGCTTCTACTATTCGGGAGAAATTCAGACGATTTAAGCAGGTGCTGCATTGCAACCAGACTGCCCTTGAGCTGATAGCAGACATGGGTGAGAAGCTGAGTGGCGAATATCTGTTTGATAGGCATTATATAGAAACCACCTTTGAGGAGCTTTCCGAGACGATTCTAAAGTGCATCCATAATCTTAACGCACTTTGCGACAATAGATACACAGAACTGTACGAGGTTTATGATAGGATCCATGACAAGCTTCAGTTGATTCTGCAAGGGCGTGAAGCCCGACAGGGGCCTTCGATCATACTGCTTTGCGAGATTTCCAAGGCCGAATACTCCATAGTGGGCGGTAAGGCCCTTCACCTTGCCAAGATCATAGCAGATCTTGATTTTCCAGTTCCAGAAGGGTTTGTCATAACAACAAAGGCCTATCATGACGTAATAGCTTACAACGGACTTGATCCCAAGGTTGATAAACTTGAAGGATTCTTGGCTTCTCCCCGTGTGAGTCCGGAGGAAATAGAGGCTCTACGAAAGGAGGTCCAGCAGGCCATTTCCCAGATTGAGCCTCCTCCGCAGCTTATCAAGGATATCGGACGGGCTTTAAGACGGCTGAAAAACAAGACAGAGGGCCCTCTCAGATTGGCGGTTAGAAGTAGCGCCCAGGAAGAGGATATGGATTTTTCTTTTGCTGGTCAATTCGACTCTGTCCTCAATGTTGAACCAGTCCCTGATAAGGTATTTTCGGCCTATAAAACGGTTGTTACAAGTCTATTTAACAGACACGTTATTGAATACCGAAGGGCCGTTCTTGAAGGGGAAGGGCAGATGTCCATTGCTGCCCTTTGTCAGATAATGGTTGACGCTAAAAGCAGTGGCGTTCTTTACACAACAGATCCCCTTGATCCTGCTTCCGATGTAATGGTTGTAGTGGGCAACTGGGGTCAGGGCGAGGCTGTGGTTGATGGGAAAATGCCCACAGATACCTTCAGGCTCTCTAAAAGGAATCGGGTAAAGGTTATTGAGAAAAAGTTATCCAAAAAAGAAGAAGGACTCTTTCTTAGTCCAAAGGGTGGGCTTGAAAAGAGAAAAATATCCGAGGACCTCCAAGACAAGCCTTGTCTTAATGACGAACAACTTATTGAGCTTGGTGAAATGGGAGTGAAACTTGAAAATTACTTCAAACATCCCCAGGACATCGAATGGGCGGTGGAACAAGATGATGACGTCCTTATACTCCAATCCAGGCCATTGCTTGTAAAAAAAGACGAGGCTATAGACCGCTCACTGCTAAATCTTGAGGAGAAGTACGAGTTAATCTCAGGCGGACAAGGCCAAACCGCGCAACAGGGCATTGGTTACGGGCCAGTAAAGATTGTTAGAAATATCCGGGACTTGAAGGATGTGCCAGAGGGCGCGGTCCTGGTAAGCCCCAGGGACATGTCTTTGTTTGTGCAGGTTATGAAAAAGGTTTCTGCGATAGTAACCGAAGTGGGGACACCGGTAAGTCACATGTCCACTATATGCAGGGAATTAGGTGTTCCGTGCCTGGTCAATGTCAAGGGAATAATGTCAAAGGTGCGAGACGGTATGGAAGTGACAGTGGATGCCGAGGACAGGAAGATCTACAAGGGCAAGGTAAGGGAGCTCCTGGTATATAGAAGTTGTCAGCGGATGAACGTTTTTGAATCCAGTGATTTCCGACTCTTAAGGAGACTTCTAGGTGAGATAGCTCGCCTGAATCTGGTTGATCCCTTGATCGAGGATTTTCGTATCGAGAAGTGCGAAACATACCATGATATTCTTAGGTTTATCCATGAAAAGGCCGTCAAGGAGCTTATTGACCTTGGAAAGGACCCCAAGAAGCTGCTTCAGGGGCTTGTCACCAAGAGGTTGGACCTGCCAATACCTGCTGGGATTTTGGTGGTTGACCTCGGCGGCGGCATTTCCAAGGATGCACCTGAGGACTATTGTGAATTCAAGCACATTGTTTCCATCCCCTTTAAGGCTCTTTTGCACGGGATGATGACTCCAGGCGTGTGGCATACAGAGGTGATGGATGTCAGTTTCAGGGACGTGGTCACCAGTATGGTCAATGCCCCTACAGATGCCATCAGCGGACAATATTCAGGCCATAACATAGCCATTGTAACCAAGGAGTACGTGAATCTGAGTCTTCGGTTTGGTTACCACTTCAACATAGTAGATGCATATTGTAGCGATTTACCGAGAGATAATCATATCTTCTTTCGATTCCTCGGTGGGGCCACAGACATAACCAAGAGGTCCAGGCGAGCTAGGCTTATTGGTGAAATTTTAAAGTCATATGACCTAAACGTAAAAATGAAAGGTGATGTTGTGACTGCAAGGATAACGAATATGCCCAGGGAAGATATGGAGCGAGTCCTGGAAGTTTTGGGAAGACTTATTGGCTTTACCAGACAGCTTGACGTGCATATGGACAGTGACGAAACTGTTCAAAGATACCTTGATGCCTTTTTAAGAGGGGAGTACGAAGTGGTATATCAGTAGGCCGTGCTATGCAGAATCTTTTTAAGGTCTAATAGTTCATGTTGTCAACAAATAGAGTTGTCCGGTTTTATAGCAAATAAACTGTCCGGTTTGACATATGCTAATTTTTTTAGGGAACCGCCCCGCCGGAGGCATCCTGCTGACATGAAAATGGCAAGGAGCAAGCGAAGAGGCCTTGACAAGATGAAGGGCTTGGCCCGGTCCCGGTCTGATATGATGCGTTAGCGGTTTGAAGGCTTGTCTGCTCATTTTTTCAGTGCAACCGCCAAAGCCATCCTTTAGACACCAGGCCGGGAGCATCTTGTAAAGGTCCGTAGCGGGTAATATATCAGGCAGCCTTTTGTTCACGAATCAGCTCTCCATTGGCCTTATAGGCTGCTAACTTCCTGGGACCGTGAAAGATGGCCAGTTTGCCATCTGGGTAACGATGTACTCGCACCTTCACTTTTACATAATGGCATCTGTAGGTATTGCTGGGAATTTGCAGAGTCAGACTAGAGAATTTTATACAGTTGTCATTGTTGACAGTCCTGTCGTACTTTTCACAAAGAATATCATCCAGG
>JALWYS010000199.1 GCA_027003115.1 Deltaproteobacteria bacterium | reverse complement strand
TCAAACTTTCCCCCTCTGGTGGCCTGAAGGAGGAAAGGCAGTTCATGCGCCTTTCCATCTGCCCGGGCCACGCCTCATCTATCTCCTTCCAGGAAAGGCCCTGCCAGAGGCCGAAATTGATCTCCCTGAGGGCTGGCTCCTTGAGAATACATTTCCGGGGAAGGCTCTCCATTGATTCTGCAACGTAGATACACCTTGAAAGATCACTTGTTATAACAAAGTCCAGATCCAGACCATCGAGCCTCTTGGCAGCAAGCCGGCTTTGTTTCTTACCGGTACTTGATAAGGGGATATCCATCTGGCCATAGAAAACGCCTTCAGGGAAATCCACCTCTCCGTGCCTTAAAAGATAAAGAACTACCCTGTCCATGAGGAAATAGCCGCTCCAGCTATAAATAGGAGCGTCTCCACTGATTCAAGGTGTGCTCCAAGGCAATCGCCTGTAACGCCTCCAAACCTCGACCTGAAAAAGGCTGCTGACACTGCGGCAAGGATTGTGCTTGCGGCAAAGAGATAAAGGCCAGTCACTCCGAGTAGGAACCAGGAGGCGGCAATGCTGCTAAGGGCCGCAGTAATAATGGCTGCCCGACCCTGCCTTCCGCAAAAGGGGGAGCCAAGCCCCTCTTCATCTCTAGCATACCTGCTCAGGGAGGCAAGACAGTCAAGAGACCATCTTGAAAGACAAGGGATGAGGATAAAAAACTGCCAGGCAGAAACCTTGCAAAGGCTGACTGAAGAGGCGGCTTTTAAAAGCAGCACGCTTACTGCTGCCACCACTCCAAGGGAACCAGCCGCACTGTCCTTCATTATTTCAAGGGCCCTTGCCCTTTCTGCCCTGCTGGCAATAGCATCTGCAGTATCAATCAACCCGTCAAGGTGAAGTGCCCTGGTAAGAAAGGCAAGTGCCACAACAAGGAGGGCAGCAAGGGGCTCAGGAGAAAGAAGAGGGGTAAGGGCCCAGTAAAAAAAAGCAAGCAGTGCACCAAGTATAAGACCAACCAGTGGAAAGTAAGCCAGGGATGCGCAAAGATCCTCTTTTGTTACCTCAAGCCTTGGAACAACAGTGATTATTGTAAGAAACTGGAGGGCAAGTACAAAACTTCTTATGGCAACTCCTCCGAAAGCCTAATCATCCCACTCGGTTCTTATTCTTTGTATCATCTTTTCCACAAAGGGCAGCCTTTCAGGTGAACATATGCCAAGAAGGGGCGTACCCTGCTCCATTAGATCCCCATGCTTGAAATAGACCTTGTAAAGGACGCCAGCAGGCCCCTCATAGGAAAGAAGCGTGTCCCTTTTCATGAGGGACATGATAAGTATCTCGTCCCCTTCCTTGAGATTAATGGCCTTTTTCTTGTCCTTTTCCATGGCGGCAGAGACCTCTGGGGTGAAAAAATATCTGGCCCTTTGTGGGGCAGGAAAGATATAGAGTACCTCCCTAAGTATCCTGTCTATTATCTCTTCCTTGTTCAGCCTGTGACGTATCAACATTACCGGCTCACCGGCCTGCACAAAGCTTCCATCAAGTTCCTTCCTGAGTTTCGTTACAAAACCCGTGTACTTTGAGGTGATGTGCTTGGGATTGCCCTCCCTTTCAAGCACGTAAAGAAGCGTCCCAGGTCTATGATTCCAAAGGCCTGTAGGGCCACTCACCTCCTGCCCGTCTTCTACGTTTATGTGCACAACACCTGTGTGTGGAGTCCTTATCTCGTGGTCCTCATAGGGATGAGACTTGTACTTTTTTAAAAGGTCCTTGAGGTTTATTTCCATAACAAGCCTTCTCTACTTGTAATAGAGATGTGGTCCGCCCATGGTCATCAGGGCCTCGAAGAGGTTTTTCCTGAATTCTCTCCTATCCCATATCCCTTGTATGTGTCCGCGTTTGAGGGCGTTTTTCGCACTGTGATAATCAGGGGGCACGTCTGCGCCCGTAGTCTCCCTGATGACCCTTGGCCCGGCAAAGCCTATGCGTGAAGACCTTATTCCCACCTGGTACGGCGAGCATCCCAGAAAACTTGCAACTGGCCCTGCATAGGAGTTGTTATCATAGACCACTATGTAAAGCCCACCGCTGTCTATGTACTCCCTTACCACCAGGGTGCACCGAGGCATCTGTATCACACCAAGAGTCCCCTCGTGTATCCTTATGCCGCCCGTTGTATGGATGTAAGCCAGAAAGGGCCGCCTGGTTGTCCTTGCCCTGTCGCAGGCCCTTATGAATTTTTCCCCTTCTGCAGAGCCCACGGTTCCACTCCTGAAGTCGCTGTAGAGCATGGCCACCACTATCTTTATGTCAAAAACAGAGGCGTCAAAGGTGATGATGGCAGAACCTCTTCCAGTGCGCTCTATGGCCTTTTTTAACTTCTCGTCAAACCCCTGGAACTTGAGGGGATTGGCAGATACAATATGTTTATTGAACTCTCGGACTGAGCCTGGATCAAAGAGGTTTTGAAGGTACCACTGGTATTCCAAGGGAAAGTGATGGCCGCATGAGGGGCATACACCGCTAAATTCACCGTAAAGGTCTGGTACCCACAAGTCCTTACATCCGTACTTTTCCGCATTTGGACAGCTTACGGTTTTGTCCTCGTTGGCAAGGGGGCTTATGTACTGTTCCCACTCCTGCATGAAGATGGAACGTCTTAGAATATCCTGCTGGTTCAGGCCGTTTTCCGATTTTGGCTTGGGGAATACAAAATCATAGGCCACCCTGACAGGCTCGGTAACGGTTTTCAGAAACACCGAACCCTCGCTTGAGACCTCTTCGATGAGCTTCTGAACCTGCCTTGAGTGCTGCCTCAGAAGGCCATAACGTATATCGTAGTAGTTCTGCTTGAGCGACTCAACGGCCTCTGAAAGGCGGCTTTGCAGTGTCTGCCTAAGCTCCTTGTAGCCCTTTCCCATTGCTCTGTATTTCTTTGAGCGGAGCTCCAAGAGCCTCTTCTTTTCAGAATCCGTTAGAGACCACTTTATGTGAATGTCAAACTCGTCGCTAAAATCCTCTTCTTTTTCCTGGCTCTGCCTTTTAAGGGCATAGGACCTGAAGGTTCGAAAGCTCTTGGTCTGAAGGACGACCTCGTCAGTTGCACGTACCATCTCATAGCGAAGACGCCTGAAAAACTGGTAATCCCCCCGTCTTGCGCCAAGGGGTGGCTCTTCTATTATCCTGTCAATGGTTTTGAGCTTGAGGTTATCCTCAGCGGTCATCTTTAGCTGGGCTGCGCAGTGCTCCACAAGCTCCCTTGGGACCTTGCCCCCTTCCTTTATCCGGCCCTCTATTGCCGCTGCCCCCTCAGGTGAAATAACCGAGTAATATCCCCTTGAGGCCATGAGACGGATGTCTGCAAGGCCTATGGCCTCTGCCCCGCCTGAGCCTCCCTCGGAAATGAAGGCCACAATTGGGACCTTCAGCCTTGACATACGAAAGAGGTTTCTGGCGATCTGCTGAGCTGCGCCTGGATAATCCTCTATGGGATAGGCTCCTGGCGTGAAAATGTAGCTGTGAATAGGGATCCCCTCTATCTCTGCCACCTTCATGTAACGAAGGGCCTTTTCGTTTCCCCACGGCTTTGCGCATCCGCCGTTTCTGAACTCTTCCCCATAGCCCTTCTCGTGGCCAATCACCATTACCTGGTGGTAATATAGCCTGTTCTTCACCCTTCTGGTTATGGTGGCCCTTGCAACCACCACAGCCGGGTCAATGTTACATTCACCCTCACCGCCAAGCTCTGTGTAGGAATCGTAACAATTTTCCAGGATATCCTGGAGGGTGAAACGCTGAGGACTTCTCACAATATTTACGATCTCAATTGGTGAAAGGTCTTGGACAACCCGGTCCTCCAGGTAATCCAATCTCCTTTCTATCTGTTCAAGCTCAACAAAGAGCTCGTCTTCCTTGAGATCAAAAAGTTTTGATCTTAGGTTCTGGACACGGTCCAACAACTCCTGAAGGCTGCCCCATTCAAGACCGCCCTTTATATCGGCAAGGTAATTTATGCGCTGGGCAAGTTCGGTAATATACTTGCCGCTGTCTAAAAGCCTTTTTTGATCCATCTATTTATCTTCTAATGGTCGTCCCTAATCCTTTATACAAACCTTAAAATGTCGTCCACTTTCCTGTAGAGGTACTGGAGGTTGGTTACAATGGGCCTGCCTAGGTTGTCCTTGCCCTCTATGTTTGTGTTTAAAAGGAACTCCTTTGCCCTTGTCTTTGCCTCTTCCGTATCCTTTCCCCACACTATTGCAAGGGCAAGGTTAGGGTCATACTCTGTAGGTATCTCGTAGGGCTCGTCCTGGGGGACATGGGAATATACACGCAGCCAGGGCTCCTGGCGAAATTCGAACCTCGTTATGGTCCCACACCAGGGAGCAAAGCCCCTCTTTACATCCTCTGCAACTATCCTTAGCTCTATGCTGGTGCCCTCAAAGGAGACGTGTTTCTGGGAATATCTAAGTTTTTCACCAAGTGCAGTTCTTATCTGCTCCTTTATGAGGTTTACTGGCCCCTTGTACCTGGAAATCCTTGAGATACAGGCAGAGATCTCGTTTTCCACCTGTATGCGCGTATTTACCTCCAGCAGATACGGCTTGCCGTCACGGGTTACAATCCATTCCCAGGTACCAACGTTGTCATATTCCACCTCCTTTGCTAGCCGGATGGAATACTCCACTATCTGATCCAACACCTTTTGTGCATCAAAGGGGTATGCCACATAATCAGGATCAAAGCCAGGGGCCACCTCGACACGCTTCTGGCGCCCTGTGCTCTGTATGGTGCAATTTCTGGTGCCAAAATGCACCACTTCCTTGTGCCTGCTGCATAGTAGCTGGACTTCGAGATGGTGATAATCCTTCATGCACTGTTCAATCAGAACCCCTTCGTCCCCGAATTGCCTTTTTGCATAGTTTTGAATACGCCTGTAAACCTGGCGGAAAACGTCCAGGTGTGTTACCTCTTCGATTCCCATGCCACCACCGCCAGCTGAGGCCTTTACAAGAATAGACGGTCTCTTTACCCCATCTTCCCTTTGCTTTTGAAAAAGATCCTCTGCAAGGCTTTCCGCCTCTAATTCGCTGTATATGGGCTCATCTGAGCCTGGGATAACGGGAATCTTCAGGGCCTTGGCAATCCTTTTGGTGTTTATCTTGCTGCCAAGATCCCTTATGACCTCCCATCTTGGCCCTATGAAGGTGATGGGCCGGTTTCTTGCAGCGGCCCTCCTGGCAAAACGAAAATCCTCTGAGAAGAAACCATAGCCGGGATGTACAGCAGTGGCCCCACAGTGGTCAGCAACGGCGAATATCTCGTTGGGATCCTTGTAGTTTGCAATTTTGAAGGCTGCCCCTTTCCCCTTCTCCACGGTGGCGGCCCTGACATGGCCAGAATGCCTGTCTTCCTCTGTATAGACTACTACGTAGTCAAGGCCAAGCTGCCTGCACGCACGCATTATGCGTATGGCAATCTCGCCCCTGTTGGCTATTATGATTTTGTCTCTTTTCACAACAAATCTTTCAAAAAAATAGTGGCAGTTTCTTTTGAGCTAATGTATATTTGCTGACTTGCCTGCATTTTGCCATGCAGAAGAGCAAACCGTTTGGGATTTTACCTGATAATACGGAAAAGACAAACCAGATTTTAAACATTGCCAACAGGCAGGTGACAGTTTCCGTTTTTTCCCTTAAATGCCCTGGCTTTCGCACCAGGTTATCAAAAAGGAGGGCATGAAAATGGCAAAGATCGAATATGGATTTGGTCAGCACCTGATGCTGGACGGTTATGGATGTGATCGCGACAAGCTCATGGACCTTAACGGTATCTATGATTTTCTGAGTCGATACCCAGACGAAATAAAGATGACTAAGATTATGCCCCCTTATGTGTTTAAATATTCCGGCAAGGTGCCAGAGGACTGGGGCATATCCGGCTTTGTGCTCATTGCAGAAAGCCACATCAGTATCCACACATTTCCGGACAAGCTTTACCTCAGCCTAGATATTTTCTCCTGCAAACATTTCGATGCAGAGCTTGCTGCAAAACGCATCAAGGAGATCTTCTCCATTGAAAAGATGGAGGTAAAAATCCTTAACAGGGGACAGGAATTCCCAAAAATCATTAGAAGCGTACAGGAATTCATAAAGGACGAACGAAGCCACATGGCGGTCTAAAAAGTCATGGGCCTTGACTTTCTGGGGGCTCCCTACTCTGCAGGCCTTGACGTTGCATCATTTGTAATAAGCCCCTTTCCCTACGATGCTACGGCAAGCTACGGAACCGGAGCTAGATTTGCACCTGCCCGCATTCTTGAGGCATCTTCCCAGCTTGAGTTATTTGACGAAGAGCTTGAGGCGAGCCCATACAATGCGGGCATCCATACCCTGGAGATACCAGAGGTCCCCATTGAACCGAAAAAGGCCAGGCGTCTTGCAAGGGAGATTGCTAGGGACATACTCCTTGGCGGAAAGGTGCCTGTTTTTCTAGGTGGGGACCACTCCATCAGCATTGGCGTAATTGAAGCGGTTACTGACGTTTTTGAAGAGGTAACCGTTTTGCATTTAGACGCACACACAGACATGCGCAACGAATACCAGGGAAGTCCACTCAGCCACGCATGCGTTGCAAGGAGGGCCAGCGAGCTTTGCAAGGTGGTTCAGGCAGGCATTCGCTCTTCTTCTGAAGCTGAGTGGAAATATCTTAGAAAGGTAGGCAATATTCCAGTTACTGCCTCCAGTATTAAAAGGGATATGGGGAGCGCCACCAGGGAAATCCTTGAAAGAATAACAAACCAAAACGTCTACATAACGCTGGACGTGGACTGTCTGGACCCTTCTGTAATGCCTGCAACAGGCACGCCTGAACCTGGTGGTCTTGACTGGTTTGAGCTTATACACATATTGAAACAGGTAATCAAACATCACAAAGTCGTTGGATTTGACGTTGTGGAGCTATCTCCTTTACCTGGAATACACTTTCCAGAGTTCACCTGCGCCCGTCTTATCTATAAAATGATAGGATACATGGTGGTATTTAGGGGACTATCTAAAAAATAAAAAAACGGATAAATTCATGGGAATTAGCCAGCCTTAAAATGAAACCCCTGTTTTTGGTCATTTTGGCCTTTTTATCCATTTTTATGATGATGTGCAGCCAGGAAAAGAAGATGGAGCCAACAAAAGACGTATCCCTTGTCATAGACAGCAGGAAAGACTGTTGAAAGGCAATAGTTGGCGTGGGGCTACGCTTTCGAAACCCAGAGGTTCCAAAAGGAGACAAGATTGAGGTTTTCATTAGACCTGAAACCGTACCCAAAATGAAAAAGCTCCTTTCCATAGTGGGAGGAAGGGTTCTCTTTGAAGAACACAAAAAAGGCTACGTCCACATGATCCTTGAAAAGGCTAACCCTCCCGAATCCCTAAACGCAACAGATATACCTTAAAAAGGGCAAGCACCTTTAGTTTCTGCAATGCAAAAGCCCATCCTTATCATTAACGGCAGGCTCACGCTTGAAAAAAACGTCCTTCTTGCGCCCCTTGCAGGCATTACGGATTTTCCCTTTAGACGAACCGCTAAGATGTGTGGCGCAGAACTTGTTTTCACAGAAATGGTTTCATCCAACGGCCTTGTCTTTAAAAATAAAAAGACCCTTTCCATGATATCAACACTTAACGATGAGCAGCCCATAGGCGTACAGATCTTTGGCTCAGATCCTGAAATCATGGCAGAGGCGGCCATAATATGTCAGGAGTTTGGCGCAACTCTCATTGACATCAACATGGGTTGCCCTCAAAAAAAGATCGTTAAGACAGGAGCGGGGGCTGCCTTGATGCTTAATCCGGCCCTTGCCCAAAGGATAGTTACTCAGGTGGCAAAAAAGGTATCTGTTCCTGTAACATGCAAGATACGCCTTGGGTGGGACAACCAGAGCATCATTGCACCCTCATTTGCCAAAAAGATGGAGGACGCTGGCGCCTCCATGATTACGGTCCACGGACGGACTAGAAGTCAAATGTTCTCCGGAAAGGCAGACTGGGAGACCATAGCCAGGGTCAAGGAAGCTGTTTCCATTCCAGTTATTGCAAATGGGGATATCTTTTCTATGGAAGATGCCAAAAGGTGCCTTTATATCACCAAGGCAGACGGCATCATGATCGGCCGGGCATCCCTTGGAAGGCCCTGGATAGTTGGCGTCATCTCAAGTCAAATAAACCCCGGTAAAAAGCAAAAAATTCCTGACGCAAGTAAGAAACTGCGAATCATCCTATTTCACCTCAATGCCATAGGGAAATTTTATGAGGAAAGGGTGGGCTTAAAGATAGCGAGAAAGCACCTTGCCTGGTACACAAAGGGCATGCCAAAAAGCGCAGCCTTTCGAGACGCACTTTTCAGGACAAAAAATCTTGGTGAATTAGAAAAACTTGCCTGCTCCTTTTTCAAAAGGGCACAAGCACCAAACGGAATATATCGGCAGTTAGTCCTCAGGCCAGAGCTTTGAAGGCTCAAAACCAAAACTTTCCTTGAGCTTATCCTTGTTTTCAAGCTCGGAAAGCTCCATTTCTATGTCCTTTATCTCGTCCTTATCTTGCGTTCCTGCTCCATTTAGATTGGAACCACCCTTTTGAGATTCGTGGGCAGCTGCCCCATTCCTAGAGCCTTCTGGACCTTCCCCTTGAATTGCCATGACCTCCTGGGCGGCAATCTTTAATGTCTCATCCATCTCCTCAGGAGGAAGCGCCATCTCCTCATCAAGCAAGCGCATAAAGCCCTCAAAGGAGGAACGGATATTAAATACCGTCTCCCTCTGCTTCATGCGCAGCCTTCTTATCCTGTCCTCAAGTTCCACGGCCTCCTGGTGTGCATCCTGAACAATTCTATCTGCATCGAGCTTTGCACGCTCTACAATGAGCTCGGCCTCCTTCTTGGCCCCTGTCTTCATTTCCTCTGCAGCTTCATGGGCTGCGGTAAGGGCGCGCCTGAATTCCGCCTCCTGCTGCTTGAGATGGGCTATTTGCTTCTTATATGACAACACCCTGTCCTTAAGCTCGTTCCTCTCTTTTATTACTGATGCCAGATAGTTTGCCACCTCCTCCAGAAACGCTCTTACCTCATCTTTATCATACCCTCTAAATCTCGCCTCAAATTCCTTTTCGAGTATTTCATTGGGGGTTATGGACATATTCAGGCCTCCGTCCTATGAAAGTCTCATGGCAAGCTCGTAAAGGCTTGGAACTAGAAAGCTGTCCAGAAAGATGAGGGCGATGATTATCACCATTGGGGTAAGATCTATGCCTCCAAAGTGAAGTGGCAGATATCTCCTCACCCTGTTCATTACCGGATCGGTGACATTATACAAAAAGCGCACTATTGGATTGTAGGGATCTGGGCTTACCCATGAAATAAGTGCGCGAATTATAAATACCCACATATACAGATTCAAAAGTATGTGAATGACTGTTGCAAGCGACTTTATGAAATTGCTTAATATGAACATATGGTACTCCTCTTACCGGTTATTTTCCAAAAGGACAAACGGGGTAGTGGCACTTCTTGCAGGAAAGGCAGAAACCTCCATGCCCCATCTTGGCGATATCCTTCCTGCCAATCCTCTCCCCAACAAGAATCCTGGGAAGAACAAGATCAAGAACGGTCGTCTTAAAGTACATGCCACAGGCAGGGATACCAAGTACCGGTATCTCTTTAATATAACTTACTAAAAACATGGCTCCAGGCAACACCGGACTTCCATAGGTTATGCCAGTAGCTCCTGAAAGGGCTATGCCCTTCCTGGTAACGTCATCCGGATCCACGGACATGCCCCCGGTACAGATAACAATCTGTGCCCCCTTTTCAACCGCCCTCTTTATGGCCTCGGAGATGGTTTGGGCATCATCTGACACCTTCTCAAGACCTATGACGTCCACTCCAAAGGAAGTGAGTTTTTTCTTCATGGCAGGTCCAAAGGCATCCTTTATTCTCCCCTCAAAGACCTCCCTTCCGGTTACCACAATGGCGCCCCTTGAAATCTTCCATGGAATGACCTTCAAAAGGCCTTCTGCCTGCTCCAAGAGTTCCTGGGCCTGCCTCAAGGTGTCTCTTCTTATTACCAGAGGGATGGCCCTCCCTGCCCCAACTGCATCCCCTTTCTTCACGGGGCTGTTGGTATGCCTCGTTGAGATCATTATGTCACCAAGAAGATTTATCCTGTAAAGGATGTCCGAATCCACCTTGAAAAGGCCGTCGGTGGAGGCCTTAAAGGCCACCTTTCCCTCTGTAATCTTGAGATCCGTCTCAACCCCAGGACCGCAGGCGAGCTGCCCGAGGACAACGCCAGCCTCGTTTTCATGGACGTCTTCCGGCCCAAGCTCTAGACAGT
>JALWYS010000198.1:2248-10416 GCA_027003115.1 Deltaproteobacteria bacterium | reverse complement strand
GCATGGACGCCTTTAAGGCCCGGACCAGAAACGCAGTTCTGACAAATTTCGTGGCCGCCCTGCCCTTCCTGCTCATCGTGTTAATAGGGCTTTTGACCATGGATGGATTCAACGTTGATCCGGCAACAGGCATTGTCTCTATGATGCCCTTTAAATACCTGAAGAACCTTGTAGAGATGCCCATTGTTCTGATCATCCTGCTCGCAGGCCTGGGGCTTGTCATCTTTGCAGTTTATTCTGCAAGGTTTCAGAACAAGGACAGTGGTATCTGGTTTGCGGGCCTTGGGACAATTCTGGTGGGGCTAGCTGTCTTTTTCACTGCGGGCTACAATCATACGCCCTTTTATCCATCAAAGGCAGACCTGCAGTCAAGCCTTACCATCTTCAATGCATCAAGCTCCCACTACACCCTTACGGCAATGACCTACGTGGCCCTTATCATCCCTGTGGTTCTTGCCTACATTGCCTACGTGTGGAAGCAGATGGACAGCAAGAAACTCAAGGCCCAGGAGCTTGAAGGCCCAGAGGCCAGTGAAAACTATTAAAAGGAGGACGCTATGCAGGGACTTCTCATACTTTGCTGGATCGTGACAATCGTGGTTTCCCTTCAGGGATCTGTCATGCTCCTAAAAAAGACTGATCTTTTGTAATCCATACCCAGACATATCACCCCTACAGACTACTGGCCCTCGCGTTATTCCCAGACGTTGAGGGCCTTTCTTTTTTCTTCTTTTACACAGGTTCAAATTCTTTAAAACATCTTTTGGATTGTTGATTAGTTACCTTGATGAACCAGGTACATTTCAGGGTAGATCGTAAAGATTCTACTTCTGCTAAAATCCTTTCAAGCAAGGTTTATAGACTTTTAAAATTTTTTCTATTATAATAATGTTAATTCAAAATTGAGTATCTTTCTATCTTTATATTCTGCCTCGAACATTCTCTGGCTTTATTGGCTTGTCCAAAAGGAATGCTTACATGCTTGATCCCAAAATAAAAAGAAGGAATCTTCTAAAGGTCGGACTTGGAACCGCTGCCTCCAGTGTGCTTTTAAGGCCGTTTTGCGCCCTTTCTGCTACAAGGCCGGGCATAAGGGCCTTGCAGGGAAAGGAGACGGATTCTGCCGTCTATTACGAGATAACCATCAAAAGAGAGCCCCTTTTGATGGGAATGGGTGTAGGCTATCCCATCACCCTCAACGGGCAGTTTCCTGGCCCCCTCATAAGGCTAAAGGATGGCAAGGAGGCCATCATAAAGGTTACAAACCAACTGGATGAATCCACCTCAATCCATTGGCACGGCATAATCATTCCCTACCAGATGGATGGTGTGCCAGGTGTGGTCTTTCCAGGCATAGACCCCGGAGAAACCTTTACCTATCACTTTCCTGTCAGACAGAGTGGAACATACTGGTACCACTCTCACACAGGCCTTCAGGAACAACTTGGCCATTATGGACCGCTGATATGTGATCCAATGGAGCCTGAACCCTATCACTACGACAGGGAACACGTGGTAGTTCTTTCAGACTGGACCTTTGAGGAACCAGAAGCGGTGCTCATGCATCTAAAAAAGTGGGAAGGCTATTACAATTATCAAAAAAGGACCATATTTGATCTCTTCTCCGACATGTCTGCGAAAGGATTCATGAATACCATAAGGGCCAGGGCCATGTGGGCCAGGATGCGCATGAATCCAAGGGACATAGCAGACATCACCGGCGCAACCTACACGTATCTCATTAACGGGTTTGGCCCAGATGAAAACCACGCCCTTCTTTTCCGACCTGGTGAACGGGTAAGGCTCAGGATAATCAACGCCTCGGCATCCACCTACTTTGACTTCAGGATCCCCGGTTTAAAAATGACCGTTGTTCAGGCAGACGGTCAAAACGTAGAACCGGTGGAGGTGGATGAGTTCAGAATAGCCGTGGCAGAGACATACGACATAATTGTGACCCCAGGGGAGAAGGGGCCGTACGCACTTTTTGCCGAGGCCATGGACAGAAGCGGATTTGGTCTTGCAAGCCTCACCTCTTCAAAAAACGTGCCTGTAAAGGCACCCAAGAGGAGGCCTCCCCTTGAAAGGGGCATGGAGGCCATGGACATGGACATGAAAATGAACGGCCAGATGGACAAAATGAACATGGGGCAAAGGAAAGACCTGTGCGGTCACTGCAGTCCAAAAAGACACCGCAGCTATCCCTTTGGCCCAGATGCTTCCATGGTTGCAAACAGGCCAAGGTGCATGGTGGACAACGCCGGAACCGGGCTTTCCGGTACAACCAGGCGAGTTCTTTGTTATGCTGATCTCAAGGCCCTTGAGCCCTATCCCCAGGCAGGGTCTAGCCCTGATAAGACCATAGAGATTCACCTTACAGGGAACATGGAACGGTTTATCTGGAAGATGTGGGCATGGGACGGGAAAAGGTGGAGCTCAAGGTTTGAGGATCTGCTGAACTTTCCCTTGGGGAAACGGGTGCGCATTATTTTTATTAACCACACCATGATGGATCACCCCATTCATCTTCATGGGATGTGGATGAGGGTGCAAAACGGATGCGAACCCTTTTTGCCAAGAAAGCACACCGTTAACATCAAGCCTTCGGAAAAACTTTGTGTGGAGGTGGATACGGATGCCTTCGGAAACTGGGCATTTCACTGTCACATCCTTTATCACATGCATACCGGTATGTTCAGAGTGGTAAGGGCATGCTAAAAAGGGAAAAGACATGAAAAATACGCTTCCTATCCTCCTCTTCTCCTTGATCCTTATATTGGTTTTAACAACATATTCCTATGCCCAAACAGAAACATGGGAACAGGGGCTCAAAGCAAAAAATACAAGAAAAAATACAAGGAATTGTCAAACCTACCCTGTAGGGCCGATGCCACCCATGCACTATGGGCGTTTTCTTATTGACCGCATGGAGTACGTATTTACAGGAGAGGAAAAGAAGGTCTTTTCCTACGAGGCCACCGGATGGTACGGAGGTGATTATCAAAGGATTTGGCTTGAGGCAGAAGGAGAACACGACTCAGGAAGTTCAAAAGGCGGGGAGACAGAAAGGCTTGATGTCATGTACGGAAGGCTTATTTCCCCGTTCTGGAATCTTAGGGCAGGTGCAGGCTACAAGGGAACCTATGGCCCTGACAGTGACGAAAGGTTCTTTGGTGTAATTGGCTTGAAAGGTCTGGCACCTTTTGTCTTTGAGGTGGATACAAACCTGAGGGTTTCCAACAGAGGCGAGGTGCTCCTGGATTTTGAGGCCGAATACGACATCTGGATTACCCAGAAAATAGCCCTACAGCCCAGGCTGGACGCATCCTTTTCCTTTAACCGCATTCAGTCCATGGGGATAGGGCCTGGCTTTGACAATCTGGCCTTGGGTGCAAGGCTTAGATATGAAATAAGCAGGAAATTTGCACCCTACCTAGGGGTTTCCTGGCAGACCATGACTGGAGGATCAAGGGACATGGCAAGGCGTGAAGGAGAGCCAAGGGATGTCACCAGGTTCTTTGCAGGAATTAGGCTGTGGTTCTGACCTCTTGGACCAGCAAAGTAAAAAATGGAACAGGCATCCAAGAAGCCAAGAATAACACTCATTGTCTTCCTCATCCTTGTGGTGACACTTCTTCACTACACTACTGGAAGGATGCAAAGCTACCACCATCTCCTTTTCAGGGAATTTTACTTTCTTCCAATCATACTTTCATCCTTTTGGTTCGGGCTAAGAGGTGGCCTTGCTGCATCCCTTTTTGTTAGCTGTCTCTACATCCCTCACATTGTCATGAATTGGCAGAATTTTTCCCCAGATGATCTAGACAAAGTCCTAGAATTGCTCTTTTTCAACGTGGTTGCTGTGGTTCTTGGAGTCATGAAAGACATGGAAAGGAAACGTCAAAGGGAAAAAGAGGAGGCCATAAGCGCAATGGCAGGCACCATTGCACATGAACTCAATACGCCCGTTCAGATAATTATAGGAAGTGCGCAGCTGCTTCAAGAAGATTTCCAGGAAGATTCTGAACAATATAAGGAACTAGAGACCATTATAGAAAACACGCGGGCCATTGGAAAGGTAATCAGAAAGATCTCCCTCCTGGACAGTTTCGTTTTCAAAAAATATGCGGGCAAGGACGAGATTTTTGATCTTGGCCAAGGCGCACAATGAGGAACTGTAAAATTCACCACTAAGATGCCTCGCTTTTTTAGAAATAAAAATTTTATTGACATAATGGTTATCATTCTTATCTTGTATATTAACAAAGGAGGAAGCCATGAGAGCAAAAGCCGTAATTGCCATAATTTTTTCAGCCCTCTTTCTAAGTGGCAGCCTCCTTTTGTCCGTTCCGGCGCCATGTCAGGTAAACCTTAAAAAAACAGGGCATCAAAGCTGTTGTTCGTGCTGTGAGCCTGGTAAGTGTAGCTGCAATTGCAAGAGCCAATCACCTAAAGATAAGGGCAAAGACTCTTGTCTTTGTAACGTTGCCCCGGAAACCCTGATCGCGCTTACTGGGAATTCCTCTGACTACAAAAGGCAAGGCACATGGTGCGCCCTTGGCTTCTTAAATCAACTCCTGGGTATCTGGCCTCAACTTCTGGCCAGTTCCATTAAGCCTGTGGTGCAAGCCTCTGGGCCAGATTTCGGACTTAAGTGCATTAAGACAACCATATTTCTGAATTAAACATCCTCAGGTCTATCTAAGACCCCAAAAAACTCTTTGTTTACCCAAAAATACAGACAGACCTGACACCATACGCGTTTAACTCTATTGGAGGGCCCTTTTAAAGAGTCAAAGGTCCTTCGCCTGCGCCTAACCCGCTTTTCCCATTCTAAGGGGGTAAAAATGGAAAAAATGAAAAGTCATAATCATAACCATGGTCATCACCATGACGGATTATCATCTCCAAATGGTCCATACAGGGATCCTGTATGCGGAATGAGCACAGCGAAGGAAGATGATTTTTTGAAGTACAATTACCAGGGAAAGACGTTTCATTTCTGCAGTGTCTCCTGCCTCGAGAAGTTCAAAAAGGAACCTGAAAGATACACGTCTAAAGATGATGGTCATGAAACCAGCACGGCTGCCCATGCCCGGCCCAACAAGCCGGGTATCTACACCTGCCCAATGCATCCTGAAATAAGAAAGGAGGGTCCAGGCTCATGCCCTATATGCGGCATGGCCCTTGAGCCCCTTGAACCGGCCATGGAAGAAGACTTGACGGAATATAACGACATGAAAAAAAGATTCTTCCTAGGCGCAATATTCACCTTACCATTGGTAGTAATTGCCATGCGCTACATGTTCTTTCCTCAGGGTCTCCTGGAGCGGTTCGCCTCTTCGCGCACATACAACTTTATTGAGGCGCTTCTGGCCACCCCTGTAGTTCTTTGGGCCGGCTGGCCTTTTTTCAAAAGGGCGTGGGACTCATTAGTTACCAGAAACCTCAATATGTTCACCCTGATTGGTATGGGAGTGGGTGTTTCCTATCTCTACAGCCTTGTGGCCGCCTTTTTCCCTCAGATTTTCCCTGCCTCCGTAAAGACAAGCGAAGGCACTGTGGGTGTATACTTCGAGGCGGCGGCAGTTATAGTCGTACTTATACTACTTGGCCAGGTTCTAGAGCTAAAGGCAAGGAGCCAAACAGGAGCTGCCATCAAGGCACTTTTGGGCCTTGCCCCAAAGACCGCCCGCAAGGTCTTAGAGGATGGATCAGAAGAGGACATCCCCCTTGAAAAGGTCAAAAAGGGAGACCTTCTTAGGGTGCGTCCCGGAGAAAAAATCCCCGTTGACGGGGTAGTTGTAAAGGGGACCACAAGCGTTGATGAATCCATGATAACCGGCGAGCCTTTGCCTGTGGTCAAAAGGGAGGGAGACAAAGTAGTTGGTGCAACCCTAAACACCACTGGCACCATTGTCATGAAGGCACTTAGGGTTGGAAACGAGACCCTGCTTGCTCAGATCGTCGACATGGTGGCTGAGGCCCAGAGGAGTCAAGCGCCCATTCAGAACCTTGCGGACAAGGTTGCAGGGTACTTTGTTCCGGCGGTTGTAATTGTCTCTATGATCTCTTTTGTGGTGTGGCTTACCGTTGGGCCTGAGCCGCGCCTGGCGCATGCCGTAGTTGCGGCGGTTTCCGTCCTTATAATAGCCTGCCCCTGCGCTCTTGGGCTTGCAACTCCCATGTCCATCATGGTGGCTACCGGCAAGGGAGCAAATATGGGCGTACTTTTCAAGAATGCAGAGGCAATTGAAAGGCTCCGGGAAGTGGACACCCTAGTGGTTGACAAGACAGGGACCCTTACTGAAGGCAGGCCAAAGGTCACCAAGGTTGTAACCCTCGGTGGTATAAACGAGACAACTGCAATCTTCCTGGCGGCAAGTCTGGAAAAGGGAAGCGAGCACCCCCTTGGCGCGGCCATCATTGAAAAGAGCCGTGAGTTGGGGATACCCCTTACTCAGGCAGAAGACTTCAAATCACACACAGGCAAGGGTGTTACGGCCCAAATTGATGGCATGGAGGTCGCCCTTGGAAACAGGGCCTTGATGGAGAAAATTGGTGTATCCTTAAAGGATTCGACTTCAATGGCAGAAGGGCTCCAGGAGCAAGGTGCTACAGTCATGTACCTGGCAGTTAATGGAAGGCTTGAGGCGCTTATATGTGTCTCCGACCCTATTAAGGTGACAACGCCAAGGGCAATTGAGGAGCTTCACAGGCAGGGCCTCAAAATAGTGATGCTTACGGGAGACAGCGAAAAGACAGCGCTTCATGTGGCTGGCAGGCTTAATATTGATAAGGTGATTGCAGAGGTGCTTCCTGAAGACAAGGCAAGGTATGTCAAGGAGTTTCAGGAAAAGGGCAGCATAGTTGCCATGGCGGGAGACGGAATAAATGACGCCCCTGCCCTTGCCCAGGCACACGTGGGAATCGCCATGGGAACCGGCACTGATGTGGCTATGGAAAGCGCAGGTGTCACCCTGGTAAAGGGAGACCTCATGGGAATAGTCCGGGCCATAAAACTAAGCAAGGCCACAATGAGGAACATAAAGCAGAATCTCTTTTTCGCCTTTGTCTATAACTCAGTGGGTGTCCCTGTTGCAGCAGGGGTCCTTTACCCCTTTTTCGAAATTCTGCTTAGCCCTGTGATTGCAGCGGCTGCAATGAGCCTAAGTTCCGTATCCGTGGTCTCTAATTCCTTGAGACTGAGATTCTTAAAAATAGATTAGCACCTTTAAGGGCACCATAAGCATCCATAACAACCTGGGAAACCTCCTGAGTCTCTTTAGGGGTTTGCTAATGGTGTCCTTATCTACAAACAGACAATGGCACAGTCTCAAAAAATTTCATTTGTCCTTTAAACCTTTTGGTCCCTGCACCGTCTGAAAGATAAGCAGATAAGAAAAACTAAAAAACAGACAGGAGGGACCATGAGGACATTTCTTTCCTTGCTTTTCATTCTTTCTCTACTCTTTCTTTCTTCTTGCACCACCAAGGTTGTGACAAGACCTGTTCACCCAAGGGTTTGTTACCATTGCCAGCGTGTATGGGTCCCAGGCCATTATGCCATTTCTGGAAGATGGATACCTGGCCATTGGAGGATTGTGCCATGAAATCTAAATTCAGGGACCTTTCTCCATACGTTCCATCCAATGATCTCCCGTGGGACAGAAAAAGGGCTGCACATCTTTTAAGAAGAACAAGGATCGGGGATCCAGCTCCTGAAGAAATCGATGAGATTCTCACCCTTACCATTGACGAGGCCGTGGAGTCTCTTTTCGCCTTTGATCCCCTTCCAGAACCCTTTTCCTGGATAAACGAGCCTCCAGGCGCTCCAGAAAACAAGGAAATAGAAAGACAGCGAAGGAACGAACTCCTTGGGTTTACCCTTGATATTGCCCTAAAGGACAAGTCCATAAGGGAAAGGATGGTCTACTTCTGGTCCAACCACTTTGTTGTCCAGATGAGCAAGGTCAAGGACCCAAGATGGATGTCCAGCATCAACAATCTTTTCAGAAAATACGCGGTGGGAGACATAAGGCAACTTACAAAGGCCGTGGGCAAGGAGCCTGCAATGCTCGTTTACCTCGACGGGATAAAGAATACTAGGAAGTCCATTAACGAAAACTATGCCAGGGAGCTCCAGGAGCTTTTTACCATTGGCAGGG
>JALWYS010000198.1:0-2238 GCA_027003115.1 Deltaproteobacteria bacterium | reverse complement strand
GGCAGGGGCAACTACACCCAATTTGATGTGGCAGAGGCTGCAAGGGCCTTTACTGGATGGAAGATACACAAGGACAAGGGAACCTCTTATTTTAATCCCAGGCTTTTTGACTGGGGAACAAAGACCTTTTATGGCCAGACAGGCAGGTTCAATGGAGATGACATAGTTGACATAATCTTTCAAAGACCAGAGACTGCAAGGTTCCTTGCAGGAAAGTTGTACCGCCACTTCGTCTATTTCAAGGAGGACCAGGAGATAGTAGACGAGCTGGCAGCTCTTCTTGTTGAAAACGATTACCATCTCGAGCCTGTCCTGAAAACCCTTTTAAAGAGCGGCCACTTCATGGATGAAATCTTTATTGGTGCTGACATAAAAAGCCCTATTCAGCTCCTTATAGGTATGATAAGGCAGATGGGCTCCGGCATGCTGCGAGAAAGGGTAATGAAGAAGGCCCTTTTCCTAACGGGCCAGCCCCCCTTTGAACCACCAAATGTTGCTGGCTGGGAGGAGCATGAGGCATGGATAAGCTCATCGACACTTGTTTACAGGAAGGCCTTGGCATCAAGATTTCTGGAACAAACAGGGTTAACAGGTTCGAACGCCTCTTTACTTGCCGAGTATTACGGAAAGAGGGCCAAAGACCTTGAAGGGCTTTGCCTGCTTATGATTGAGGATCTTCTTCCTATGCGCGTAAGCAATGAGCAGGCAGGTGCTATCATGGACTTTGCAGGAATTGATGGAAATCTTTCCATCTCAAGCCCTTTGACTCCCCAAGTCCTTTCTCAGATAAATGCCCTTATAACGGTTCTCGTTCAGATGGACGAGTATCAACTTTCGTAAAGGAGAAAAAAAATGAAAAGGCGTAACTTTCTCAAATTGTGCGGCGGAACCATTGCTGCCTACTGCCTTTGTCCAGTCGGCTTTTCAAGGTCAAGCACATATACGGAAAAAGCCGAAAAAAATCTATTGATTATCGAGCTTAAGGGAGGAAACGACGGTCTTAACACTGTTGTACCCTATGCTGACAAAAGCTATTACGAGGCAAGACCAAATATCTCAGTACCAAAAGAGGATGTTATCACACTTACAGATAAATTTGGCCTCCACCCAAACCTTGAAGCCCTGAAGGGCCTTTGGGACGCTGGCATGGTCGCTATCGTTCTTGGTGTTGGTTATGCGGAGCCTGACCTTTCACATTTTCGTTCAACAGATATCTGGCAAGGGGCAAGCACGGATGAAATCATATACACTGGCTGGCTTGGAAGGTATATGGACTTACTTGCCAAAGAGGAAGGATTTTCCCAAACCGCTTATCCCTTGGGCATGGAGATGAGAAACTCAGCCTCTCTTATTATGAAGGGAAAGGATCAATCCGGCATTGCCCTTTCAGACCCAGGGGTTTTCCTTGAGATAAAAAATGGTCTCCTTGATGTACCAAGGCTTGAACCAGGTGATTTTCCAGGGGGAGATGAGCTTCGTTTTATTCAGGAAATCGAAAAAGCAACGGATGAAAGTGCAGCCGCCATCCAGGATGCCTGGGAAAAGGGGGAAAATGCGGCAGATTATCCAGACGGAAGCCTGGGCCAGGACCTTTCAGCAGTTGCAAGGCTCATAAAGGGAGGCCTTGGAACAGGCCTTTATGTTGTGTCACTTTCTGGATTTGATACCCATGTAAATCAGCTTTCCGTACATCCTGGCCTTTTACAACAGGTAGGGGATGGAATCAGGGCATTTTTCGATGATGTTGGAAAAGGCGGTAAAGCCGAGAGTGTTGTAGTAATGACCACATCTGAATTTGGAAGAAGGGTCAGGGACAATGGCTCGGGAACGGATCACGGCACTGCATCTGTTCACTTTGTGATTGGTGAAGGAGTACAGGGAGGCCTTTACGGTGAGCAGCCAAGTCTGACTGACCTTGACACCTCTGGCAACCTAAAATTTACAGTGGATTTCAGGCAGATGTTTTCCTCTGTGTTAAGAGGCTACCTTGGCTGCAGTCCAAGCCAGTGCCAGGAGGTTTTAGAGGGAAAATTCGAACCCCTTCCCATATTTACTTGATACTCTTTTGAAGGCCCAGGCCTCTTAATGTCTAAAACCTGCTGACATCCTTTCCCTCTGCCATTTTCTTGGCGAGGATCTTTGAATTTAGGACGCAGTCGTTGAGGCTTACCCCTCCTATCCAGTTGCAACGGATAAAGAGGTTGGGAAATTTTCTGAGCCCTTGGCCTATCTCTTCAA
>JALWYS010000197.1 GCA_027003115.1 Deltaproteobacteria bacterium | reverse complement strand
TTGAAAAAAGGCTTTTGCAAGAGTTGGAGGGCTGGCAGTCATGGCCTGAAGATGTAAGCCGCGGTGTAAGGCTACTTTCCTGGATGGTTGCAAGAGGTCACCTGGACGTGAAGGTGGCCTTCAGGGTTCACGGAAAGACAGGAAGGCCCATACCAATTGATTCAACCGAGGACGGCTATGTTCACGAAAAGTGGGCCGTGTTTACAGACCGAGAGGGAAACAGGATTTATATCTCGGGTTCCCTTAATGAATCAAGGACGGCCCTTGCCCTTAATGCCGAAAACATTGACGTCCATTGTGAATGGTGGAACGAGCTTGAGAGGAAAAGGGTGGAAGAAGCTGCCCGGGATTTCGAGGCAGTTTGGAGGGACAGAACCCCTTACCTTAGGGTCATGGAACTTCCTGAGGCAGTGCGCAAAAGGCTTATCCGGTTTTCAGAAGGGCTTTCTGTTCCCCTTGAGGTTGACGGAACAACTGCATTCAGACCAGAGATTGAGCCGCCATCAGCCATGGAAAGACTCAGGTATGCCATCATTAAGGATGGCCCGTTTCTTCCCGGGGGGAGATTTGTTGGAATGGCCACTGCCCCTGTTGAGCCCTGGCCCCACCAGGAAATTGTTTCAAGAAGGCTCATAGAGACCTGGCCCTTTTCGTGGCTTCTTTGCGATGAGGTGGGGCTTGGAAAGACCATAGAGGCAGGGCTTGCCATACGCTCTCTTATTCTTTCAGGTCTAGCCAAAAGGGTGCTTATTGCAGCACCTGCAAGCCTTACCAGGCAGTGGCAGAGGGAGATGGCCTCCAAGTTTTTGCTTTCCTTTGCAAGGGCCCTTACAGGCCCTGGAAGTCGTCATGAATACATCTTTCCAGAGGAAAAGACGGTTGAATCCCAGGGGCTTTATTCTCCGCCTCTTTCCATTGTCTCTACCGGACTTTTGGCCCACAAAGGAAGGAAATTTGAGCTTGCTGCTGCCCTGGCCTTTGACATAACCCTGGTGGATGAAGCCCACTATGCCAGGAGAAAGAACCCGGCAGCCAGGGATACCAGAAGGGTAAAGCCAAGGTTTGGAAGGCTCTACAGGGTCATACGAGATGAACTTAGAAACAGGAGCCGCTGTCTCCTTCTTGCAACTGCAACCCCGATGCAGCTTGACTGGATAGAGGTCTACGACCTCATTCGGCTTACAAACCGAATCGGGGCATTTAGGGACGATCCCACCCTGGTGTGGGGGTACTATGAAATCCTAGGACGACTTGGCAGAAAAGACGAGCTTCAAAGACTTGAATGGGCCTTTTTGAGAAAAGTCCTAAAATCTATAGAATACCATGACCCTTTCCTAAAAAAATATTTTGATAATGCCGTCATTGATGGAAGGATACGTGCTCCCTCAAGGCAGTTCATAGAACGCGGGCGTATTCCCAGGGGAAGGGACAGGGATAACATGAAACGCCTCATCTTTTCGGCAGCTCCGCTTTCAAGGGTGATGCTGAGACATACCAGGGCCCTTCTTGAGATTTACAAGGAAAAAGGGAGGCTCAGGGCCGGTCTTGCCAAACGGGTGATTCTTCCCACCCCAAGGATCGTTTTCACAAAAGAGGAAAAAAGGGCCTACGAAAGGCTTGAAGAGTTTTGTTCAGGCCTTGCCAGACAGTTAGGAAGAGGAAAGGGTGGGCGAAAGGCACAGATGAGCCTCAGGTTTCTTCTTAGCCTGCTCAGGCTTCGTTTTGCATCGAGTCTTTATGCCATAGGAGAAACAGTAAAAAGAAGGCTTGAAAGGGTTGAAAAGACACTTTCTTTTCAAACTGACTGGGATTCACCTGATTTTGATGGATTTAGTGACGAGTATTTTGACGAGGAAGGCTTTGATAAAAGGGTACTTGAATCTTTTTTAAAAGGCAGGTCAACAAGTGACCTTGAATGGGAAAAGAGGAACCTTAAAGGGCTTCTGGAATCCATTTCAAGCATCTCGAAAAGACCGTCAAAGATACAGACCCTCCTTGACATACTCGATAAGAGAAAGACACCAAAGGGACGAATAAAACAGACAGTGATCTTTACACGCTTTTATGACACCCTTACTGATATTGTTTCACAGCTGACAAGGATTGATCCTTCCATCTTAATTGGCACCTATAGTGGAAAAGGTGGTCAATACACGGATCCGCTTACAGGAAGGTTAAAAAACTGTTCAAGGGATGAGGTGAAACACCGTTTCCTGAGAGATGAGATCGATGTCCTTGTCTGCACCGATGCAGCGGCAGAAGGCCTGAATCTTCAGACAGCAGACCTTTTGATAAACTTTGACCTTCCCTGGAATCCAATGAAGGTAGAGCAGCGCATTGGGCGAATAGACAGGATAGGTCAGAAGCATCAAGAGATATACGTCCTCAACCTTTGTTATGCAGGCTCGGTTGAAGAAATAGTATATGGAAGGCTCCTTCAACGCCTGATTCAGGCAGGACAGGTGGTTGGCAGTCAGCAGGTATCTCTTCTTCCCATCTATGAAGAAGAGTTTGAAAAACTTGCAAGCGGAAAGCTTACCGAGAATGAACTTGAACGTATTGCGAGAAAGCGACTCGAAAAGGAAAAAGAACAGCGAAGCACATTGGAGATCCCGGCAACCGAGCTTTATGAGATATACATGAGGATGGGCAAAAAAGAAAAGGAAGAGGCCCTCCCTGTTACTCTCTCTGGAATTTGGGATGTTCTTTGCACTTCAGACTATTTGAGACGCCTTGGCTGCGAAGTATCCAGGGACAAAAAGATACTGGTGGTAAAAGGCATTGACGGGGTTTTGGATGGAAGCATCCTTACAGCAGACCGGGACATAATGGAAAAGGGAATGCCTGGAATTGAAAAGACCATTCGATTTGCCTCTTACGGAGACCCTGTATTTGATGCCATTTTAAATCATATTGAAGGGTTTGACCTTCCAGATTGTGCAAAAAAGATTTCTGTACCAGTTATGGGATTTGGTAAAGAGGTGGCCTGTCTGGCTGTGGCAGTAAAGGATAAGGAAGAGATAAAGATTGAGGCCATTACGTCCCTTTCCGACCTTTTTAATGTTGAAATAGCCGAAGACCATAGGCTTACTGATTCGGAAATTTCAAGCGTAAGAGAAATCCTTAAAGAAAAGGTCCAAGAAGAATTCATGCCCCTTTACTCAGTTGAACAAATCGAAAAGGCAAACACTAGGGCGGCAAAGGCCCAGCATGTCTTGAGCCTGGTCACTGGATTTGCCCTCTTGAATGATTTGGATACCGAGGACAACGAAGGTTTCTGGCAGGCCATAAAAAGGCTTGATCAAAGGATGGAAAGGGAATCAATTTTCAGCCTTTCTAATCTATGGACAGGGCCTCTAAGACCATTTTCAAAGGATTTTCTATTTGAGATTAAAATCCCAGAGCTTGGAGACTGGGCAAGTGTAGAAGGGCCAAGGCTCCTTGGTCAATCTGCCCTTGATTCTTGTTGCAGGCTTGCCGACTCCATACACAAAAAAAGGGCGGAGGTTGTAATCGGTGAGGTATTGAACAAGATGGAAAGGGAAATTGAAAAACTAACACAATGCCGTGTATCAATTTTGAGATGATTTTTAAAAGAGTTGCTTTTTTAAAAAACGGTTGAGTCCTCTGTGTCAGAGTAAGTGAGTCCGGTCAGTTATGCAAAACATTGACTGAGGATTTAATAATAGATGGTTAAAAAGAAGGCATCAAAAATGACTGAAGAAAAAACAGTTAGATATGTCTTTTGGCAGGAAGGGGACTGGTGGCTTGGTTATCTGGAGGAATTTCCTGATTATTGGACTCAGGCAGAAAGTCTGGATGAATTGAAAGAAAACCTTTTGGACTTGCATAAGGATTTAAACAGTGGGGAAATTCCTCATGTACGAAGAGTAGCTGAACCCCGTGTGGCATGAAACGCAGGGATTTAATAAAAAGGCTCGAGAATATGGGATGTCTTTTGATAAGACATGGAGGCAGACACGATTGGTATCTGTCGCGACCCGCGCCAGCTTCAGAAAGAACGGAACAAAACCGATGGAGGTTGCATCTGGGTTGCACCAAATTAAAAAGGGTTACAACCTTTGAGCTGTAACCCCGTGATTTTCTTGGTAGCGGGGGGAGGATTTGAACCTCCGACCTTCGGGTTATGAGCCCGACGAGCTACCAGACTGCTCCACCCCGCAATCGAATTGTGTTAAATTAAATAATCACCAAGGAGGTGGTTGTCAATAGTAGTTTCTTTGTGCCACAAGTGGAAAAAAAGATGAGTGATAGGATAAAGAGAAAATGGAAGACTGTGTAGTTGTTGTAATGGCTGGAGGGGAAAGCAGTAGATTTGGCACGAACAAGGCCCTTGTTAAATGGAGGGGCAAGACCCTTATTGAAGATATAATTCAGAAGGCATTAACTGTTACAGATAATGTGGTTCTTTCTTTAAAAAATCCATCAGACTATAACTGGCTGGATATACCCAAGATTCCTGATAAAAAAAAGGGCATCGGACCAATGGGAGGTCTCTATTCGGTATTAAAGGCCATTTCATTTCCAGAAGTGCTTCTTGTGGCCTGTGACATGCCGCTTCTTGATCCAAGGCTTATTAAATTTCTTATAGATTTCAAAGCCTCTGAACCTGTTGTAATACCAAAGGCGAATGGAAGACTACATCCACTTCATGCCAGATACCACAAGAGCCTTTTGCCCATCATAGAGGGGCTTATCGAGAAAAAGGCCTACAAGATGAGTGAGCTTTTAAATAAGGTGCCCGTCAAGATCGTTGGCCACGATGAGGTGGGGGATGAAATTAATCTTGAGCTTTGCCTGACCAATGTAAATACTGTTGAAGATTTTAAGAAAATTAAAAGCCGCGAAAATTTTTGAAAGCCGCAACCGCTCAAGATTTATAACTGTTGCCTGGGCCTTTCATCTAGTTTAGACTGGCAAGGCTTTGAATATCAAAAATCGAAAAAAGAGCAGGCTATGTCACTTAAACACCTAGAAAAGAGAATAGATAAGGCCCTTAAAAAAGGGCAAAAAGACAGCGTGGTTGATCCGGTAAGGCTTGACCGGGACAGCAAGTTCAAGTTTCGCTGCTATCCTGGGGTAAGCTGTTTTACCAAGTGCTGTCGTAACATGAATATAATCCTCACCCCTTATGACATAATAAGATTGAAGCACCGGCTGGGCCTGTCATCGGATCTTTTTTTGAGGCTTTATACCGAACCTGAGCTTTTGGGCATAACCAGGATCCCTGTTGCACGGCTCAAGATGCTTGAGGATGAAGGGGGAAGGTGCCCCTTTGTCACAAAGGACGGATGTCAGGTCTATACAGACAGACCTGTTTGTTGCCGCTATTATCCTGTTGGTCTTGCCAGTCTTCGTCAGCAGGAAAAGCATGCCGGTGAGGAGGAGGAATTTTTCTTTCTCGTAAAGGAGCCTCATTGCAAGGGCTTTAATGAAGATACCGAGTGGACCATTGAGTCGTGGAGGCAGGATCAAGGCTCTGACTTCTACGACCGAATGAATCGGGAATGGATGGAACTTCTTCTTAGAAAACGCTCCTTTGGAGAAGAGACCGAAATGCCCCCAAAGGCAAGGGAGCTTTTTTTTATGGTTTCAACCAATATGGAGAGGTTCAGAAGCTTCGTATTTGAAAGCCGTTTCCTGGATACATATAAGGTTGACAGCAAGGTCCTCAGAAAGATTCTTGAGGATGATGTGGAGCTCATGCAGTTTGGCTTTGAATATCTCAAGGTGGCGGTCTTTGGAGCGGAGTCCGAAGTCGTAAAGCTTCGTGAAGATATCCTTAATGCCACTGTAAAAAAGATAATAAAACGCAGGAAGAAAAGGCGCAGACGGCTTGAACGCCTTGCCAAGGGGCGCAGATAATATACCTAGATAAGACATTGTTAAGTGGAAATTTCTGCCCAAAACATCAGCTTTGGCTATAGGGAGGCAGAATACCCTCTTTTTGAAAACATAAGTTTTCGTATATCAGGCCCTGGTTTTTATTCCCTTTTCGGTTTTTCAGGCTGCGGCAAGTCCACTCTCGCAAGAATAATTGCAGGATTTTTGGAACCAGGGGCCGGTTCCATTTCTATTACAAATCTTGATAATATCCTCCTAACCTACAATACAGAGAGACTTCCAGGTTGGCTCAGTGTGGGTGAACACCTGGCTAAGGTGGTCTCGCCAAGGTCTTCTAGGGCTGAGTTAGACTATTTCGTAAGTGAATTTGGCCTGTCTGACTATGTTAACAAGAAGTTTTTCAGGCTTTCCATGGGGCAAAAAAACAGGGCAAATCTCATCAGGTACCTTGTCCAGGACTTTGACATGCTTATTTGTGACGAGGTGCTAGCAAATGTTGATGAGCCGTCAAGGAACCACATTCTTGCTGTCATAAAGGAGCGTTTTGGAAAAGACACCATCTTATTCTACATATCCCATAACGTGGAAGAGGTTTGTCTTTATTCCAAAAAGATCTTCGTTATTCCTGCTTATGGTGTAACAAAAGGAAGACTTGTTGAAATCAAGGGACTTGACACAACCAAAAAACAGAAAGAAGGCTATGGAAGCGAAAAAGCCCTTCAAGCAACGATTTTGAAAGTGCTTAAGGCGGCCTCCACAGGTCAGAATCCAGAGGGTGAAACGTGAGGCTTTTTCAGTTCCTTCTCATATTTTTGATTGGCCTTTTGATCCTTGAGGGAGTCAAGTATGTAGCAGGCCTTTCCGACTACCTCATTCCCCCTCCAAATGAGATAATAACAATGATTTGCCAGAAATGGCGCAACTTCCTCATGCCTGCCCTCAATACCCTGCTAGTTGCAATAGGAGGTCACTTCCTTGCCATTGTGCTTGCCGCCGTTGTGGCCTTTGCAGCAAGAAGCGGCTCAGTCCTTTCAAATATCGTTAAAACTGCAGCGTACAATCTCCAGGCATATCCGGTCGTGGCAATAGCGCCCCTTGTTTTCATATTCCTGGGAGATGGCCTGGCCTCAAGACTCCTGATAGCCACCATCATATGCTACTTTCCCTTGCTCCTAAATTTTTTAGGTATCTTTTCTGAGCCTGTTCAGGACGTGGAGCATTTTTTTAAACAGACTGGCCGCCTGGACAGCATCATGGAAATCAGGATCAGGGTGTTTGAAAACCTTGACAAGATAATAACGGTTATAGCAGGAAGCGCCACCCTGGCCATGGTTGGCACCATTGTGGCAGAGTTTCTGGCAGCTACCATGGGGATAGGCTACGTAATAAGAAAGGCCCTTTACCAGAACAACCTGGCAGCAATACTTTCGTGCCTTTTGTATATTGGGCTTTGTTCCTCTTTTTATCTGTTAAGCCTTGAATGGTTAGGGAAGATGGTGAAGAAACGTCTTATGGCCTGAAGGCATTTGGATAGGATTATTTTATCAAGTGGCCTACCCGATTCCATCTTATCCTTTTTGTATCAGGGTTCCAGCTAAAATAAATGATAAATGCCTTTCCCTTTACATCCCTTACAGGAACAAATCCCCAAAACCTGCTGTCAAAGCTTTGATCCCTGTTATCCCCCATGACAAAGAGTTTTCCTTCAGGGACCTTTATGGGGCCAAGATTGTCCCGGGGACTCACGCCTGCAGGCAGTATATTGGGATCAGTATGCTGTACACCGGGAGGGTCTTTAAAAGGTTTGCCGTTGACGAAGACCTTTTTGTTGACGATCTTTATGGTATCGCCTCCGACACCAATGACCCTTTTTATAAAATCCTTGTCTTTTTCCAGAGGAAAAATGAAAACTATCACATCCCCTCGTTTTGGGTCTCCCATCTTGACCCAAGTCTCCCTGGTGAGGGGATTTTTAACTCCATATATGAATTTATTTACAAGAATGTGGTCTCCAATAAGCAAAGTCTGAATCATTGAGCCAGAAGGAATCTTAAAGGCCTGAACTATAAAAGTACGGACGAAAAGCGCTATGACAAGCGCAATAAGTACCGCCTGGGTGTATTCCTTTATGGTATTCCTGTCTGGCGGAAAGGAGATGGAAAAAGGGGATAAGAAGGGCTCTTTTGGTCTGCTCGGTTTCATGACCGTGCTATGTTAGTTCTTGAATATTGGATTGGCAAGGCTGAAAGAGGGAACTATACCTTGAGGACGCTAAGGAATGCCTCTTGAGGAATCTCTATCTGTCCAACCTGCTTCATGCGTTTTTTGCCTTCCTTTTGTTTTTCAAGTAGCTTTCGCTTCCTGGTAATATCTCCGCCGTAGCATTTTGCAGTAACATCCTTTCTGAGGGGAGGTATTCTTTCCCTGGCTATGACCTTGCTCCCTATTGCAGCCTGAATCACCACCTCGAAGAGCTGCCTGGGAATGATTTTTCTAAGCTTTGAAACAAGGTCCCTTCCCCTATAGTAGGCCTTTTCCTTGTGAACTATGACAGAAAGGGCATCCACTGGTTGCTTGTTAATGAGGATATCGAGCTTCACCAGCTCTGCTGGCCTGTATTCAAGAAAATCGTAATCAATTGAAGCGTATCCCCGGCTTACCGACTTGAGCCTGTCGTAAAAATCAAGGACTATCTCATTAAAAGGCAGCTCATATTTTAGAAGCACCCTTTCAGAAGTGAGATATGTCATGTCCTTCTGTTTGCCCCTCTTTTCGTCACAAAGACTCATTACAGGCCCTACAAACTCCTTTGGCACGTAAATTTCCATCTCCACGTAAGGCTCGGAGATGGTTTTAATCTTCCCGGGATCGGGCATTTGTGCAGGGTTGTGTATGGTGATTTCCTCACCTGATGTAAGTTCTACCTTGTAGGCCACTGCCGGAGCAGTAGTTATTAAGGTGAGTTCAAATTCCCTTTCAAGCCTTTCCTGTACGATATCCATGTGAAGAAGCCCAAGAAATCCGCAGCGAAAGCCAAATCCCAGGGCCGTTGAGCTTTCTGGCTCGTAAGTAAAGGCAGGGTCATTAAGCCAAAGTTTTTCAACAGCCTCCTTCAGTTGATCGTATTGACCTGTGTCTACTGGATAGAGTCCGCAAAAGACCATGGGTTTTACGGGTTTAAAACCTGGAAGCGGCTCCTTTGCAGGCCTTTTGACCTCTGTGAGTGTATCTCCAATCTGGGTGTCTCTTACATTTTTTATTCCTGCCACCACGAAACCGACCTCTCCCGGACCAAGGGCGTCAACGTCTATGCTTTGAGGAGCGAACACTCCGATTCTAAGCGCCTCGTATCTTTTGCCATTTGACATCATCATAAGCTGCATGCCCTTTTTGATGGTACCCTGTACAACGCGGACCAGGACTATAGCCCCCTGATATGAATCAAACCAGGAATCAAATATCAAGGCCTTTAGTGGAGCATCTGGAGCACCCTTTGGAGGGGGAATCTTGTTGACAATGGCCTCCAAAACCGCTTGGGTACCTATGCCTTCCTTGGCGCTTACCAAAATGGCGTCCGAGGCATCTAGCCCAATGATGTCTTCAATTTGTTGAGCGACCGCTTCTGGATCTGCACTGGGAAGATCTATCTTGTTTAGTACCGGGATAATTTCCAGATCATTTTCCAGGGCAAGATAGACATTGGCCAAGGTCTGGGCCTCCACCCCTTGGGTTGCGTCAACAACCAGCAAGGCCCCTTCACATGCCGCAAGGCTTCTTGACACCTCGTAGGAAAAATCAACATGGCCAGGGGTATCTATGAGGTTTAACAGGTAGCGATTTCCATCCCTTGAATCGTAAAACAGCCGGGCTGTTTGTGCCTTTATGGTAATACCTCGTTCCCTCTCAATATCCATCTGGTCCAGGAATTGCTTTTTCATCTCTCTGGCAGTCACACTACCTGTAAACTCCAGTATCCTGTCGGCCAATGTGGATTTGCCATGGTCTATATGGGCAATTATGGAAAAATTTCTTATGCGGTTTATATCAAATTTCATAATTTTTAAAATTTTCAAATAGTTAAATGTTTTTTGAGGGTTTCATAATTAACGGTTGTAATGATAATTAGCAAAATTTTTTTAACAAGTCTTTCAGAGTGCTTTAGAAAAAAAATGCTCATGCCGAACAAGATAATAACATGAAGATTACGGGGAAATTTTTAAAGGGTTATGAAAAAATTTAATTTAAAAGGGCTATTCAAAAAAAGGCCACAACTTACTCTTGGTGTCGATTTGGGCTCACACACCATTAAGGTTGTAGAGTTTTCTGGAAACGGTGGCAACATGCAAGTCAAAAAAGTTGGCAGGGCTCTTCTGCCGCAGGGAGCAATCGTTGACGGCTCCATAAAGGAGCTTGATATGGTCCAGGAGGTCTTAGAAAAAATCATATCAAACCTACAGCCCTCCTTAAAAAAGGCCTCCACATCCATTTCAGGCTATTCCGTAATCGTAAAGAAAATTCATGTACCTTACATGAGTGAACGAGAGATTGAGGAAAACCTGATCATCGAGTCCGAAAAATACGTTCCCTTTGAAATTTCAGACGTATACATAGATTTCAGTATCCTTAAGACCTATGAGGCTGACAACGGCGGTAGCGACATTTTTCTTGTAGCAGCCAAGAAGGAGATTGTGGACGAATATGCAAATCTCCTTGAAGGGGTGGGGCTTACTCCATCTGTAATAGACGTGGACGCCTTCACCCTGGTTAACGCCTTTGAGCTTGCCTTTGGGAAGGTGGAGGAGCCGGCGGTTCTTATAGACATAGGGGCGAGCAAGACCAATTTGAACATAGTGAAAAAGGGCATGCCCATTTTTACCAGGGACATGACCATGGGCGGCGAACAGCTTACCGAAGCCATCCAGGATGCAACTGGTCTTAATCGTGAGGACGCAGAGGCAGTAAAAATAGGGGGTACTAAGGATAAGGTCCTTGCCAGAGAGATTGGTGAGGTGGTTCAAGACATGACCAGTCTTTGGACCAAGGAGATCAAAAAGGCCATAAGTTTTTTCAAGTCTAGTTCTCCTCCAGAGGAATTCCCTACGTGTGTCTTTATTAGTGGAGGCACATCCATGTTATCTGGCATTGAGGATTATTTCAGTGACTCGCTTGGTCTTGAAACCAGGAGGCTCAATGCCTTTAACAGCAAAAAGGCAGATAAAAGCATTGATGAAAAATATCTGGCCAGCGTTTCACCTCAGATGGCTATTGCCAGTGGATTGGCCTTAAGGAGTGCTGAATAGTGATTTCCATAAATCTATTACCTGTAAGGGAGTGGAAGAAAAGGGAAGCAGTCAGACAACAGGTATCTGTATTTTTCTTGTCCTTCATGCTGCTTCTTGCCGGTCTTTTTGCATTGGGTTTCGCTATCCAAGGCAAGGTATCGGCACAAAGAAAAGAGCTTAAAAGGCTTGAGGCCAGAAAGGCACAACTAGCCTACGTAGAAAAAAAGATAACCCAGGCCAAGAAGAAAAGTAAGGAAATAGAGGCGAAATTCAATGCAATAGAACGGCTTCAAAAGGGAAGGACAAGAACAGTCAAAATAATGGACGAGGTGGTTACTTGCCTCCCTATAGACAGGTTGTGGCTAAAAAGCATGAACCTTCAGGGAGGACAGCTCAAACTGTCTGGTATAGCCCTTGATAACCATACTGTTGCCCTTTTCATGAAAAGGCTTGACGCTTCGCCATCTACCAAAAAAGTGAAGCTGGTGAACACAAGGAGGCAAAAAATACAGGGACACGATCTCATGCAGTTTGATCTGGTGGCTGATCTAGTCCTTTAAATAGCACTTTTACGTGAGTGAATGCCATGTCTGTAAAAGATAAACTTCAGGTAAAGATTCCATCAACACTTTTTGATACGGTTTACACAATGCCTGTATGGCAGAAGATCTTGATTTTCATTCTTTCCTGGCTTCTGCCCATAGGCCTTTTTTGGTATCTGTTTCTCTCAGCCCGCATTGGAGAAATGGATTCCATCTCAACAAAGATTCCAAGGCTGAAACAGGAAATAGCCATCCTTGAACAAAAAAGCAAACAGATTCCAAAGCTCGAAAAAGAACTCAAGGAAATGGAAGGAATATTGAAACAGGCCATGAAGCTCCTTCCTGAAAAGGAGGATATCCCATCTGTGCTTACAGAGATTTCCTCCCTGGGAAATGAGGCACGGCTTGAGTTTCAGGCGTTTAAGCCTGGATCGGAAAAGATAAACAAGTTCTATGCCGCCATTCCCGTGTCTTTAGAGTTAGAAGGTCCATTTCACAATACCGCGGTCTTTTTCGATAGGATAAGCAGGATGGCAAGAATTGTTCATATTGAAGATGTGAGCATGGGAAATGCCAAGGAAAGCTCTCAGATATGGAGTCAGGCAGTTAACAAACAACCAAATGGCAGTGCTGTCCAGGGTGCTTCTGATGCTTCAAAGACCTCTGCTCAAGACGTAAAAGGTGTGGTTCAAAGGGGAAGCAACTGGGTAATTCACACCAAGTGTACAGCACTGACCTATAGATTTCTAACTCCCCAGGAACAAAAAAAGGCAAAAGGAAAAGGCAAGAAGAAAAAATGATGAGCAAAATTTCCTTTGCAAAGTTACGAAGTTTAAGGACGTTAGGCAGGCTTTTGATTTTATTTGTGGCGCTGGCAGTAAGCACAGAATCAACAGGCCAGAAGTCTCTTGCAAGCCCAAACAAGGGGAAGATTCCAAACCGGTCCTCAGCAACTTCAAACAAAAAAATCGCCAACAAAATAGAGCAATACAAGAACAGGCTGGAAAGTTTACTTGCGCCTGTGGACTACCGCTACGTGGCAGCTGGTAAACCAGATCCGTTCAAACCATTTCTTAGCACAGAGGTGCGAAAGGGACCGTCTGTCAAGCAAAAGAAAGTTGCGCGGAAACCCGAAAGGTGTGACACGGCCCTTGAGTGTATGGACGTAGGCCAGTTAACTCTTGTTGGAATCGTGCTTGAACCAAACGGTGGCGCCCTGGCCATGGCGCAGGATGCTTCTGGTATTGGGTATACCTTAAGGCCTGGAACAAGGATCGGATACAATGATGGTAAGGTGGTATCCATCACAAGGGACAGGGTGGTTGTGAAGGAAAAGGTTGAAGACCTTAGGGGACAGCCAACCTATAGAGACAGAATTTTATATCTCCATCCGGAGGAAGGCGATGAATCTAGTTAGTAAAAAAGAAACATACTTTTGGACCACACTTATTTTGACTCTCATTCTTGGATTGGCCTGTGGGGGACCATCAGGCCTTGTTGGAACATCGTTTGCCGATAATCCAAAGAGTGATGTGGACTACTGGCTTAAGGAGCTAAAGAGTCGAAAGCCCCATTCCATGAAGGTGGCTTCTGTCAAGACGGGAACCGAGATAGTAGCTGCCAATAGCCTCCCAAAGACCAAAATGGTAGTGGAACGTAAAGAAGATTCATTCAAAGGTCCAAAGAGGATAACAGTTGATTTTTATAAAGTAGATCTGCACAACGTCTTCAGGTTACTTGGACAGGTCAGCGGAAAGAACGTGGTGGTGGATGAAGGGGTTAAGGGTACCTTAACCTTGGCACTGGATAATGTTCCCTGGACATTTGTTCTGGAGGTAATCAAGAACCTTAAAGGGTTAGAAAGCATTGAAAGAAATAACACCATCATGATTTATCCGAAGAAAAAGTCCATAGAATGGGCAGGTGCACCTTCTGCTTCAGGAACCCTTGAGACTGTGCCAGGAACTGTCGAAATTTCTGGAATTAAGAGGATCAAAAGCACGTTGACCGTGGAAAATAAGCGGAAATCAACTACGCCCCTTAAACAGGTGATGAAGGCCGAAAAACTGATAAAGAAGGCCGCATCCCAGGAAAAATATGGAAACATGGTGGGAGCCTACGAATCCCTGAAAAAGGCTGCTGAAATATGGCCAGATAATCTGAAGCTCCTTGACAAGCTTGCGGCCTTGGCTCTTAAGAAAAACGACAACCTTGCTGCCTTTAACTATGCAAAAAGGGCACTCAAACTCAGGAAGAAGGATGCCGAGGCAGCTGCCATAGCGGCCATAGCTCTTGATAGAATGGATCGTCCAGATGAGGCAAAGCAATATTTTGAGCTTGCAATGAACATAAAGCCCACAAAGGACATATTGTGGAATTATGCAGTCTTTTCCTTCTCCCAGGGAAATTACAGGCAGGCTTTAAGGCTGATAAACCGGATTGAATCAAACTTTAACATAACTCCAGATATGCTCATGCTTAAGGCTCAGTGTTACGAATATCTTTCAAAGATACCCCAGGCCATTGCAGAGTACAGATCGCTCCTATCTTCTGGAGAAAATGTACCAACTAACATGATTCGGTTTGCAAAACTGAGGTTGAATGCCCTGTCCGGTGCAACAGGACCTAACAAATAAAGGAGGTTTAAATATTATGTCGGCTCCTCTCACCAATATAAGGCTAAAAAGGTTTTTGATTCCTTTAATTTTGTTTGGATTTATTGTGTTAAGTGGCTGCGCTCAACACAATGTTAATCCAGGTACGAATCAGCAGGAGCTTAATAAGCCGGCCGTAAAATCAAGTGAACAGCTCCCTAGCGGTACAGAAAAATTACCAAAACTGGCGTCACGAACAAGCGCAAGTTCGTCTTCATTAAAGCCTGGTATCAATTGGAAACCTTCTTATAGCCTAAGTGAGGTTCACATAACCAATCAGGATTCCAAGCTTCCTGACATGATTGTTGGTGCCAACATAAATTCAAAGAATGGCCGCGTGCCTTTACACAAAATAGTAAAATCCTTGGCTGATTTGAAGGGAATGAATGTAAGCTGGGCAAGTGATGTGGATCAGGACATCCTTGTTAACGTAAACATCAAGGCAGATGCCAGCTTCTGGGACGCTTTAAGCGATCTTTTAAGACAGGTTGATTATTTCTATGAATTCAAGAACCGCACCATAATAGTCAAATATAAGGATACAAAACGCTTCCATGTCACATGCCCCTTCCTCACAGGAAGTTATAAGACGGCTGTTGGAGGCGATTTTTTAGGCAACGCCGGGGATGTAGAAACCGGACTTCAGGGAGAGTTATCTGTTGAGCACAATGATGAGAATATCAATATATGGAAAACAATCGAGGAAAACCTGGGAAGGATCCTGGATCTGGCAACCCTAAATGTGCCTGAGGCACAAACAGAAACACTTGACCAGTCTAGAATTGAAAGTCTTTGCAGAACGAGGTATCCAAACAACCCTGCCCAGCAGGCCCTTTGTGTACAGCAAGAACAGGCTAGATTAAGGCTTGAGGGAAACAACCGAAACACGCAGCAGACGGAAAATACACAGGTGGTACAGGGAACCGGCGAGGGAACCAGAAAAGGATTTTACTTTACCATTGACAAGCCCCTTGGGATAGTAACGGTCACCGCTCCCAGGTCCATTCTTGAAAAGGTGGAAAATTACCTGGATCATCTTCACGAGATGCTTGCCAAACAGGTGGTAATTGAAGCAAAAATAATTGAGGTGGATCTGGATGACTCCAGCAGCAAGGGGGTTGACTGGAGCGGACTCCTCAAGAACTCGGCCTTTAATTTCCACATGACGTTTGGAAAGAACGGTCAGATTTATCCTACGGATGGTATCAAGCTTCTTGAAAGTGTTACCATGACAAGGGAACCCTTTGATCTCATTATCAATTTTCTTGACGAGTTTGGAAATGTAAAGGTGCTGTCCAATCCCAAATTATCGCTTCTTAATGGACAGCCTGCCATGATCACAGGTGGTAAAACTACCAGATACATCGACAAGGTTACCACGGTGGTTAATGACACAGGTAACGGTGCCACCACATCCTACACTATTGAAACAAGGGACATCCTGTCGGGCATAGGCCTTGGAGTGATTGCAAATATAGAATCAGACGACGAGATAGTACTTCAGCTTACCCCAGTAAACAGCCGCCTTGCCAAGATAACCCCAAGGCAGTTTGGCTCCTTCCTTACCGGTTATGCAGAAGTCGATCTGCCAGAGGTAAACCTTCGTGAAATGACTACAATGGCAAGGGTAAAAAATGGTCATCTCCTGGTAATCGGTGGTATAATAGACAGTACCGAAGGGGTTGAAGGGAACAAGGTACCATTTCTCGGCGACTTGCCCCTAATAGGTTACGCCTTTAAAAGCGAAAGAAAATTTATCAAAAAGAGAGAGCTTGTAATCCTTTTAAGGCCGCAGATAGTGGAGATTTAATCTACGGAAATAGAATACATGGTTTTGGCAAGTTGATGAAGGGCCGCCTGCGTGCGGCCTTTTCTTTTCTATTCCTTCCTTTTCTGGTAAAAAAATATTTATGAACCGTTTTTTTATGCCCTTGAGGGATTAGGGGCCTTAAATCCAAAGATTAGGAAAATATCTCAGTTTTTTTATTCCCTATAACTCTCGAGGGAAATGTTATCATGCCTCTTACACTTTTTAAGTATTTGACCTACCAATTTTTTGCTCCAGGAGTGCTTGCCAAGAAAAAATACGAGGCCTTTAAAAAGATCCTGGTTGCTGACAAAGAGGCCCATGTTTACTTGGCCCAATTGGAAGAGATATTTTATAAAAAAAAGGAGGTTGATTGTTATCGTGTTTATAAGGTTTTTGAAAGCCTATCAAAGGCCGTAAGCGAAATGGTGGAAGCGCTTATTGAGCTTTCACCCCTTAAATATGGAAATCTAAGGGATTACTATAAAAAGATTGATTTTTACTGCCGATTTTTGCTTGAACCCAAATATTACAATATTTCTCCTCCATTTACGGCCTCTCTTGAATTAAAGGAAGAGGTTTCTGACAACCTCCTGGGTGGAAAGGGTTATAATCTCTTTAGGCTTGTAAGGGAACTTGGCCTTCCTGTCCCTGAATTTTTTGTTGTTACTACCCATTCCTTTTTTTACCTGATGGAATGCCTGGACATGCTACCTGTATTAAAGGAAGAGCTTGCAAGGGTTGACATTAAAGATCCTGAAAGTCTCAAGCGCTGTTCTACGAAGATTCTCAGTTATTTTAGGTCCGCTGATATTCCTCTCCCACTACAGGCAGAAATAGAGACGGCTTTGGAAAAAAATTTTGGTTCAACCAGCAGGCTGAAGTTTTCCGTAAGGTCAAGTGCAGTGGCAGAAGATAGCAGCAGCTCCTTTGCCGGTCAGTATCTATCGATCATAGGTGTTCATGCCAATGACATAAAAATTTCCTACAAGAAGGTGATTGAAAGCAAATACACTCCAAATGCCATCTATTACAGGATTAAAAAGGGGTACTGTGATCTTGAAACCCCCATGGCAGCTATAGTGCAGGAGATGATAGAGCCTCTTTGCGCAGGTGTTGCCTATTCCAGGGATCCGGAAAGGAAAAAAGACGATTTCATCTGTATTTATGCCACTGAAGGGCAGGGCGAACAGGTGGTGTCTGGAAAGGTCAGGCCTGCCCAAATTGTGGTAAACAGGCATTCCATGAAGGTGGCATCTATTGAAAGGGGCCTCTTTTGCAGAAATCTTAATGAAAGGCTTGCCAAAGGGCTTGCAAAATGGATCGTGAAAATCGAAAAGCTTATTGAAGGTCCTGTTGATATGGAATGGTGTATTGATCAAAAGGGTGAGCTCAAGGTTTTACAGGCGCGTCCTTTGTCATTGGAATCTGGCGACCAAAAAACTAAAGAACGCCAAAAAATGCCAAAGGGTCTTATTACAATTCTGACAGGTGGCCAGAGTGCATCTGGAGGCTGTGCCTGTGGACGGGTCCACAGGGTATTTTCAACAGGAGACCTTTACACTATTCAAGAAGGTGCCGTGCTAGTGTCAAGAACAGCCCCTCCAGACTATGTGGTTGTCTTTGACAGGATCAGGGCCATGGTTACTGAAGAGGGAAGCCCTGCAAGCCACTGTGCCTCAGTGGCAAGAGAAATGGGTATCCCATACATCTGCGGCATGAATGATGCTTTAAGCGTACTTAAAAACAACGAACTTGTAACAGTGGATGCAGATAACTGCAGCGTCTATCATGGAAAGGTAAAGGAATGTGAGCAGAGATCGTCCTTGAGGGATAGGGAAAAGGAGGAAAACAGGCCCATCTTTTCCATGCTTAAACAGCTTATTAAACTTGCATGTCACTTGAGCCTGGTGGACCCAGATTCCCCTGATTTCAGGCCAGAAGGCTGTCGGTCCTTTCATGATATAATCAGATTTTGTCACGAGACCTCCATGAGGGAAATGTTTTCCCTTGGAAGCAAGGGCAGCATAACAGGAAAAGGCACCAAGAGGCTCAAGGATGGGCTCCCTCTGGTCTTTTATGTGTTGGACGTTGGAGGAGGAATAAAGGATGAGGCAGAAGGTCTTGAGGAGATATCCATTGAAAACATCTCATCTGTACCCATGCAGGCTTTTTGGAAGGGGCTAACTGATCCCTCTATAAAGTGGACTGAGGTAGAACACTTTGCCTGGGGAGATTATGACAACATCATGCTTGCAGGGGGGGTTGTGAGCAAGGATTCTGCTCAGCTTTCAAGCTACGCCGTTGTTGCCCGGGATTACATGAATCTCAACGTGCGCTTTGGCTACCATTTTGTGCAGATAAACGCCCTTTGTACGGAAAACAGCCAGGCGAACTATATCACATTCAGATTCTCTGGTGGAGGTGGTGCTCCTGAAGGTAGGCTGTTGCGAACCCAATTTCTCATTCATATTCTTAGAAGACTAGGCTTTGAGGCTGAAAGCACAGGTGAGCTGGTAGATGGCAAGATTTCCCAGGTTCCGGAGGATGACGTCAAGAAAATATTAAAAGAACTTGGTCGGCTTGTAGGCGCAACTAGGTTAATGGACATGTATCTTAAGCCTGAGATTGATGTGGAGGCCTTGGCAGAGGAATTTTTAAGGGGGAGGTCAGACTTTTCATCCGGTTTTGAGGAAGACAAAAATGGCCTATGAGATTACCTGGATAACTCCAAACCTTGCAGTTGGCTATGCGCCTATGTCGTATGAGGACCTGGAAACCATAAAAAAGGCTGGCATAACTGCCATAGTAAATTTATGCGGTGAATATTGCGATCTCCACGAGATAGAGGAAAAGGCCGGCTTTGACGTCTATTACCTGCCCATTCCAGACGAACATGCCCCTGACATGGAAGAGATGGAAAAGGCCCTAGATTGGCTTGACGAGGCCATTTTTTTGGGAAAGAAGGTGCTTGTGCATTGCAAGCACGGCATAGGGCGAACAGGAACCTTTGTTACTGCCTATCTCATCCGTAAAGGCCTTGGATACAAAAAGGCAAGCGAGATGCTTAAGGGTACGCGGGCTGGCTCAAGCTCCTGGAGTCAATGGCGGCTCCTTAAACAGTATGACAAAAGGGAAAGGCGCCTAAGTATCAGGGAGCCGAACCTTGAGAACAGGGAAAGCGTTGATCTTTCTGTCTATTTTTCCAAATACGAAAAGATCCTGGAGGCAGTGGACTCCATGGTAGCAGAATCAGTGCCTGCATGTGGAAGAGACCATGCGGACTGCTGCCACGAGTATTTTGAGCTTTCCTTTCTTGAAAGTCTTTACATACATTACTATTTGAACAAACAACTTCGCATTGCAGAACGGCACAGACTCGTGGAAAGGGCCAATGAGCAGCTTCAAAAGGAAAGGGAAATAAGGCGCAGGTTGTCTTCAGAAAAAGGTGATATTTTAGTGGAGGATTTTATAAGAGCTTACAAAAATGAAGGCCTTGAGTGTGCCCTTCTTTTAGATGGCAAATGTGCCATCTTTGAAACCCGACCGGTAAGGTGTCGGGCCTATGGGGCAAAACTTGATAAAGAGAAACTCGATTCCATCCATAACCTGATATTTGAGGTCTCGAGGATGCTGTTTTTTGCCCTGTCTGGAAAGTTTCTGGAGAAGGGAAAACTAAGGTTTTCGGTGGCGGAAGTTGTTTCAGGCCGCTTTATGGAGCAATATTTCAAGTATGCGGCAAGTGCTACCTCTGGAGAGCTCCCCATATAATCAGCCCTCATTTAAAAATTCTAATCACTTGCCTTTCTTTTAAGAATCATGTCATGACTCCTCCTTGACAAGGTCCCTTTAGGAAATAAATTTTCTAGGTCCAAAAAATTTTGGGCCATTGGCCCTGGTCAAGAACTCGTTGGAGGTTCAGGATGATAGATGTCCAGAACTTGTCTATGAGTTACGGTAGCGTTAGGGCTGTTGAAAACTGCAGCTTCCGGGTCCAAAAAGGTGAGATTGTAGGCCTTGTAGGTCCAAATGGTGCTGGCAAATCCACCATAATGAAGATACTTGCCACACAGATACATCCAACCTCGGGTACCGCCACAGTAAACGGGCACGACATATCTAAAGAATCCCTGCTTGTCAGAAAAGAGCTGGGATTTTTGCCAGAACAGGCCCCTTTGTACGATGACATGGAGGTTAGGGAATATCTGGATTTCACGGCAAGATCCCGAGGTATAAAGGGCAAAAATCTAAGGGAAAGACTTGAGTGGGTATGCGAAAACTGCGGACTTACGCCCGTATGGTGCAGACCCATTTCAGAGCTCTCAAAGGGTTACAGGCAGAGGGTAGGGCTTGCTCAGGCCCTGATTCATGACCCTCCTGTACTCATTCTGGATGAGCCAACTTCTGGGCTTGATCCCCTTCAGATCATGGAGATTCGACAGCTCGTAAAGGGCCTGGCAAAAGACAAGGCCATACTTTTTAGCAGTCATATCCTTCAGGAGATAAAGGCTGTTACGGACAGGGCAGTGGTCATTAACGGCGGTCGCATCACGGCAGATGGACGACTTGATGAGCTTTCAAAAAGGGTCTTTCCTGAGACCAATCTGAGGGTCGTTTTTTCACCCAAAGATGGCATTGGCATCAAAGAACTCAATGAACTGCTCGCGCCACATAAAGCAATGGTAAGCCGAGACAGGGACGCATTCCTCATTACCACCAAGGAACCTGAACCAGTAAGAGAGAAGATTGCTGGCCTTGCACTTGAAAGGTCAATGAAGATACTAGAGTTAACCGAGGAAAAGAGGGACCTTGAAGAGATTTTTTCTGCCCTTTTGCATAAAGATGCAAAGACGAAGAAGGAAAAGGAGGGGATATCATGAGCCTTTCCTTAACCCTTTCCAGAAAGGAACTTCATTCCTATTTCAACTCTCCGGTGGCCTACGTATTTATTGGCGTCTTCTTGATAGTGGCTTCAGGCCTTTTCATGACTCCATTTTTCGTGGCAGGCCTATGCGATATGAGGGCCTTTTTTTCCAACCTGCCCCTTATTCTCATAATATTTGTCCCTGCAATAACCATGAGGCTTTGGGCAGAAGAAAGCGGAAAGGGCACTCTGGGCCTGCTTTTCAGTCTTCCGGTCTCAAGTACAGGGCTTGTACTTGGTAAGTTTCTGGCCTCCCTTATCTTTTGCTCCCTTGCCATGCTCAGCACTGTCACCATTCCCATAATGCTCCATTTTCTTGGCGATCCCGACATGGGGCCAATAATTGGAGGCTATGTTGGAAGCATTTTGTTACTGGCCTTCCTGCTTTCTCTGGGTATGGCCATATCTGCCTTTTTCAAGGACCAGATAGTGGCATTCATCCTTGGCCTTGTGGCAGGGTTCTTCTGCTTTCTGGCTGGAACAGAGTTTTTTTCAACCTTTATTGACGGCTGGGTCCCTGGCCTTGGCACCTTTTTGCGCCACAGCCTTGGGATACAGAGCCATTTTGCTTCCTTTGCAAAGGGAGTTATTGACGTAGGGGACATGGTCTTTTTCCTTTCCTACACGATAGTTTTTCTCACAATCAATATCCTGACCCTTGAAGGCCTCCTTAAACTTCGCATTCAAAGGGGATTCACTTTTGGAGTCTTAATGCTTTTTGGCATTGCCGTTTTTCTTAATGCCCTACTTTTTGACGTCAGACTTCCCCGTTTTGATATTACGGAAAACAAGATATACACGGTTTCAGAGTCCACAAAAAAGGTTCTATCCAGGCTCAAGGTCCCCATATCAGTGATCTATTACTGCTCTTCTCCAGACAAGATGCCGACGGCCATGAAGGAGATGTCAAGGGATGTGGGGGATATCCTTTATGAATTGTCCAGACTTTCTCCAAAATTTACCTACAAGATAGTTGATCCAGACAATCTTTCTCAGAAGGAGCGGGATGAACTTCGGAAAAAGGGGATACTTCCTTTTAATGCCCAGACCATTGAAAAGGACGCATTGAATATAAAGAGGATCTATTCTGCCCTTCAGCTTTCCTACCTTGACAAGAAGGATGAAATCATCCCCCAGGTACTGCCAGACTCCCTGGGAAGCCTTGAATATGACATTGTCTCAAAGATTTTCCGGCTCACCTTGAAGGAAAACCCCAAGGTAGTGATGGTTGCTCAAAAGGAGCAGATACCACCCCAGATGTATCTGATGTATCAAAGGATGGGGCAGCCTGTTCCGCCGGTTGTAGATCGTTACCAAACGGTGGAGCAGCTTCTAAGATCACAGGGCTACACTGTCTTAAGACAGGAGATAAAAAAGAACTCTCCCATTCCCGATGATGCCAAGGCCCTTTTTATACTTGGCCCTTGGGATCTGAATGAGAGGCAGTTATTCGAGGTAAGGCGTTTTCTCGCTTCTGGAAGGCCTGTCATCATTGCCTTTCAACATTACAAATACCATTATTCGAATTCCCAGGGCACGATAACTGTAAGTGCCCAGCAGATGTCCAACAACCTAAACAAGTTGGTGAAGGATCTTGGCATAAGCGTAAGCAAAAAGATGCTTTTTGACAAAAGACATGCGGTTCTTTCCATTGAGTCCAGCACTCAAGTGGGCCTTTTTACTGCACTTGTTAGGACTCCGGTAGATTTCCCAATGCAGATAAAGGTCCTGCCAGACTCCATGAATCAAAAGATCTCCGTGACAAGTGACCTGTCGGCCCTGCTATATCTTTGGGGCAACAGTCTTGAAATAGATGAAAAGGTCCTGGCCAAAAAGAAACTCGGGCTTTTGAACCTATTTGAGACAAGTCCATACAGCTGGACAAGGCCCTTTCATCCAGGTGACCTCTCAAGACAGGACTTAACCCCAAAAAACAGTGAATTTTCCAAAAGGCCACTCGCCGTGATGCTCAAGGGCAAATTCAAGAACCCCTTTGGAGAAAAGGGCATACCAAAGTGGCCTGAAGAGGAAAAGGATGAGGCAAAGAAGACAGGGAAAAAAGACAAGGTGGATGATAACGAAAAAGGCCATGCGAAACAAAGTGAAAACAAGACATCTAGGCTCATCCTTATCGGCTCAAGCGAGATGTTTTCAGATAGCAGCATTTCCGCATTTTCAAATGCCGCCTTTCTCCTAAATTGCATTGATGTCATGTGCCTAGGCGATGAGCTTATCCACATAAGGACAAAAAGCCAAATGCAAAGGTTCATTAGAGAGGTAGCCCCTGCCCAAAGGCTTTTGTGGAAGGCCTTTACCATATTCTTAATGCCATGTCTTTGGACACTTTTGGGCATTTTTCATGCAATTAAAAGGAAAAGGGCGCGCCAAAATTGCAGCTTTTCATGGAATTAGTTTTTGGAGGTAAAAAATGAGATTTTGGCAGCTGATTGCACTGGGCCTCATATTTATTTCACTAACCTTTCTTTATTTTTTAAAACAGCGGCCAATGAGCCAGGAAATGGCAAAGGTTTTCATAACCCTTTTGCCAGAGATAAAGGAGAGGCGTCCCGATTATATCTGTGCATTTTCCCGCTCAAACAGTGACGAGAAGCTGGAGCTTAGAAAGACAAAAGATGGATGGGAAGTACATATCAGGCAAGAGGAACAGGACTTCTGGGCACCTGCCAAGGGGAAAAAGGTAGAAAAATTGATAAAAGACCTTTCTGATTTTACAGGTGAGCTTCGGTCGAGCAGCCAGAAGTATCTGGGTGATTTTGGGCTGGCCCAGGGCCAAGGTCTAGAGATAGTCCTTAAAAGAGGCGGAAGAGAGATCACCAGGATTGTTGTTGGCAAAAAGGGTCCAAGCTGGGGAACCTCATTTGTAAAAAGGCACGATTCAAACAGGGTTTTTCTCGTATCAAGGGATCTTTTAGGCGATTTTGACATCTGGGCAAACGAGATAAAGGGGCCAATTGAGGTAAGACCGTGGATCGATCTGGTTGTCATTCCAAATACATCCATAGACGTAGAAGAGTGTAGATTTGAGTCCAAGTCCGTTAACTGGAGTCTTTCCAGACAAACGGGTGATAAAAAAGACGGAAAGGGGAAGTGGGCCTTTACGTTGAAAGGTAAGAAGCAGCTTATAAGCCAGGAAGATGCATCCAAAATCTTGAATCAGTTTTTTCCCCTTTATGCAAAGGATGTTTTGCCAAAAGGCGAGGTCAAGGCTTTGGATAAAAGGACGAGGTTTGTTTATAAAATCCGTAATGGAAAGGAACATAGCCTCTTTATCTATGGATTTCAGAAAAAGGAAGGCTACTGTATTTTAAAGGACGACAGAGGATACGTCTTCAAGGTGGATAGGTCTATTCTTTCCAGGCTAAAATCACCTGATAGCATTCTTAAAAAAAGAATCAAAAAGGGATAAAAAGAAGGCCAGATGAAAAAGAGTCAAGGCTGATTTCCAACCTAGAAGGCGTATTGACCTATCATGTACCTGGAATTATTGTCCTGATGTAATTTAAAAAATATGCGGAAGGCAACGTTATGAAAAAAGGCACTATCTTAACCATATCCTTTTTCCTTTTTGCGTGTGTAAGTGGATTGACCAGTTATATCGTCTATCTTCACCAGGACCTTTTCCTTAAGGACAACAACTGGGAGGGCTGGGCCCTTGCAGCAGGTCCCATGGTGGCATGGGTCATATTCGCCTTGATCATGGCTAGCATCCCGTCAGGAAAGGGCAAGGAGGGCCCTGAAGAAAAGGCGGTAGAGCCCCCTGCTTCCGAGGAAGAAGAAAAGGAGGAAGCTTCCTCCACTGAAAAGGAGCCAGAAAAGGCTGTAGAAGAGCTATATCCAAAGGAGGTTGCCGTTGTGCAGCTCTTGGGGCTCTTGCAGCGGGAAGGACGGCTCATTGATTTCTTGCAGGAAGATATCGAGCCTTTTGACGATGCCCAGATAGGGGCAGCGGTTAGAGAGGTTCACCGAGGCTGCAGGGCAGCGCTCATGGATACCCTTGACCTTAAGCCCGTTCTTGATGCAGGAGAGGGCAGCGAGGTAGAGATAGAAGAGGATTTTGACCCTTCCAAGATACGCCTCATTGGCAATCTTCATGGAGAGCCTCCATACAGGGGAATAATTCGTCACTGCGGCTGGAGGTTCACCAAGCTTAACCTTCCCAAATGGACAGGCAAGGAAAAGACGGATGTCATTGCGCCTGCCGAAGTAGAGATTCAGTAGAAAACAGCGAATGTCCGAGGAAAAATCACGTTTTGTTATAGGAATAGACTTGGGGACAACAAACTGTGTCCTTTCTTTTATGGACCTTGAAAAGGAAGAAAGTGGCATAGAGGTTTTTGATGTCCCTCAAATAGAATCGCCAGGAGAAATCAGGGAATACAAGCTTCTTCCTTCCTTTATATATCTTCCAACCGTCCGGGAAAAGGAGGGGGGAGGGCTGGTTATGCCCTGGGACCCTTTTGGGGAACGGGTGGTTGGAAAATGGGCAAGGATCAGGGGGGCAGAGGTGCCAGGGCGTCTTATTGCATCTGCCAAGAGCTGGCTTTGCCACAAGGGTATTGACAGGACAGCCCCAATCCTGCCTCTGGATGCTGCTGAAGACGTCCAGAAGCTTTCTCCCATTGTTGCCACGGCAACCTTTTTGAGGCACTTCAAGGCAGCCTGGAACCACAAGATGGGTAAAGCGGCAGGCCTGAACCTCGAGGATCAAAAGGTCTATATCACCATTCCTGCCTCCTTTGATGCAGTTGCCAGGGACTTGACCGTTCAGGCTGCAAACTCTGCAGGGCTTTCAAATGTCACTCTCCTTGAAGAGCCTCAGGCAGCATTCTACGCCTGGCTAAGCAAAATGGGAGACGAATGGAAGAAACAGGTAGAGCCAGGAGACATCATTCTTGTGGTGGATGTTGGAGGCGGGACATCGGATTTCAGCCTTATTCAGGTGGAGAACAGAGATAATATTCTCACCCTTGAAAGGCTTGCTGTTGGTGAGCACCTGCTTCTTGGCGGTGACAATATGGACCTTACCCTCACCCACGTACTCTTTGAGGAGCTTAAAAAGAAGGGGCATAACCTGGATCAGGGCCAGTTCCAAAGCCTCTGGAACAACGTGAGACTTGCCAAGGAAAAGCTACTTGCGGACGAAGGGCTTGATGAGGTACCAGTGGTGATCCCTGGGCGAGGGTCCGGACTGGTGGGAGGCACCATAAGGACTAGTCTCAGCCGGGAGCTCGTGACCCGTGTGATACTTGACGGCTTCTTCCCTGAGTGCCAGGTAACAGACACGCCGGCTGAACGAAAGGCACTGGGTCTTAAGGAGTTGGGTCTTCCCTATTGTAGCGATACCGGAGTTACAAGGCACCTTGCAAGGTTCTTGACTGTTCAGGGTGAGGCCCTTGGAATGGACGGCCCGGTAAGACCCACTGCAGTTCTTTTTAACGGCGGTGTTTTCAAGGCCACGGTCTTGAGACAGAGGGTTATGTCAATCCTGAGCTCTTGGGTCAATGGGGAAGAGGCCCCAAAGGAGCTTTTGGGGACGGATCTTGATCTTGCTGTCTCCCGTGGTGCTGCTCACTTTGGCCTTGTCCAGATGGGTGAGGGTATAAAGATACGCGGGGGAATTGCAAGGTCTTACTATATTGCCGTTGAATCCTCCGGGCTTGCCATCCCTGGAATGCCTCCTGTGATAAAGGCCCTTTGTGTTGTGCCTAAGGGGCTTGAAGAGGGAACCGTTGTGGATATTCCAGAAAAGGAATTTGGCCTGGTTGTGGGCCAGGAGGTGGAGTTTCAGTTCATGGGCTCAAGCCAGAGACCAGAGGACCAGCCTGGGGATCTTATTGATTTCTGGAAGGACCATGAAATAGAGCCAGTTAGTACCCTTCGCACAAAGATGGAAGCGCCCGGCATTGAGCCTGGAACCGTAATACCTGTCACCCTCCAGGCAGAGGTGACCGAGGTGGGCACCCTTGCGCTTTCACTGGTTTCAAAGGAAAAGGGTGTCAAATTCGATCTGGAGTTTGATGTAAGACATTGAAAAAACCGGTGATTCCCTTTGACCTGGCACAAAGAGTAATAAGCCAGGCAAAGTGCTACATGGAAAATCCAGGCCTGTTACTCAAGGAGAGGCACAAGGCCATTCCCCTGTTGCTCAAGGCCCTTCGGGCAGGGGATGTAAACCTCAGGAAGCAAATCATCTTTCTTCTTGGAAGCGTGGCCAAGGACGAAATATACTGGCCGCTTTACGATATTATGAAAGACCAGGGAGAACCAGATGAGCTCAGGGATCAGGCTGCAATACACCTTGCAGTAATTGGCCCATTTCTCGATGACCCCCAAGGCCTTATAAGGCGGCTTGTTCAGGATGTCTCCGCCTCCGATAAAGAGATAAAGATAAGGGCCATCATGGCCCTTGGATGGGAGGGCAACCTTTCTGCGGTCCTTCCTCTCATAGAGTGTATTTATGAGCCTGACCCTGAGGTCCAGGAGGTTGCCGTTAACGCCCTATGCAACCTTAAGGATAGCAGGCTCATGGGGCTTTTGGCAGACCGTTTGAAGACCTGTTCCTTTGATCAGAAAAGGGCCATTCTTTTTAATTTGTGGCGCTTTAAGGACAAAGAGGACGAGGTGGCAGCCATTTACAAGCAGGAGCTAGAAAGCGGGAATCCGGCCTTGAAGCTGGATATCCTCATCCTGCTTGGCCAGCTTGGAGCCAGGCCTGAAAACGAGGACGTCTACAGGGAGCTTCTAAATGACAAGAGGGGAAAAATCCGTGCCCTTGCCCTTGAAAGACTTGGAGAACTTGGTGTTATGAGCCAGGAAGAGCTCCTTTCCCTGCTAGATGATAATTCCATGGAGGTAAAGCGCATGGCCCTAAGTCTTCTCCAAAAGATAAGGGAACAGGCCACCTGAAAGGAAGCTAATGGACACTGGTCCAGAAAAAGCAAAAAGCGTGCTTGTAATCTATTACAGCTTCAGCAACCAGACTGCAAAGCTGGTTCATCACCTCAGAAAAGGGTTCAAGGAAGCCGGCATTGAGGTTGATACCCTCAAACTCATTCCCAAAAAGAAACTATCTTTTCCGCTTCACAGCGTTGCTCGAACCATTTCGATGATGCTTCGGACCTTTTTCCGACAGAGGGTGCGAATTAGATCAGTGGATAAAGAGAAAATAACTAAGGCGGACATGGTTGTCCTGGCAGGTCCAACTTGGTCCTATAATCCAAGTGGGCCTGTCCTTGATTTTCTAGACAGGTATTCGGACCTGTTGGAAGGCAAGAAAGTCCTTCCGGTCATTTCATGCAGGAAGTATTGGCGTTCGCATTACAGGTATCTAAAGAAGAAAATCGACTCTTGTCGGGGGAAATGCCTCGTTCCAGTTGTCTTTACCCACAAGGTAAAGGAGCCATGGAGTACCATAGGCACCTTTATGACCATTGCCGGAATAAATCCCAGGCACCATTCCTTAACGCGTAAATATTATCCCCGTTACGGGCACAACCAGGCCCAGCTTGCAGAGATGGAAGAAAGGGCCAGGGGTATTGCAAGGTCCCTGACCTGATGAATCATTTTTTTAGTGTCTTCACCTCTGCATCCTCAATGATTACTGGGTAGAAGTATCCAGCCCCAATGTCCTTGTCCTTTGACAGGATTCCCTTGACTAGCACTGTATCTCCTACGGCTGGAGCAGCCTTGGTGGTAACGGTTATGTCGAAGTTTTTACCGCTTTCAGAGCCAGTACCATCCTGGCAGTGAACCCAGTTCTTTCCCAAAATGTTCTTTGAAACCTTTACTACCACCGCCTTAAGAACCACCTTTTTGCCGTCAAGTTCCTTTGCCTTTTCATAGGCCATGGCCACAGTTATGGCCCCTGGCCCGGTTGCAGGCTCAACCTTGACTGCCTTTTTGGCGATTCTGCTGCTAGAAGAATGGGCCTTAACAGCCATCTCCGACGGATTTGACGCCTTTGTCTCAGAAGATGGAGGCGAAACTGGCCCCTGTGAAAATACTATTGTTTCAAATGTCCTGTTTAGGCTCTTGCTGTGAAAGTTTTTCATTACCTGGCCAGGGTATAGCATTACCTCATCCCCCACCTTGACATTCATTGGAGGTACTGCTACCCAACTGCTCTTTCCATCAAAGTCAAGCAGAAGGTAGGTATAGCCGCCCCCATTCATGGTTTCTTTGACCTTCCCGTAAATGTAGCCGGGCTTCTGGGTGGCATGTGATACCTTTGCCTTCTCTTGCGGTTTTTTAGATGCCTTTTGTTCAGAACCCTGACAGCCAGCAAGAAACAAGTACACGCATAAAAACACAAGAAACAAAGTAAATTTTGTTTTCATTTTCTTCTCCTATCCTACGGTTAGGCTTATTTCAGAAAGACAAGGGTTGCTCCCCAGTGGCCTTGATGGAGGCCAGCTATCTTGAAGGAATCAACCATATCGAGATCCTTCAAAATGCTGTGAACAGATCTTCTGAGTGTACCCGTGCCCTTTCCATGAACTATTCTAACGGTTTTTATACCAGCATCCTTGCAGGCCTTCAAATATTCTGGCACAAGAGAGCCCACATCCCTGGGGTTAAAGGAGTGAAGGTCCAGCTCCCCTGTGATTTCAAGGGTTACGGTTTGAGGGAATTCACCCTTTGAGTTACGAGGTTGTTTTTTAACGGACTTTTTACTGGACATTCCTTTTTCCCTTCCAAAGGACGCAATCTTTTTTTATTCTGATTAGCCTATTTTCAGATGAAAAAGAAGCCTTTTTCGAGGAGAAAGAGATGCAACAGTACGTGGTTGACGAACTTAGAAGCGGAGAGATAGAAAGGATAACAAATTACCTTGAAAAAAGTTGTGAAAGGAGCACCATCGACAACCTTTTCTGGCTTAAACTTCCAGACGATCTTCTGACCCCTGTGCAGTATGAACACAAGGGCTGCAGCCCTTTTTGCATAGGCATTGAGGTTACCGAGGACAAGGTTGTCTTTGAGATGCTTGTAAGAAGCCGCAAAAGGCTCCGCTGTAACTGCATATCCTATGCAAACGCACAACAGAGACAGTTCATTTTGAATTTCATTGACACCCTTCTTAAAGAGACGGAAATAACTGCATGAAAGGGGATGTTAGCATGTATCAGCTTAATATGGACTGTGAAGGTCCTTTGACACAAAATGATAATGCCTATGAACTATGCCAGGAGTTTATTCCAAAGGGCGGACAGTTCTTTTCCATTGTGAGCAAGTACGATGATTTTCTTGCAGATGTTATAAAAAGGCCCGGCTACAAGGCAGGGGACACATTGAGGCTTGTGCTTCCATTTTTAAAGGCCTTTGGAGTAACAGATGAGAAAATGGAAAAGTTTTCCGAAAGGACCCTTGTCCTTCTTCCTGGAACAGAGGTGATGCTGCCACTTATAAACGGCTTACTTCCTTCCTTTATAATAAGCACAAGTTACAAGCCATACCTTGAGGCACTTTGTAAAATCACCAGCTTCCCCTTGGAAAATTGTTACTGTACTGCCGTAACCCTTGATGAGTATTTTTTGTCAAAGGAGGAGGCAGTGACCTTGAAGGCCCTTGCTTCTGAAATAGCCAGGATGAAGATGATGGAATGGCCCCTTGACGCAAAAGGCCACGAGGACCTTGAGCCAATACACCACAAGACCATTAAGCGTCTTGATGAGATCTTTTGGAAGATCATCCCATCTATGTCAATAGGAAGGATTCTTGATGAGGTAAATCCCATTGGAGGCCCTGAAAAGGCAAGGGCAGTAGAAGACAGCGTGAAACGAACGGGACTTGACCTTGAACACGTTGTGTATGCAGGAGACAGCATTACAGATTGCCAGGCCCTTGACCTTGTAAGAGAGGCCAGAGGGGTTGCCATTTCCTTTAATGGGAACCGCTATGCCCTTAGAAGTGCCGAATACGCCATCCTTTCAGACAACACCTGCGTACTCTATGGCATTTCTGCACTATTAAAGGAAAGGGGAAGGGATGCGCTTTCAGGCATTGGCTCTTCAGACATGGGCATGCTGGATTCAAGGGAACTTGTGGATGCCATTGGGCGACTTGGAATAGGCAATAAGATACGTTCTGAGATAGGGGGTTCTTTGGAAAGGGGAATGCTAGAGGTCTATTACATACCTGATACTGATTTTGAAAGGCTTGTGGAAAAGAGTGAAAAAATAAGAAAGGAGGTTAGGGGCCACAAGGTCGGCGAGCTTGGCTAGTACATTCTCAGGAACAAAGGGATGTCATTTCTGAGATGAGCCTTTGGTTGTCCTCATGGAGCCTTGGGCTTATGCGAATAAACTGGCCGTCAAGGCCCTTGAAATTATGGCAGTCTCTTATGAGAATCCCCCTTTTTTTGAGGGAGTTCGTAATCTCTTTGGCACTTAAACCCTTAAGGCTGAATAAAACGTAGTGGCATCTTCCTTCTACTGGCAAAAGGCCCTCTAATTTTGAAAGCCCTTCTACTATGAAGTCCTTTTCTTTTTGACAGTAGTTTCGAGCCTGTTCCTCTATTGCCTGTTCCTTCAGGAGAAATTCCACGGCAAGTTGGGCCATACGATTAACCGCCCAGGGGTGCATGATTCCCATGAGCTGTTCCATTACCTTGGCCCTGGTAACAAGGCAACCGACCCTTAGCCCGGGAATGCCGTATATCTTGGAAAAGGAGCGAAGAAGAATCACGTTTTCTGGAAGACCGCATCCCAACAGGGATGATCTGCCGTCTTCATCCACAAAGGGTGCATAGGCCTCGTCAATCACCCAAGTGGCAGAAGAGGGCCTCGAATTTATTATCTCTGCAAGTTCATCTGGTTGAATGAAGAGGCCTGTTGGGTTGTTGGGGTTGCAGATAAAGACCAAGGCCTTTTCAAGGAGCCTGTCTTCAATGAATCTTATGGATGCAAGAAGCCCTTTTACGTCAGCCTCAGCACCCCCTGGAAAGGTGCCAATGGAGATGACTGGTACGCCTTCTGCCCTGCAGGCATCTTCGTAGTCTGCATAAGTGGGGTAGGCAATGAGCGCCCTTTCAGGCTTTAGGATACGCGGCAGTGAGTAAATCCACTGGGTAGTACCGCTTCCAAGCAGGAAGTTTTCTGGATCAAGTCCGTACCTTTGTGCCAGGAGTCTCCTTATGGTGATTGAATCCACCTCTGGCAAAAGGTGCATCTGGTCAAGGCTCTGGCAAAGATATTCCTTTAGCCCCTTCGGGTAGGGTAGGGGGCTGCAGTTGGAGCTGAAATCTAGGACCTGATCCGGCCTTATTCCCAGCTCCCTAGCTATGGAATATACGTCTCCGCCATGACCATGAAGCATGGTTTACGCCTCGGCAGGCCCAAAGGACCTTTCAAAAAGTTCCTCAATGGCCTTTTTGCCTTCCTCTGTAAGATAGCGGGTACCCGTTCCTGCAAAGGTCTTATGCTCTATTTTGGGGACGTCTTCGACCCATTTTCCTTCCTTCCACGTGTACCACTTGTTCTTTTCCTGATCAAAGACACTCACAGGCCTGTTAAAGAGCTTGGCCAGTTCAACAGCCCAGCCAGTGCCGCCCTTTACGGTATCATCAGGACGAATCCAGCCTATTGCAAAAACCTGGTAGCCATTATTGACCATGTGAAAAATGGACTGGATCACTTTCCTAATCTTGTCTGCTTCGGCATAGGTGCGTCCCATGCGTTTTGAAACAATCTCCATGCTTATGTCACCCTGCTTTAGCTCCTCTTCGCTAAGCACACGAACATCCTTTACCCTGTCCAGCTTGTGCCCTTTAAAGGAAAAATTCACCTCGTTTATTCCCCACTTTTCTGCACACCTTCCAAATTCCGCCTCGGCCCCTCTAAGACCTCCACTAAAAAGGGTATAATCTGATCTGTTTGTCATCTGTCTTTTTCTCCTTATTATTTTCTATAAAGGAGCAGGCTATTTGCCCGATCCTATTTTCCTCAAATGGAGGAGCCTTCTGTAAACCATTTCAAAAAAATCCGCAACAGAGCCGTGCTTGTTTTCCCCGGAACGGGCAAACGCCTTTGTTATCTTAACCGCCTGTTTCAGGTACGTTCCTTTTCAAAATCCTTTAATCCCGCTTCCTTTACCTCTATATCGTTTTTTTCCGATATCAGTTCCCCTATCTTTTTCTTTAGCATCTCCAAGGCCTTACCCCTGTGGCTTATCCTATTTTTTTCATCCCTGGTAAGTTCAGCCATGGTACGGATGTCACCCTCTGGAACAAATACAGGGTCGTATCCAAAACCCTGCTCACCCCTGGGAGAAGAGGTTATCCTGCCCCGGCACACGCCTTCCGCGCTGACCCATTTACCATCCGGGCGGTAGGCGACTATCACGCACCTGAACTGAGCGCCCCTTTTCTCCGTTGGCACGTCTTTCATTTCATTAAGAAGTTTTAGATAATTTTGCTCATCTGTTGCATCTTCCCCAGCGTATCTTGCAGAATAGACCCCTGGAGCACCTTTTAGGGCATCAACCTCAAGGCCGGAGTCATCGGCAATGGCCATAAGCCCCGTCTTTTCCGCAACGGTTTTTGCCTTTTTCATGGCATTTTCAAAGAAGGTGTTTCCATCTTCCACAATTTCTCTCACCTGGGGAAACTGGTCAAGGGACAGGATATCAAGGCCAAAATCGGCAAGTAGCTCCTTGAGCTCCCTGATTTTACCCTTGTTTCTGGTTGCAATCACAGCTTTCAATATTTTCTAGTTCTCCTTTCATGATACTTGAAAACTCAATGGTGACAGCCCCTCCAGGGCAGAGTGCATAGCACCTGAAACATCTTATACACTTTGTAGAATTAATATCATCCCTTCCAGTTGCAAAAAATACCCCTGTTGGACAGATGAGCTCACAGGCATGGCAATCAACACAGGTGTTTTGGTGGAATCTGAGCCTAAGCCAGCTAACCTTGTTAAACAGGCCAAGTATGAGACCAAGGGGGCACAACGTCCTGCAAAAAGGCCTGATTGTGACCATGCTCCAAAATATGAAGAGCCCCAGTAGGGTAAACTTGATGTAAAACAGGGTTCCAATGGCCAATCTAAGCTCTGGAGACATAATGAGCAAGGGGATGCCAGCCTCAAAGGTGCCTGCAGGACAGAGGTATTTACAAAACCAGGTCTGTCCAAAGCCGAACTTGTCTGTAAGAAAAATGGGAAGAATGATAACCAAAAAGATAAGGCTAGGGTAGCGCCCCCAGGTGAGTGGTCTCCAAAGATCTACCTTTGGAAGTCTTACCCTGAATAAGATGTCCTGCAAAAGCCCAAAGGGACAAAACCAGCCGCAGGGCATGCGTCCTACAAGTGAGGCAACTACGCCCAGGGAGCCAAGAACATAAAGGCCAAGATTAATTTTCCCAACGGCAAGATTCGCCTTGAGATTTGCAAATGCGCTTTGCAGAGCACCAAGGGGACACGCCCAGGGCGTTGCTGGGCAGGAATAACAGTTCAGCCCAGGGAAACATACGTGTTTCAAAGGTCCCTTGTAGATGGGATTTGAAGGTGTAATAAACAGGCGGCAGTTGGCAACAAAAGCAGAAACGAGCTGTAATAGGTGCCTGAAGCGTTCCATTTAACCTATTCCAATACAGCTCAAACATATGGCTACGGCCTTTTGAAAGACCTCGCCTGGCTCTCCAAGCACTATCCCGGAAAGGGTCAACAGGCAACAAAAGATGAAAATGAAAAGGGGTATGCGGGATTTCATAGCTTTTCTTCCACTGATTTCACCTTGTCCCCAATGGTTGTTGGCCTGTCCCTGCGATCATCCAGTTTTATCACCGGTACTGTCAACTTTTTTGTGTGAATTTGTCCCATGCCAATTTTTTGAAAGAAGGCAGATTTTTTCTGACTTTTCCTATAGGGTTTGATCTCCAGTGCAGTTCCATTCTTAAAGAGATAAAAGCC
>JALWYS010000196.1 GCA_027003115.1 Deltaproteobacteria bacterium | reverse complement strand
CCCGAGGCGCTGTTTTTTAGCAATATTCTCCCGGCCTTATAACACTATAAAAATGACCCTTCTGGCCCAGACAATGTACAGCCAGATGGAAAGGAGGAAACGAAATGAAGCCTAGAATGAATCTTTTATTTACAGCCATTATTTTTTCCCTGTTGACTGCGTCCGCATGGGCAGGCCAGCCGCTACCAGGGAGTCACCAAGCTGCCAAGGAACCCAAAAAGCATGTACAGAAGCATATTACGATACCGTTTCTGCCTGACTTGACGCCTCATCTCGATGTAACGATCTCTAAGACAGGCACTGATGGCCAGGGGAACACCTGCTACACAATCCAGCCGTCTTTTTCAGTGCTAAATAAAGGCGCGGTCCCTGCGAACAAATTCCGTGTAAAACTGAGAGGTAAAGTTTTTGGATTCGGAGGAGAAGAGATTACGTGGGAATCACCTCCGGTAACGCTCAATCCCGTTTCAACAAAGCAGTGGGGGCCGGATCAGCAGTGGAAGATCCACTGCTGCGTGAACAGGTTCCAAAAGGAAAACAAGGTGGTTATAATCCAGGTGCTTGCTGACAGCCGGTACAGCCTGAAAGAATCGAATGAACACAACAACTTAGACCAAAAACGGATCGACATCCATTGGTATCACGGCCCTATCGTGCACTAATAAATTGGCAAAGACATATTCGAAATCCAAATGGCAAAAACAAGATATAAAGGAGAAGTCATGAAAAAATCAAGAAAATCCAAGTTACTAGCGCTTTTCATAATGTGCGCCTGTTTCCTTTGCGTGCAGCCCTTACTGGCCGGGCAGCCGCGTCCCACAGCAACTCTTCTGCTGCCAGATCTTGCCGTGAAGCTGAAGCTTGTGACCAAGAAATTCGTAAGCGGCAAAGGGGTCCACTGCTTTAGCGTAAGGCCGGAATACACCATAACCAACAAAGGCCAGGCAACGGCCAGGAATTTTGAGATCAAGGAATACTGGAAAACACAGGGCAGGCCCTGGGAGTATATGGGAGGCAGCAGCCATCACACACTGGCTCCTGGCAAAAGCTACAGGCAGTCTCCCTCTCCTATTTATGAAAACGCCTGGTGTGCTGACAAGAAAGACAAGGTCGGCTTTCGTATCACGGCGGTTTACAGCGGAAGGGAGAAAAACAAGAGAAACAACACGGCGGTTGCCTATTTTCCTGACTTTACTGCTCACCCTGAAATACTAAAGAAAAAGGTCGGCACAAAACCGGCCGCCTCGGAGGTCAGTCCTAAGTAGTCAGGATCATCCCGGGCGAAACCACTCGCCCAAAGGGCTATTTCCATACTACATTTCCGCCATGGCGGAAAAAAACAAACGAGAGGAGGATAAATGAAGAGCAGACAAAGAACACTTGAAACAGCGGTCATTGGTGTCATGTTTTTTCTGATGTGTGCCGCTACGTCCCAGGCAAATGCGCCGGCAGGCGCTACCAACCGCGGAGTAATCAATCTACATCACGCAGTGGCGGTGGAGAAGAAGACGTTTGACATAGAGGTTGTAAGATTTGATTTGACCGGAAACTGCCAATTAAGGCTTGAACTGCAGAACAAGGGAAGCGTTCTGACAAAAGAGCAGCACCGCAACAGCACCCTCCAGGTCGGCCAGGACACGCCAGTAAGCCTTTCCATTATAGATCCAGGGAGGCGGCTGTGCGCCAAAAACGGAACTGCAACCTACATCGAGGCAAAGCCCATTGCCAAAGAGACCAATATGAAGGTGAGCCTTACCCTATTTAACGGGGACAAAAAGACGTGGACAAAAATGCTAAGACCCACATGCGGAAAAGCCCGGCTTAACGCTGTAGGAAAGAGAAACACTGGCCTTCAAAAAGGAAGCAGCGGCCCTGTTCCAGGCTCATCCAGGATGATCAATCCCCAACCCGAGCCGCCTGGCAAACATGGAATGATCAATCCTCAGCCGGAACCACCTGGCAAAGAGATGAAGCATTGATCCGGCAGAGCACAAACCAACTTCAGGGGCCGTGTCAATAATCGGCCCCTGATCCATCTTGTAATACGGCCTTGGGGCAGAATCACCTGCGATGGATCCGTTTCCGCCCCATGGAACTGCACAGACAGTACCAAAATCCCATACATCCAAATATTGGAGCTGAAATCCAAAAGGCACGTTTTTCGGCCAGCCTCTTATTTACCGACGATCCTAAGCGATCCTGGTATTACAGGTCTGTAATATCAATGAAGTTCATACAAATAAACAATTCCATGGCTTGCCTTTTAATTCACCATGACTCGTCTGCGCCTTGATCTTGTGAATAATTTATTGACAAATCCACCTTGCTCCATTAAAAAAACAGAAACTGGAAATGAATCAATATTCACAAAATAAAGAAAGGAGGAGAAAGTTATGCGTGCTACCAAGATGATGTCAGTGTTGTTTGCCCTGCTTTTCGGCATAGCTGTTGCTGGTATAGCAGTGGCTGGAGAAGGACCAGAGGTAATAACCCTCAAGGCAAAAAAGGGGGATGTTACATTTAATCACCACAAACACCAGGCAAAAGCCAAGTGTGGTGAGTGCCACCATGGCCCCAACCATTCCGAATACAAGGCTGGTATGAAGATCGAGACCTGCGACAAATGCCATAACAAGGATTTTTCCAACAAAAAGCTCAACAGCGTAATGAAGGCCATGCACAAGAATTGCCGCGACTGCCACAAGGAACATAAGGCAGAGGGTGCTCCAACCAAGTGTGGCGGCTGCCACAAAAAATAGGGTTTTGTAGATATGATTATTTTAAGGTCTGCCCTTTTGCGGCAGGCCTTTTTTTTTGATGACCCATGGAAATAACCGTTTTCAAAAAAAAGATTGATCTTCTCGCTAGACCGGAGGACAGGCCCCTGAAAGAGGCCCTTTCGGACGTCTTGAGCCAATCCGTTCCTGGCACCTTCGCCATCAGGGATCAGCTTAAATCCCTTTTTGTGAAATCTTTTGCCAGATTGTGCAGGGAAGAGGGTATCGAAAACCTCAGCTCTCCTGACCATGAAGAAGCCCTTAAGGACAGGTTGCCAGATACGGTTGCAAACTGGCTTACAGTCCTTTCTGAGATTCTTTCTGAAGGGACACCCAGCCAGAGGGTGGAGGATCCAGCCTTTACGGCTGCTGTCTTGCTCCTTAGACTCTACGAATGGATAAACTGGAACTATGACAGAAGATTGATCTATGGAAGTCAACTTGAGCAGGAGGCTGAAAAGAGGTTTGAGGGCTTGGAGAATGAAATGGATCTTCTTGGAGACAAGGATGAGATATTGGCCCAGACTATGGACAGCCTTTCAGGATTTTGCTCAAACTTCTGGATTGACGAATCAAGCCTCCTTCCAGGAGTCAGGACATATTTTGTACGGGTCGATTTTGATTACGGTCAAGGTGTAAAGGGCCTACAAGTAGGCATCAAGTCGGTTCTGTTCGACCAGGTCAAAATCAGGGCCCTTTGTCCGGATCAGCACATCCTCTCCCACATCTTGGAGTCCCTTCTCCAGTTTTCTTCCCTTGGCATTTCGCCCTCTGGCAATTATATTTAAAGAAACTTGTAAATTTAAATGTTAAAGAATTATGCCCGGAACGCAGATAATTACGCCCATTCGAACTACCAACATAAAACAATTCACCCTTCTTCTTGATGGTGATTGGCGCATCCAAAAGGTCAGCGGGCCCCTTCACGAGATTCTTCCAATAAATCCAGACCATGTAACAGGCCAAGCCTTTAAAAGTCTGCTCAAGGGCACAATACTTTCTCCCCTGGTGGAACTCATCCCCATTTTAGAAAAAGGGCAAAGTCTTTTCAATTATCGCTTTCTTCTCAAAAAAGGCCCGTTCAAAACAGCTATTGTTACGGCACTTATGAGCAATAACGAACAGGGAGAAAGAGACTGGATTGCAATATCTGTCCGATTCGAGGGTGAAGACTATGTAGGTGCACCAATACTGGATAACATTGGAGACGGACTTTTCATCATCAATAGGGACTGGAAAATCATTGAATTTAACAAGGCCGCCCAACGCATCACCGGCTGGCGCAAGAAGGAGGTTATAGGCAAGGCATGTAGCGACATATTCAAGAGTGCGATTTGCTCTACAGACTGCATACTTGCCAGGGCCATCAAAGAGAAGCGTCCGTTTACTGGACAAAGGGTATTTGTAAAGACTAAATCAGGCCACACCATCCCCATCTCAATTAGCGCCTCGCCTTTTATAGATATCACTGGTGAAGTTAAAGGTGGTATAGAGGTTTTTAGAGACATTACGGATCAGGTTGAGCACGAAATCATACTGGACTCTATTGGAGACGGTGTATTCACAGTTGACAGACACTGGAGGATCAACTCTTTTAACCGTGCAGCTGAAGAAATTACAGGGGTATCGGTTGGAAATGCATTGGGTCGACCCTGTAGGGAAGTTTTCCAGTCAAGCCTTTGCGGTGAAGCGTGCGCCATGGCCATGAGCATCAGGATGGGAAAACGCGTTGCAAACAAGCGCGTTACCATAAAACGGGTAAATGGCGAATCTGTGCCAATAAGCATAAGCACGGCCCCACTTCTCGACCACGATGGTAACATAATCGGAGGTGTTGAGACCTTCAGAGACCTTCGTGAGATCGACCAGCTTAGAAAACGCCTTACTGGTCGTTACACTCTGGGCGACATCATCAGCAAGAGCCCACAGATGCAGAAAATATTTGACATCCTGCCTGAAATTGCAATGAGCGAGAGCAATGTCCTTGTCTTGGGAGAAAGCGGAACTGGCAAGGAACTCATTGCAAGGGCGCTTCACAACTTCAGCAAGAGAAGACGCGGACCCTTCGTGGCGGTAAACTGCGGTGCCCTACCTGACACCCTTTTAGAATCGGAGCTTTTTGGTTACAAGAAGGGAGCCTTTACCGATGCAAAGCAAGACAAGGAAGGACGCTTCGCAGCAGCGGAAAAGGGTACCCTTTTCCTTGACGAAATAGGGGATATCTCGCCTGCCCTCCAGGTAAAGCTGCTAAGGGTGATCCAAAGCAAGGTATATGAACCCCTTGGCTCCAACCGGCCTGTCAAGGCAGACGTGAGGATAATTGCTGCAACAAACAAGGACCTTCTGACCCTAGTAAGGGAGGAAAAGTTCAGGGAAGACCTCTATTACAGGCTCAATGTTGTAAAAATAGTCCTGCCGCCACTAAGAGAACGCATTGTTGACATACCCCTTTTGGTGGAGCACTTCATACAGAAATTCAACGTGGAAAAAGGAAAGGATGTTTCAGGTATATCGGATGAGGCCCTGGATCTTCTTATGAAATACGACTATCCGGGAAACATAAGGGAGCTGGAAAACATAATAGAATACGCCTTTATCCTTTGTCACGGCGGACTTATAATGCCAGAGCACCTTCCGGAGCAATTTTCCAAGGACGGAGAAAACCTTTCCTCTCCTGAAATACTCCCCTTCAACCGGCCTATGTCCCTGAAGGAAATAGAAAGGATCGCCATCGTTAACGCTCTCAGAAAAAACCAGGGCAAGAAGATGGCTACCTGCAGGGAGCTTGGTATCTCAAAGGATACCCTAAGAAGAAAAATAGCCCAATATAAGATAAAAGAGGAAGAGATAGCTGCCTGAAAAGGTAAAGAGGGTTAATCCTATTTCTCAGGCAGCTTTTCCCCGCAGCTGCTACAAATCAGGGGATTGGAAGACTGTTCTGTGCGATCAACCTTTGCCTCGCACGTCTCGTGAACTTCTTTGGGGCAATCAAGGATCTTCCAGCAGGGCTCATATTTAAGAATGCGCTTGATGCCTGGTATGCTGATGCCTTCATCATGGATTATGGAACGCAGACACGAAACCCACTGGATGTCACTTTGGGAAAAGATACGACGTCCCCCTTTGTAATGAGGTGAAAGGAGCCCTTCGGCCTCGTAAAGCCTCAGTGTTCTAGGATGGACATCCAAAAGCTTTGCAGCAACTCCTATTGGATAAACGGGTACCAGCCTGTCTGGAAATGCCCCTATTTTATGCCTTCTCTTTTTTTGACTCATGAACCTCAGCATGGTGGGTTGGGGCCTGCCCTTATTTACTGGGCTGGGGCAGGCCCTTTTGTGTCTGTGTCCCTATGTCTAACTTTCTGGGATTGCTGATGAATTAGTGATCTTCTGCAAGATGCCCCTTAAACATCTTCTCGCCCATTAGAAAGGCCATGGCGCAGAAACTTAAACCGCCAATGGTTATCATTATTTCATGCAAACTTGGCACGTAGCTTAGATAAAGGGGAAAATCGATCACTCCGTATTCGTGAAAGGGATTGACTATTTCACCTACGAGAACGAGATCGTAGCGCATGAAGAAGATACCTACCACACAGAGTGCGCCTGCTGCAAAGAGGGCCGGTACGCTTCTTCCCTTGGTACCAAGTATTATTACAAAAGGAAGAACCATGCCCATTAAGACTTCCCCTACCCAGAAGTTAAATGCGTAGGGTCCCTTAATAAGTGCCATGGTGGCTTCGTACTTTCCTGGAGGGTGACCCGCAATTCCCGAGAGAACTTTCCAGATGTCAAAGAAGATGAGGGTTGCCATGAGAAAAGCACCAGTGTAGGCAACGGCCTTGAGGGAACTTTTGAGCTTATCGCTCATTTTCCAGCCATTTGTCTTGTAGGCAATGTAAGTGAAAAGCAATACAGCGGCACAGCCCGACATGGCGGCGGAAGTAATGAAATAGATGGGCATGTAAGGTCCATGCCAGAACTCACGGGAGCCAAGGAGGCCAAAGACTGCACCCAGGTTACTGTGAGCGGCAATACCGGACAGAACCCCGAGCAAACCAAACATGGCCGCCTGCTTGTGCTTGTTCAGCTGGAGCATGGCAAACTCAACGGCCATGAAAAAGAGATAGATGCCGTAGAGTGTACCCATCCACCAGATGTTTGAGGTGAGATTTGGGGAAATCATGTTGTAAATAGCCATGCGCCAGGGATTTTCTATCTCGAATGCGATAACTATAAAGCCGCTGACGATGGTGGCAATGGAAAGAAAGACCGCCCTCTTGGCTATTGGAACAAAACTGTCAAAACCGAATACGTGGCCAAGGGAAGAAACAATGCAGAGCCCTGTGGAGGTAACCACAAAAAAGACGTAGGTGGCAATCAGAAGGCCCCAGGGTATTTCCCTTGTACAGTTGTAGGCTACCTCATGCCCGATATACATGGCATGTAGCCCGAAGGCAATCCCAATGGCTGCCATAAAAGCGAAAAAAGCAATGCTTGCATTGTAGGCCCTTGAACTGACAACTGGTAGGACTTTGCCCGCAGTTAGCGAGCTAACGGTTGGTTCGTTCATTTTTTTTCCATTCCCTCCTTTGTGAAGATTCTGTTAAGACATGAAATGATATCGTGTTAATAAACTTGACAATTTAAATTGTCAAGTCTTTTCCTTATAAAAATTTTAACTTTTTATAATATATTGAAATCAAAAGAAAATCTTGATACAAAATCTCAAGAATCCATTAAAAAGCCATTGAAATTTTAAGAAAAAGTATTTTCCTAGTTCGCAATGACAGTGCTTGAAAAAACCAACAGAAACATAAGACTGGATGTAAGCTATGACGGCTCAAATTACCATGGCTGGCAAAGACAAAAGGGCCAGAAGAGCATTCAGGAAACCCTCGAAGTCGCCATATCCAAGATGACCGGAGAAAATATCACCCTTATAGGCTCAGGCCGTACGGATGCCGGGGTTCACGCCATCTGCCAGACGGCAAATTTTCTCACATGCTCAAACATTCCGTTAAAAGGCTTTGAAAAGGGCTTAAATAGCCTCCTTCCACCAGACATTGCAGTTCTTTCAGCCAAGGAGGTACCGTCTGATTTTCATGCAAGAAAAAGCGCCAGGTCTAAGACCTACCGGTACAGGCTGGTGGTAAGTGAAAAGAGGCTCGCCTTGATACACAGGAGGGCATGGATTACCGGTGAGAGTCTCAGGCTTGCCTCCATGCAGGAGGCGGCCAGATTTCTTGTTGGAACACACGACTTTTCTTCTTTCATGGCTGCCGGTTCAAACGTTTCTTCAACCACACGCACTATCAACACCATAGAGATAAGGCAGACCCTGTGCCCCGAGTACCTGCCCTTGGAATTCAGGGAGTTTCAGATCGAGATAAATGCCAACGGTTTCCTCAGATACATGGTTCGCAACATAAGCGCCCTTTTAAAAGAGGTGGGCTGTGGACGCCTTTCTTCCAGGGATGCTAACGCCATTGTCAAGGCACGGGACAGGGCCGCCTCGCCCCCGACCGCCCCTCCTTGGGGCCTCTATCTTGTCAAGGTTGACTACTGATTTGACGTAAGGTTCAATCGTATGCCTTCACATATGAGGAGGCCAAAAAACGCATGGAATCCGTTTAAATCCTAGCCAAAAGAGGTTGTGTAAAGCGCCCCTCTTTAGTAAAAGATCAATATATCGTCACCAAACCTCAGGAGGAGCCAATGAGCTGGAGCACACCGCTTGCAGAAAGAGTCATAAACCTTAAGCCTTCCCCTACCCTTGCCGTTGATGCAAAGGCAAAGGCCCTTAAGGCCCAGGGGGCAGACATCATTAACCTGTCAGCAGGAGAGCCCGACTTTGACACCCCTGGTCACATAAAGGATGCGGCCATAGCTGCCATAAAAGAGGGTTTCACTAAATATACTCCTGTTGCCGGAATCGTCGAGCTAAGGCAGGCAATAATTGACAAGCTCAAAAGGGATTATTCCACTGAATACGGACTGGATGAAGTTGTTGTCTCAACCGGGGGCAAGCAGGGGCTTTACAACTGTTTTCAGGCCATACTTGATCCTGGTCATGAGGTGATCATTCCGGTTCCTTACTGGGTCTCTTACCCTGCAATGGTTGAACTTGCAGGTGGCCGCCCGGTCTTTCTCCAATGCGAGGCAGAAAACAATTTCGACATAGACCTTGATAGGCTCTCCAACCTTGTTACAGACAAGACAAGGGCGCTCATAATAAACAGCCCCTCAAACCCAACAGGCAGCGTATACAGCCGACAGACCCTTGAGGCCCTTGCAAAAATGGCCGTGGAAAAGGGCTTTTACATTATAACAGATGACATCTACGATGAGATAAGATTTGACGGACAGGGCCCTGAAAATCCGATCTCTGTCTTTCCTGATGCCAGGGAACACGTGGTTATTGCCAACGGTGTATCAAAGACCTACGCAATGACAGGCTGGAGGATTGGATATCTGGCTGGCCCGCAGCCAGTGATAAAGGCGGCAACCAAGATACAAAGCCAGAGCACCTCAAACCCCAACTCCATTGCCCAGAAGGCGGCCCATGCCGCCCTATCAGGGCCCCAGGACTGCGTTAAGGAGATGGTAACGGCCTTTAAGGAAAGAAGGGACTTCATTGTGGAGCGACTCAACAACATTTCTGGAATAAAATGTAACATGCCCCAGGGGGCCTTTTACGTCTTTCCGGACGTATCCTCCCTCTTTGGAAAGTCAGCAGGCGATTTCGAGATAAAGGGATCCCTTGAGCTTGCCGATTACCTTCTTGAAAAGGCAAAGGTTGCATGCGTTCCCGGCATTGCCTTTGGGGACGACAGATTCATAAGGTTTTCCTACGCCACCAGCAAGGAACAGATAGAAGAGGGGCTTAACAGGCTGGAGGATGCCCTGGCTGGCCTTTCTTAAGGGGCACCTTCTGCCACCTGGCAAGAAGTTCAAGAAACCGGGGCCTCGGAATAAGCCTTGCACCAAAACGCTTTAGATGCTCTGTCTCCACCTGGCAATCTATGAGTCTGAGGCCCCTTTGCTTAAAGTCATTCACAAAATGCACAAAGGCTACCTTTGAGGCATCCTTTTCCCTATGGAACATGCTTTCACCAAAAAAGACGCTTCCTAAGATCACCCCATAGAGACCGCCCACCAGTTTTTCATCTCTCCACGCTTCAATACTCAAGGCGTAACCAAGCTCATGGAGCCTGCAGTAGGCCTCGATCATCTCCCTGTTTATCCAGGTGCCCTGATTCTGCCCCAGCCTCGTCTCCCCGCATTGCTCCATAACCTTCCTGAAGGCGCGGTTACACGTGATGCGAAAGCATCCCTTTCTCATCTCTCTTTTAAGACGCTTGGGTACATGTAATTCTTCTGGGAAAAGAACAAGACGGGGGTCAGGAGACCACCAAAGTATTGGCTCACCCTCGTTGTACCATGGAAAGATTCCTGAACTGTAAGCGCTCAAAAGTCGTTTTACAGACAGATCCCCACCTACTGCCAGAAGACCGTCCGACCTTGAAAGCTCAACAGGAGGAAATTCATAACTCGATTCATCCAGCAGGAAAACCGGCATGAAATAAAAATAGCCCCTTTGCCACAAAAGACAAAGGGGCCCTTGTATTTGGTTATGTTACAAGGACAATCAAAGACCTGTGGGGAACTTTGGAAGGTCCTTTAGTGCCTCTTCTATCTTGTCTTCCGGATATTCGTAATCCTCAAGCCTTCCCTCTAGATAATCGTCATAGGCGGAAAGGTCGAAATGGCCATGACCACTAAAACAGCAGACTATTGCCTTTTCCTCTCCTGTCTCCTTGCACTTGAGCGCTTCATCTATCCATCCTCTTAGCGCATGGGATGTTTCAGGAGCAGGTATGGTGCCTTCTGTCCTTGCAAACTGCACTGCAGCCTCAAAGACCGGATTCTGGGTATAGGCCCTTGGAACTACCACGCCGTTTTTCACTAGGTTGCAAAGTATTGGCGCATCCCCATGGTATCTCAGGCCACCTGCGTGGATCCCTGGAGGCTCAAAGGTATGCCCAAGGGTGTACATGAGCATAAGTGGTGTCATACCAATGGTATCGCCATAATCATACTGATACAGACCCTTTGTAAGGGTTGGGCACGATTTTGGTTCAACGGCTAAGATCTCTATGTCCTGTTTCCCATCTATCTTGTCCTTTACAAAGGGAAGGATCATGCCAGCAAAGTTTGAACCCCCGCCAACACACCCTACTATTACATCCGCCTTGTCCCCAGCCAATTCCAACTGTTTCTTGGTTTCAAGACCTATCACCGTCTGATGAAGAAGCACATGGTTCAAAACGCTTCCCAGGGCGTAGTTGGTATCCTCATGGGTGGCAGCATCTTCAACCGCCTCGGATATTGCAATGCCAAGACTTCCCATGGAATCCGGGTTTTTCTCAAGGATGGCCCTTCCTGCGTTGGTACGATCCGTGGGTGAAGGATATACCTCCCCGCCCCAAATGTGCATGAGAATGCGACGATAAGGTTTCTGGTTGTAGCTCACCTTCACCATGTAAACGGTGCAGTGCATGTCAAAAAGGCCGCATGCAAAGGAAAGGGCGCTTCCCCACTGCCCCGCTCCTGTCTCGGTGGTGAGCTTGCTGACACCTGCCTTTTTGTTGTAGTAGGCCTGGGCAACGGCCGTATTGGGCTTGTGGCTGCCTGGAGGGCTTGCCCCTTCGTACTTGTAATAAAGCCTTGCAGGAGTGCCCAAGGCCTTTTCAAGCCTTCTGGCCCTTATCAAGGGAGTAGGCCTCCAGAGCTTGTAAATCTCTCGAACCTCCCGAGGTATCTCGATCCACCTTTCCTGACTCACCTCCTGCATTATCAGATCGTCAGGAAATATGGGTTTAAGGTCGTCTGGGGTTACTGGCTCTCCTGTCTGTGGATTAAGCGGAGGAGCCAAAGGTTCTGGCAGGTCCGGAAGCACATTATACCATGCCTGCGGCAGCTCCTTTTCATCAAGTAAGATCTTGTAACTGTCCGACATTTTGAATTTTTCTCCTATTTTTTTCTTATTTTTTCCCGGTTTAAAAGATGTAAATAAGCTTGAACCATACGTTTTGCTTTTCAGGGCCATTTTTCACTGCAAATTCGTGTTGATACCTGAGCGTGGCCATAAAATTCTTATGCTGATACATGAAGCCTGGCCCCAGGGCAACAGCCCTTGATTTGTCATCCTCTATGTCTTTAAGGGCCTTTTTGAGCGGTGAAGGAAAGTCCCCAAGATCGTCAAAATCGTCCGAGGTTGTTTGTTGATAAAAGTACCCGTTTATGCCAAAGCGAAAATAATCAGTAAGCCCCCAGGAGATGTTGAAATCGAAATGAAATTCCTGGCCGGGTGTTCTGTCAACGCGCACCGGAGGGCCTGGTTCGTAGTCGTCCTGATGGGTATTGAAATCGTACATGAGTTTTATGGATGTCTCAAGCTGGGGAAGTGGAAAGTAGGTAACTGCAAGGACTGGTTCAAAGGTCCAGAAGTTTCGGCCAACTGAGGCCATATTGCCCTTATCCTCATTATACAAGGGGAAATATATGTCTGCTGCGGAAATGGCCACGTGAAGTCGCCCCTGGTCAAGATGCCAGCCTAGAAGAAGTGGCGAGTAAATCACATAAAGTGCATTGAAATCAGAATAGTGTTTCTTCATCTCCGAGCCAACAGGGGCATTAAAATCCATATCCTTGTTAATGGCTCCAAAGAAGAAGTGCTGGCCGTAGCTTGCACCAAAAAGCTTATACTTGGATATCCAGATGAGCCTGATGATGTCTCCGCCAATGTCTGCATCATCAAGTAGGTGGGTATCATCCCCGTTGTCGTCCTTGAGCTTCCCTGCATGGCCGTAATATGCGTAGTTGATAAGGGCAATACCTGGCGGAGGCATCATGGCCACCATGAAACCTTCTGCGCCGTTTGGATAGGCATGACCTCCCCCTGCCTGCAAATCTGAAGAGGCAACACATAACAAGAACGAAACCACAACAAAACAAAAAAGGACTGCCTTTTTTTCCATGACTGTTCTCCCTTCCCTCGTGTGAATTTTACTTTTTTACACTAAAATGAATGGTCATTCAACACGATTTTGTCTAATTTGGCGCAAAAAATCGTGATTTTTCAAGATGGCACCTGGGCAAGATTGACAGTGAACAGGGGCGTAATTATTTTTTTAGCACCCAAAGCCAAAGGGTGCTAATCTGCCACTAACAAAATGACCATCACTGCTGGAGATGATTCGAAAAGACATGGCTGAAAAACTCTCCATATCCGAAAGGAAGAAGGAGATATTAAAACAGGTAGTTAACTCATACATAGAGACTGCAGAACCAGTAGGCTCAAGGATAATTGCCAAGAGGTCGTCTCTTGGGCTTAGTTCTGCAACCATCAGAAACTGCATGGCCGATCTCGAGGATGCCGGGCTTCTTTTTCAGCCTCATACCTCTGCAGGCCGGCTTCCCACTGAGGAGGGCCTCAAGTTCTTTGTGAAAAACCTAATGGACAAGGTCCCCTTAAGTTGGGGTGAACAGGTTGCCATAGAAAAGGAGATCCTTCAGGATGCCGAAGATTTCTCTGAAATTCTAAAAAAGGCGGCCCAGTTGTTGGCATCCCTCACTGGTTACACTGCGGTTGTAAGCGCACCCTCGGAACTTGACGAGAGGTTGGAGTTCATTGAGTTCACCAACATAAAGCCTGGCGTGATCCTGGTCGTAATGGTAACAGCCAGCGGTACGGTGAGGAATCAGCTTATAAGAACAAGACGCGAGATTCCGCAGGCCACCCTGGAGAGATTTTCCCGAAAAATGAACAGGCTTCTCAAAAAATATACCCTGGGCCAAATTCGGGAAAAACTAATCCAAGACATGGAGGAAGACAAAAGGCTTTGTGAAAACCTGCTTGTTCAACTCGTGCCAACTGACAGCAGTACGCCGCATACAGGAAGGCTTTACATAGATGGTAAGCTCAATCTGCTTGATGAGCCAGAATTCTCGCACATTCCAAAGATAAAGAGCCTTCTAGAGGCCATAGAGGAAAAACACCTGCTTTTAAGGCTATTGGACAGATGCCTGGCAGGCCAGGAACTCCAGATATTCATTGGCAAGGAAGTGGATTCTGGCGTCAAGGAGTGCGGTATGGTGGTTGCACCCTATGAAAAGGAGGACCATCCAGTGGGAACCCTTGGCGTTCTAGGGCCCATGAGAATGAATTACCCCAGGGTTGTTTCAGTAGTGGAATATATTGCAGCAATACTAAGTTCCAGGGCAAAGGAGATGTAATGCCATGGAAAAGGAAAAAGATATAAGAACCGAAAACAAGACAACAGAAGAAAAGGAAGATAAGAAAGAGATGGAAAACAGGGAAGAAAAAGAGGCAACTGTTGTCTCTTTAGAAAAGAAACTGGAAGAAAAGGAAAAAGAGCTGACAGAATGCAAGGACAAAATGCTAAGACTCGCTGCCGAGCTCGAAAATTTCAAAAAAAGGGTTGAAAGGGAAAAACTCGAACACATGAAATTCGCCTTGGAGGAGTTTGCCAAGGAGCTCCTTCCCTTTCTTGACAACCTTGAAAGGGCAATTGCTGTGGCCAAGGAAACCAAGGACATGGAAAAGATGATTGAGGGCATAGAGCTTACCCTTTCCGGATATTTCAAAACCCTTGAACGTTTTGGACTGAAGACCTTCGTGGCAGAGGGGCACCGTTTTGACCCCAACTATCACGAAGCCTTAAGTGTGGAAGAAAACCCGGACGTTGAAGAAAACACAGTGCTCAAGGAACTGCTGCGGGGTTACACCTTGCATGACAGGGTTATAAGGCCAGCACTGGTTGTAGTATCCAAAAAAAATCAGTCTGCTGGACAAAAAGAAGGTGGACAAGGGAAAAGTAATGCTTAGTTTTTTGTAATAAATGTCAAAGCTGAAGCGATAACAGAAACTCAAGGAGGATTTCATAACAATGGGAAAGGTAATAGGAATAGACCTTGGAACCACTAACTCCTGCGTTGCCATTATGGAGGGCGGAGAACCAAAGGTTTTGACCAACGCGGAAGGAGGAAGAACTACACCTTCTGTTGTGGCCTTTACTGACAAAGGTGAACGCCTAGTTGGAATGCTTGCAAAGAGGCAGGCGGTTACCAACCCGGAAAACACCATTTTTGCAGTAAAAAGGCTAATAGGAAGAAAATTCAACGATCCCGAGGTACAAAAGTCCCGGGAGATCATGCCATACAAGATAGTTGAAGGCCCAAACGGCGACGCGTACGTAGAGGTCCAGGGCAAGAAATATAGCCCGGCAGAGATATCTGCCATGATTCTTACCAAGATGAAACAGACCGCCGAGGACTACCTTGGCGAGGAAGTGAAGGAAGCGGTAATCACCGTTCCTGCCTACTTCAACGACAGTCAGAGGCAGGCCACCAAGGATGCTGGCAGGATTGCAGGGCTTAATGTTCTTAGGATAATTAACGAGCCCACTGCCGCTGCCCTTGCATACGGTCTTGACAAAAAGAAGGAAGAAAAGGTAGCCGTTTTTGATCTTGGTGGCGGTACCTTCGATATCTCCATTCTGGAAATCGGTGAAGGGGTTTTTGAGGTCAAGTCCACCAATGGAGACACCTTCCTTGGTGGTGAGGACTTTGACCTTAGAATAGTGGACTGGCTTGCTGACGAGTTCAAGAAAGAGACAGGAATAGATCTCAAGCAGGACAGGATGGCCCTACAGCGCCTTAAAGAGGCGGCTGAAAAGGCCAAGTGTGAGCTTTCCACCACCCAGGAGACGGAGATCAACCTCCCCTTCATCACAGCCGATGCATCCGGCCCGAAACACCTCGTGAAAAAGCTAACCAGGGCAAAGCTGGAGGCTCTAGTTGAAGACCTGATTGAAAGGTTGGTGTCTCCATGCGAAACGGCACTAAGGGATGCTGGTCTTACCAAGGCAGACATTGACGAGGTCATACTCGTTGGTGGTATGACCCGCATGCCAAGGGTCCAGGAAAAGGTTAAGGAGATCTTTGGCAAAGAACCGCACAAGGGTGTGAACCCGGACGAGGTTGTGGCCATTGGTGCAGCCATTCAGGGTGCAGTCCTCAAGGGCGAGGTAAAGGATGTTCTTCTCCTGGACGTCACCCCGCTTTCCCTTGGTATCGAGACCATGGGAGGGGTCATGACCAAGCTCATAGAGAAAAACACCACCATTCCTGCAAGAAAGAGCCAGATATTCACAACGGCTGCAGACAACCAGAGTGCGGTCACCATACATGTGCTCCAGGGTGAGCGGGAGATGGCCGCAGACAACAAGAGCATAGGCCGTTTCGAGCTGGTGGGAATTCCGCCAGCACCCAGGGGTGTACCCCAGATCGAGGTCACCTTTGATATTGATGCAAACGGTATCCTGAATGTGTCGGCAAAGGACCTTGCCACCGGCAAAGAGCAATCCATTCGAATACAGGCCTCAAGCGGCTTGAGCGAAGAGGAAATCAAGAGGATGGAGGAAGAGGCAAAGCTCCATGCCGAGGAAGACAGGAAAAAACGCGAGCTCGTTGAGGCAAGAAACCAGGCGGACAGCCTGATCTACACCACTGAAAAGAGCCTCAAGGAGCTTGGAGACAAGGTTGACACTGCAACAAGGGATGAGATCAATCAGAAAATCGAGGCCCTCAAGAAGGCCATGGAAGGCGACGACATAAACGCCATAAAGAGGGCCCAGGAAGAGCTCATGCAGGCATCTCACAAGATAGCTGAGATGCTCTATCAACAGACACAGGCAGGTGCAGGAGCCGCCGGAGCTGCAGGAGCTGCTGGCGGAGCAGGTGGTGGCCAGGCCGCAGGCGAAGGAAAAGGCGGCGAAGACGATGTGGTAGATGCCGACTTTGAAGAAGTAAAATAAAAAAACAGGGTGGATAATTCACCTTCAAAAAGGCCGAAGGCTTTAAAGGCGCTTCGGCTTTTTTATTTGTCAAGGACACCGAACATGTATTGTAAGGACAAACAGGATGTGCTCTTCCCATTTGAGCGTAAAAGGCGCTGCGGCATACTTCTCCATATATCTTCCCTGCCAGGGCCTTTTGGAATCGGCCAACTAGGTAAAGAGGCCCACAAATTTATTGATTTTTTACAAGCCGCAGGCCAAAGCGTGTGGCAGTTTTTGCCTCTTGGCCCTACAAAGTCTGGGCTTGACCACTCTCCCTATATGGCAAGCTCTGCCTTTGCCGGAAATCCACTCTTTATATGCCCTCTTAAACTCAAAGAGATGGGGCTTATTGACCAGTCTGACCTAAAAAAAAGGCCTGCATTTTCAGAGTATCTGATAGATTTCCAAAGGGTGGAACCCTATCTTTGGGATCTTCTTGAAAGGGCATATGGAAACTTTGCCACAGCAGGCCCATATCCGGACTTTGAAGCCTTCTGCCAGGAAAACAGTTCGTGGCTTGATGACTATGCCCTTTTCATGGCGCTTAAGGAAAAATTCAATCAAAGGCCGTGGAAGAAGTGGCCTGGCCCTATTGCTAGCAGAAAGAAGGAGGCCTTGGAGGAGACCAGAAAGGGCCTTTTATACAGGATCAAATTTCACAAGTTCGTGCAGTGGCTCTTTTCCCTTCAATGGTCGGAGCTCAAAAAACGGGCAGAAAAGGCAGGGGTCAAGCTCTTTGGGGACATCCCCATCTATGTGGCCCCTGATAGTGCTGACGTGTGGGCGAACCAGGAATGTTTCGAGCTAGACCCTAAAACCCTTGAACCCACGGTGGTGGCAGGGGTGCCTCCCGATTACTTCAGCAAAACAGGGCAGAGGTGGGGCAACCCCATTTACAAGTGGAAGGTGAATGGTAAGCCAAACGAGCGCCTTTATCAGTGGTGGCACATGAGACTTTCACGAATGGCCTCCCTTCTACACATCCTTAGAATAGACCACTTCAGGGGCTTTCAGGCCTACTGGCAGGTGCCTGCCTCAGAACCTACGGCAATCAAAGGCAAGTGGGTTAGAGGCCCTGGAAGATACTTTTTTGAACGCATGAGAAATGCAGTCAAAGACCTTGAAATCGTGGCCGAAGACCTTGGGACAATAACAAGGCCCGTTATAAGACTCAGGGAGGAGCTCGGCCTTGCGGGCATGAAGGTCCTAATCTTTGCATTTGGCTCTGATGAAAAAAACCTCTACCTACCCCACAACTTTGAACACACCAACTTTTACGTCTATTCTGGAACCCATGACAACAACACAGTTGTGGGCTGGTACCTTGACCCGAGTGTGCCTGAATTTTCCAAGGAAAGGCTAAGAAGATATGCAAACAGTGACGGAAGCCGTGTCCACTGGGACTTCTTGCGCCTTGCATACTCTTCAGTAGCAAGGACAGCCATACTTCCCATGCAGGACGCCCTGGGCTTTGGAAGCGACTGTCGCATGAATACACCGTCCACAAGCAAGGGCAACTGGAGATGGCGGCTGGCTGAAAGATTTATTACCGGAGAGCTTGCGGCTGCACTTTATTCGGAGGCAAAATTTTATGCCCGCATTCAAGGCATGGAAGATACCCAAAAGGCTTGATGCCGGAAATGATATTAAACTGGATCTTCTGACTATCACCAGATGGCGTGTCTTTTACAGCCTTTTAAAAAATTCTGATACTTCTGTCCTTAACAAACTTGGATTTGCCCGCTGTGGCTCAATCCTGCAGATACTGCTCCTTTCAATCCGTCTCTTTTCATGGGCCTACATCATAAAACAGGGGCAAATCCCCATTGGCATCGTAGGGGCTTACCAGTGGCAGCCAGGTGTTCATCTTTTTCTCACCCTTGCAATTTTCAATAAGGCCTCGAGAAACAGGGGCGTCGGATCATCAGTCGTAAAGGCTCTTGCCCAGCATTTCAAAAAGTCGGGCGTTTGCAGGCGGATGTTTGTGGAAGTAAAAAGGGATAACAAAGAAGGCCTTCTGTTCTGGAAAAAGAACGGATTCTGCCTGGTAAGCGAAACCTGCTCAACTCTCATCTTGATAAAAGAATTTAAATAAAATGGAAAAGAAATTTGCTGAAAATCTAAGAAAGGCCGTCTTTTTTACCCTGGACAGAAAAAAAGACGATGGGGGCTTTGGGGCGACTCCAAAACTACCTGCCACATTGGAAGATACTTATCATGGGCTAAGAATCCTGGATGGTGTTGAGCGTTATTGTGGGCTTCCAAAAGGAGTTGAGCTGGAAAGGGAGCTACACTCTCAATTTCTGTTGCATTTTGTTTCCCAAAAGCCCAATCTCGGCATGAAAGGCGCCTATCAACTTATATGGTGCATGAAAAAGTGCGGCCTGTGTGCCAAGGCGGAAAGAATTGCCAAAAAGGATTTTCTAAACTCCACACCCCAGGGCCTTGAGGATATCTATTACGCCATGAGCATTTGCTGGCTCCTTGACTTGACAACACCCTTTGGTTTTTCAAGCCAGAAGCTGGCACAAACGGTGACGTTTAAGGGAATACTCTTTAAAAGATGGATGGCAATCTTTATTGATAAGATGACCGGAGGGGGCCTGATTGATCAAAGAAAGGCTGCAAACTGGATCAAAAAGTGCCAAAATTATGATGGAGGCTTTGGATTTCTTCCTGGTTCAACATCTTACCTTGAAAACACCCATTTTGCCTTACATGCATTGGGATTTTTGAATGAAAGTACTTTGGACAGGGAAAATGCCACAAGGTTCGTAATTGGCTGCCAGACAAAAAACGGAGGTTTTTCAAGAAAGGCAGACGCAGCACCCTTCCTGGATGCTACTTGGCATGGCGTTGCCTCATTGATACTCAACTCCAACAATAATGATTTACTAAGGGTAACACCTTAGTTTTTCAAAAGGAAAAAGTAAGGCTATTTTTTCGATTGGTCCCCAATCGAACAGCTTGGGCCGTCTCAGGTGGGGTTGGGTCTTTTTGGTCTTTTTTCGAGTTTCGTCTGCCGACCGGCATCAACAGGTGCGCCTCAGGAAGGAAGCCCCAGCTTTGGGAGCAGCCATCTGTTAATGCAGATCCATATTACCAGAATTAAAAGAAGAGAAAGAAGATTGTCCATGTATCGAGCTTGTCCTTTTCAGAGAGGGCCCAAGGGCAGAAACCACCGTGCCCTTAAGCCCTTTTATTCGGAGAATTATTCGTGGCCTTCGTGGCCCTTTGGCTTTACCCCGGTCATCCTATTGTAACCCTTAACCCCGATATGGCAAAGCGTGCATCTGGTGTTTGATGCAAAGGCCGTGTCTCCATCATGGCATTGCCCGCAATATTTACCCTTATAAAGGGCCTTCATTGTAAAATCCTTGTTTTGTTCAGCTGTACCTGCCTCCATCTCAAAAATATCGTCATGGCAGGAATCACAATCAAGACCATTGTCTTCAACATGGAGCTTGTGATCAAAAATCACGGCCTTCACCGGCTTTGTAAATATGATGGGCTCGGTCGGATATTCAGCTTCCTCATCCTCTCCGATTGCTGCCCCTGCTGCTACAAAGCAAAGAAAGAACACAATGCAAAGAAATATCTTAATACCTTTTTCCATCATTTTTGCCCCCTGTATGCTTAATCATTCATGTAAAAGATGCACGGTTTGGCGCCTGTCTCAGGCCTCAGAACCCAGACCGCCTTGTCCGGCTGATGGACCAGTTTCCAAACTTCGCTGTCGTGATCGGAAAAATCACCAAAGACCCTGACGTGTGCCGGACAGGCGGCAGCACATGCAGTAAGCTTCTCGCCCTTTGAAAGCCTTGTATCCCAACAGAAGTTGCATTTATCAATGGCCCGTTTTTCCTCGTTAAAATACCTGGCATTGTACGGGCAGGCGGCCATACAGGTCTTGCATCCAATGCACTTGTGATAGTGCATTACCACTATGCCAGTCTTCGGGTCCTTGGTTGTAGCCTTGGTTGGACAAACCCTCACACAAGGAGGATTGAGACAGTGGTTGCAAAGAACAGGCATGAAAACCGGAAACTTCTTGCCCTCCTCATCCTCGGCCAATTTTTCCAGAATGGTTGTCCTGTACCCATAGTCAGGCACATGGTTAGTCTTAACGCAGGCCTCTTTGCACTTTTCGCAGTCAACACAGTGATTTTGCCTTATAACCATGACATAGTGGGGCTTGTACTGGGTTTTTTCATAACCTTCCAGCTCCACAAGGGCCTTGGCCTCGTCTTCAGGAAGGGGAACCAGGGACAGGATGGAACCTCCAGCCAACACTCCGGTTATCTTGAGGCCCAACTTCAGAAATTCCCTTCTTTCCTCATCTGTCACATAATTTGGCTTATCGGACCTGTTTCCTTTCACTTTTGCTGTCCTCCTTAGGGAGTGTATTTTTTAACATGCCTCGTGTGATTTTAAACGCAAACACAAAAAAAGCGCAACCTTTGATTTGAAACCATTAAAAAATCCCGCCACTTCCCAAGTTACCTATAAAAATAACTTGGGAATTATAACACAAACTGAATGACTATTCACTAAAAAATTTTCTCCTTTGTAAAAATCCACTTTTCCAAAGGTCCTTTGTGTATTGACCACTCCTTTTGGTGGGATTAGCCTATGGCCCATAGATTTAGTTGTGTAAATACCAGGGAACAAAAGATGAAGGATAAACTAGGTATCTACTACTATCCGGTACTGGATAACAAAAACCTGCGCATGTACGTACGACTAGGGAGGGACGACGTTGAATTTCGCATGTGGGATACCCATGACAAAGCCCTTTGGGAGGAACATGGCTGGGTACCGTGGAGGGCTATCCAACAGGCAGCCGAGCTTTACAAAAAAGAAAGGCGAAAAGGAGCGCCTCCCCTTCATGTGTATGATATAGAAATAGCCCTCAGGCTTTTAAGGGATGAATTTGGAACACAGGAGTAACCATGGCTGAGTTTTCATGGGAAAATTTTTTTGAGAATGTTCCGGAAGAGTTTAGCGGGCTTTTCGAACCCAATGAGGTTCCATGGCGTATACTTGATATATTGAAGGATTTCATTAGGACCAACCTGCGCCCAAACCTGCCTGATGAGATAGTCCCTGGAATACCCTTGCCAGAACCCATTGTACTTCTCCCTGGAGGCTGGATGACTGAAGGATTTGAAACTCTTTGTAATGACGAGACAAAGGGAAAGCTCCAGGTCTGGATAGAGGGAGAGCCGGTGCAAGAGGCTACGCTCATCTGTGCAGGTGTAACATTTACCGATTACAGGGTGCAGTTTGGCAAGGGAGTCCTTGTTGAGCCTGGTGCCATGATAAAAGGGCCAAGCATGATTCTTGACAATGCCCAGGTCCGCCAGGCAGCATATATAAGGGAAGACTGTCTGATTGGGCCAAAGGCCGTTGTTGGCCATGCCACAGAGGTAAAACATTCCATCTTCCTGGAAGACTCAAAGGCAGGACATTTTGCCTACATTGGCGATAGTATACTTGGAAACAGTGTAAATCTTGGCGCAGGCACAAAACTTGCTAATTTGAAATTTGCACCTGGCAGCGTAAAAATAGCTGGGCCACAAAATGAAAAGATAGATACTGGGAGGAGAAAAATTGGGGCCATTCTTGGTGACTTTGTACAAACTGGTTGCAACAGTGTAACCAATCCAGGAGTGCTACTGGGTCCCCATTCCATGGTCACTCCAAATTCAACGGTCAAACCCGGTTTTTATCCCTCCAAAACCATCATTCGTTAAAAACAAAAAGGAGAATAAATTAATGAAGAAGAAAAGTGTTGTCTTGTTGGTGGTGTGTACCCTAATCCTTTGTTTCTCAAACTGTTTTGCAAAGGATAACGGCAAGGAAAAGGTGCTTGCCCAGGTGGGGAAGTACAAGCTTACATTACAGGAATTCAACGATCAGATAAAATCCCTACCTCCACAACTCCAAATGGCTGTTCAGAGGAATCCTCAGCTAAAGAAGCAACTCCTGGACAGGTGGGTACAGTTGACCCTCATGGCCCTAGAAGCCAGGAAAGAGAACCTTCAGGAAAAACCAAACGTCAAAAAGAGAATCGAGGACATGACAAATGCCCTTCTTGCCCAGGAATACATGACGGAAAACATCTCCGACAAGGCAAGGGTTACTGATAAGGAGATAAAAGAGTACTATGAAAAACACAAATCTGAATTCATGCAGCCTGAACAGGTAAGGGCTAGGCATATTCTGATAAAGGTTCCAGCAGGCGCAGACAAGACAAAGTTGGCCGAGGCCAAGAAAAAGGCCATGGATATCAGAGTAAGGCTCATGAAGGGTGAAAGCTTTACCAAGCTTGCGCAGAAATATTCTGATGACCCAGGTTCAAAGACTAGAGGCGGAGACCTTGGCTACTTCAGCAAGGGAAGAATGGTTCCTGAATTTGAAAAGGCTGCATTCGCCCTTAAAAAAGGTGAGATAAGCAAGCCAGTGAAAACAACCTTTGGATACCATATAATAAAAGTGGAAGACAAGAAACCCGCGAGGCAGCGTCCGTTCGATGAAGTGAAACAAGAGATAAGACAGAAACTGCTTCGCCAGAAACAGATCAAACTTAGGGATGAGCTAGTCTCCAAACTTAAGAAAAAATACCCTGTAAAGACTAACGAGGCGCTTCTTGAAAGCAAAGGCTCTATGCCAAATGACCCTGTCCATAAGGGGGCAAAATAGCTGATTTTAATAGTTAGGATATAAAAAAATCCGTTTACAAATGGGCGGCTTGCAACCGGGCCGCCTTTTTTGCGGCTTTTAACAGGTGCGTATAATTTTCTAACAATCCTGCACTGTTATCAATTCTTTCTATTTAAAAAAGGGGCAAAATGCTTTGCAAAGTAAAAAATAAATTGGTACAGTGTGTAGTTAGCGTTTTTTTATTTTTACGAAAAAAGGGCCGTTAGGCTTTGGAGGATACACGTGAAAATCACCTTTGATCCTGATATTCCTGTAGATGTGCAGCCGCAAATTGAACAGTTAGTCAGAGATGCTGTTCAGGAAAAATGCAGCTGTGGCAGTGATGAAATATACGTTTCCATTATAGACAACAAAATCATTGATGTGAAATGTTACGATTGCGGCGCCAGCTTCTTCGAAGCTGAAATCAATATTGAGGAGACGGAAGAGTAATCGAGGAAATCTTTCCAGATTTTATTTGGTTAGGGAGGAGCACTAACAGATGTCCAAGATCAGAATTGCCGTGGCTGGGGTAGGTAATTGTTTTTCTTCACTATGGCAAGGCATAAACTATTATGCAGATAAATCGGCTGAAGATGCAATCGGTCTTATGCATTGGGAGATTGGAGGCTACAAGCCCAGTGACATAGAAGTTGTTGCAGCCTTTGACATAGACAAAAGAAAGGTGGGACAGGATGTGGCCGATGCCATCTTTTCTCCACCCAATTGCACCACCATATTTTGCAAGGATATCCCACCTACTGGTGTAAAAGTACAAATGGGAAAGGTCCTGGACGGCTTCTCCGAACACATGAAGGACTATCCTGAAGACAAGACCTTTGTGCTGGCAGATGAGCCAGAGCCTTCCAAAGAAGAGGTTGTTGCGGCCTTGAAGAACTCTGGCACCGAGGTGTTACTTAACTATCTGCCTGTAGGTTCGGAAGAGGCCGTGCGCTTTTATGCAGAATGCGCCCTGGAGGCAGGTGTTGGTTTCATTAACAACATGCCTGTTTTCATAGCCAGTGACCCAAGGTGGGCCCAACGCTTCCAGGAAAAAAATATCCCCATTGTGGGAGACGATATTAAATCTCAGCTCGGGGCCACCATCACCCACAGAACCCTTGCCAATCTCTTTAAAAGGCGCGGTGTTAAGCTTGAACGTACCTACCAGCTAAATACAGGAGGAAACACAGATTTCCTGAACATGCTTAACCGCCATAGACTTCGCTCCAAAAAGCTCTCAAAGACCGAGGCCGTGCAGGCAGTACTTGCTGAGCCCCTTTCTGCAGACAACATCCACATAGGCCCAAGTGACTATGTACCCTGGCAAAAGGACAACAAGGTGGCCTTCATACGCATGGAAGGAAAGCTCTTTGGAGACGTTCCAATGCACTTGGAGCTGAGGCTTTCTGTGGAAGACTCACCCAACTCTGCAGGCGTTGCCATCGATTCCATACGATGCTGTAAGCTTGCCCTAGAAAGGGGCATTGGCGGCCCCCTTATTTCCCCGTCTGCTTATTTCATGAAACACCCGCCGCAACAGTTTACAGACGACGTTGCGTGCAAAAACACTGAGGAATTCATAGCTGGAAAAAGGGAGAGGTAATACCCGTTTGCCTAACAGGCAGCCAGGTTTTAAGGCCCTGCATGAACAGTGCAGGGCCTTTTTTGTGCCTTGAAAAATAAATCCTTTTTTCATCAAGCAGTCTTGACTGGCCCATCTTCATGCTTACCGTAAAAGTGAGTCAAGTTGTAGTTACCTAAAAATATTGACTAAATCGAAAATCAAGGAGGATATGACAATGCTTAGACCATGGTTTTCCCTAAGTGACCCCATATGGCAGGATTTTGACAGGCTGAACCGGGAAATGGAGAAAATTTTTAATGAAAACTATTTTTCCCCTGCAGGTATTTCTGCCAAACGGGTTCCAATGCCAGCAGTCAACATTGGTGAGACCTCCGATCAGGTGTTGATATACCTCTTTGCACCTGGCCTTGACCCAAAGGATATAGATCTCACCGTTGAAAAGAATATGCTTACCATCTCTGCTGGACGGGATACTGCAAAAGAGCTTGGCGAGGACGCCAAGGTCACAGGTTATTACAGGAAAGAAAGATTCAGCGGAAAATTCAGACGCGTCATAGCCCTTCCTGAAGGTCTTGATACTGCAAGTATTGAGGCCAAGTACAAAAACGGAATCTTGAACATATCCATCAAAAAGAAGGAAGAGGAAAAGACCAAGAAGATCGAAGTAAAGGTAGACTAATCTGAAGTCAGGAGGTGTGAAAATGGCAGAAGTTAAAGGACAGGAAATGGCAGTAAAGACCGAAGACAGGACTCCTCAGGAGCAGCAGAAGCTCAGGCCTGTTGTGGTCACCCCGCCAGTTGATATATACGAGCTTGAAGACGGTGTGGTCCTTTTTGCAGACATGCCAGGGGTTCCAAAGGAAAACCTGGATGTGCAGGTGGATAAAAACGTGCTCACCATTAAGGGTGAGATAGGAGATATTGTCCCCAAGGACATCACCCCGCTATACGTAGAATTTAACGGTAAGGCCTACGAAAGGGCATTTACACTTGGCCCTGACGTTGATGTCTCAAAGATAGAGGCAACCATGAACGCAGGGGTGCTGAAGATATTCCTGCCAAAGAGCGAAGAGGTAAAGCCCAAAAAGATTGAAGTAAAAGTGGAATAATAAGCTTTCTTTAGACTGGCATAAGCCAGGCTACCATATTAAAATCAGGGGAAACGCTTTGTTTCCCCTTTTTATTTTTGTGAACGAGAGGACTGAAAATGAGTGACGTAAAGGCTGTAATTGAGGATATGGCCGGAAAGGCCAGGAGGGCTGCCAGGAAAATTGCGGTCTTGTCCACAGATGTCAAGAACAAGGTACTTCTTTCAACCGCGGAAAAACTCCAAAGCTCAAAGGCAAGGCTTCAGGAAGAAAACAGAAAGGACCTTGAAAACGGCCGTGCCAAGGGCCTTAGCAGCGCCTTTTTGGACAGGCTTGAGCTATCTGACAAGGTGATAGATTCCATGGTTCAGGGGCTTAAGGAGATGGCTGCCCTTCCCGACCCTGTTGGCGAGGTTACAAAGATGTGGAAGCGGCCAAACAACCTCCTGGTTGGAAGGGTGAGAATTCCCCTTGGGGTTATCGGCATGATCTACGAGTCAAGGCCAAATGTAACCATTGATGCTGCGGCCCTTTGTCTTAAGGCAGGAAACGCCGTGATCTTAAAGGGCGGCTCCGACGCCATACACTCCAATCTTGCCCTTGCACGAATACTTCAAGAGGCCCTTGATGAAAACCAGGTGCCCAAGGAGGCGGTACAGGTAATCCCAACAACAGACAGGTCTGCAGTGACAGAACTCCTTTCCCGGGAAGAAGAGATTGATCTCATCATTCCAAGGGGTGGAGAAGGTCTTATAAGATTTGTTGTTGAAAACTCTAAGATCCCGGTTCTCAAGCACTACAAGGGAGTCTGCCACTGCTATGTGGACAAGGGTTGTGATGAAGACATGGCCATTGAGGTCTGCTTCAACTCCAAGGTTCAGCGCCCCGGTGTGTGTAACGCAATGGAGGGAATGCTGGTTCACGAGGATGTGGCCCCATCCTTTCTTCCAAAGATGGGAGAAAGGTTCAAGGAAGCAGGCGTTGAGATACGGGGATGTAAGCGCACATGCGAACTTCTGCCCTACGCCGTCCCGGCCAAAGAAGAGGACTGGGGCACAGAATTTCTCGATCTCATCCTTGCGGTCAAGGTGGTCTCTTCCATGGATGAGGCCATGGATTACATTGACCGCTACGGCTCAAACCACACCGAGGCCATCATCACCAGGGATTATGCCCGGGCCAAGAGGTTCTTAAACGAGGTGGACGCCTCCCTGGTCCTGGTAAACGCATCAACCAGGTTCAACGACGGAGGCCAGCTTGGGCTGGGAGCGGAAATAGGAATAAGCACATCAAAGCTTCACGCCTATGGACCAATGGGTCTGGAGGAACTGACTACCACTAAATTCATAGCCTTTGGAGACGGACAAGTCAGAAGTTAAGAAAAAAATAGGGATATTTGGTGGAACCCTTGATCCTATTCATCTTGGGCACCTGCGGGCTGCCGAAGAGGTGTTTGAAGCCCTTGACCTGGATGAGATCTGGTTTGTGCCAGCCTACCTGCCTCCTCACAAGCTTGAAAAGGAGCTTACTCCCTTTGAACACAGGCTGAACATGGTGCAACTTGCCATAGCGGGGGTGGAACATTTTCGTGCAAGCACCCTGGAGGCAGAAAGAAAAGGTGTCTCCTTTTCCGTGGACCTTCTGAGACAGATCAACCAGCTTTATGGAAGAAGATATGCCTTTTATTTTGTGATTGGAACGGATGCAGCACTGGAGCTTGATTCCTGGAAAGATTGGCAGCAGATTCCAAAACTTACAAACCTTGTAATAATAAAACGTCCTCCTGTAACCATTGAGGATGTCAGGAAAAAATTCTCAGAGATCTATCCGGACATGGAGATTGAGACTGGGCCTTCTTTCCATTTCCCCAAAGACAGGGCTCACGTCACTCTAGCACTTGATACCACGGGCTTGGAAATTTCATCAACCAAGATAAGAGAAAAAGTAAGGGAAGGAAAATCCATCCGGTTTCTTGTCCCTGAAAGCGTAAGAAACTACATTATGAAAAACAACCTTTACATTAGTACGAAAGAATCACTAAAAGAGGCGCAAGAAAGTACACGCCCTAGAGAAAGTATGGAGATAGCTGCAAAAATATACAACGAAATACTCGACAACAAAGGAGAAAGGATTGTTGTCCTTGACATGAGGGGTTCATCTCCTGTTGCCGACTTTTTTATCATTGCCCACGGACGCTCAACTAGGCACGTACAGGGTATTGCAAACCGCATGAAAAGGGAGCTTGGCCGGAAAAAAATCAAATGCAGAAGCATAGAGGGAGAAGAAGAGGGTAAGTGGATTCTCATGGACTATGACGACGTGGTGGTGAACCTTTTCTATGAACCTGTACGGGCCTTTTATGACCTTGAAGGACTTTGGGTGGAAGCGCCCCGGCTTGTAATGACGGAGTCTGGCCTTGCCAGGGAGGAAAAAGAACATGAGTGAAGCAAACCAGATAAAACGGGTTATGCTGGTGATAATGGACGGATGGGGCTGGCGGGAGGAGCTTGACGGAAACGCAGTACGCCTTGCCAGGACCCCGAATCTTGACAGCTACTATAAAAAATATCCCTTCACCCTCTTAAAGGCCTCCGGAGAGGCTGTCGGCCTTCCACCAGGGCAGATGGGCAACTCAGAGGTTGGCCATCTTAATCTTGGGGCCGGAAGGATAGTCTATCAGGAGCTTACACGCATAAACATGGCAATAGAGGATGGCTCCTTTTTTGAAAACCCTGTGCTAAAAGAGATCATGACAAAGGTGAGGGAAAGTGAAGGGGCAAGGCTTCACCTCATGGGACTTGTTTCAGATGGTGGTGTTCACAGCCAGATGGAACACCTTTTTGCCCTGATAGAGATGGCAGCCAGGTACAAAATCGGGGACAGACTCTGCATCCATGCCTTCATGGATGGAAGGGACACGCCGCCGACAAGCGGTGTCACACACATAGAAAGGCTTAAGAAGGAGATGGAGCGCCATGGTGCAGGCACCATCGCCTCCATCTGCGGCCGCTTCTACGCCATGGACAGGGACACCCGATGGGAAAGGGTGGAGGCTGCATATGAGATGCTTGTGCGCGGAAAAGGCCGCATTGAAAAGGACCCTGTTGCTGCCGTAAAAAACGCCTACGGGCGCGGCGAGACGGATGAGTTCATAAAACCCATACTCATTGAAAACGAAAGGTGCCCCTTTTCAAAAGGGAAAGGCCCTGTTAGGGATGGTGATGCCATTTTCCACTTCAATTTCAGGGCTGACAGGGCAAGGGAGCTTACAAGGGCATTTACGGAAAAGGACTTTTCCTTCTTTGACGTAAGCGATAGACCCAGGCTCCTTGCCTATGCAACCATGACCATGTATGACAAGAACTTTGACCTTCCTGTGGCATTTCCCCCAGTCAGACTGAAAAATATCTTGGGTGAGGTTGTTAGTAAAAAAGGTCTCAGGCAGCTAAGGATAGCTGAGACGGAAAAATACGCCCATATCACCTATTTTTTTAATGGCGGGGAGGAGGAACCCTTTCCCAATGAAGACAGGATTCTCATTCCTTCCCCAAGGGATGTGCCAACCTACGATCTCAAGCCTGAGATGAGTGCCCCCAAAATAGCCGATACCCTGGTTGAAAACATAAAAAAGGAGATCTACGACCTCATTGTGGTAAACTTCGCCAATGGGGACATGGTAGGCCACACAGGGGTTTTGGAGGCTGCCATAAAGGCATGTGAGGTGGTTGATGAATGCGTGGGAAAGGTCACCCAGGCCTTCAGGGAAAGAGGCGGCTCTGTGATAATTACGGCGGATCACGGAAACGCTGAGGTTATGAAGCTGCCAGATGGCAGCCCTGCAACGGCACACACCACAAACCCTGTCCCATTCTACCTGGTGGATGACAACTTTATTGATGCAAGCCTTAAAAAAGGCATCCTTGGAGATGTTGCACCAACCATTTTGAAGATCATGGGCATTGACCAGCCAAAAGAGATGACAGGAAAAGCCCTTTTCTGATATGGACAAGGCAGCCATCTGTTCCCTTGAGGACGTCTCAAAACTCTACCAGGTCAAAAAAGGGTTTTTCTCAGGGAAAACCTCCCTCATACGGGCGCTCAACAAGGTAAACCTGGAAATTAAAAGGGAAGAAATCCTTGGACTAGTTGGTGAAAGCGGCTGCGGAAAATCCACCCTGGCAAGGCTCGTCCTAGGCCTTGAAAGGCCCACAAGTGGACGGATTCGTTTCGAAGGCGTTGATCTTTCAGCACTTAAGGGAAGGGAACTTAGAAGCTTTCGGAAAAGGGCACAGATGGTCTTTCAGGACCCTTTTTCGTCTCTAAATCCCAAAAAGACCATTTTCAAGATAATCAGTCAGCCCCTTAAAATACACAAAATATGCCCAAAGGAGCAGCTGAGGAACGAGGTAAGGCGCCTTCTAAAGATGGCGGGATTCAGCAACCCTGGAATTGAAGAGCGTTACCCCCACGAGTTCAGCGGTGGCCAGAGACAAAGAATCGGAATCGCAAGGGCCCTTGCCACAAGGCCGGACCTGGTTGTACTGGATGAGCCCACCTCTGCCCTTGACGTTTCCATTCAGGCCCAGATAATAAACCTCATCCTGGACCTTCAGGAATCAAACAGGATAAGCTGCCTTTTCATATCACATGACCTTCCCATTGTTGAATTTGTCAGCCACAGGATTGTGGTTATGTATCGGGGAACCATCTGCGAGATAATGCCAAGGAGGGCCTTCATGCTTTCTGGCAGAGGTGAAAATTCCAGTCCTCACCACCCTTATACCAGGTTTCTGATGAAATCTATCCCAGTACCCAAGCCTGAGGAAGAGCCTGAATGTGAGAAAAAGGGGGCCGAGACCCAGGACGCAAAGGCCTTACCTACCTTTGATGATGAAAAAGGGGCTGGATGCCCGTTTTATTCCCGCTGCCCGGAAAGGCTTGGCCTCTGCAGCCGCCAGGAGCCCGTTCCAGTTGAGGTTTCCAAAGACCATATCATCAACTGTCACCTTTTTCATTTAAGTAAAAAGGAGCAAAACCAAAAATGAAATTTGATGCCACTGTTACCGATCTTTTTGATCTCGACATACCTGAAAGCTACGAGATCCCCGAATGTTTGCCCCTCATGGCCCTAAGGGACGTTATTGTCTTCCCATCCATGGTGGTGCCCCTGTTTGTGGGCAGGGAATCATCCATTGCCGCCGTAAACGAGGCGCTTACCAATGACAGGCTCATATTTCTGGTTGCCCAAAAAGATGCCCGCTTGGACAAGCCCTCCTCTGAAGACCTTTACTCCACAGGGGTGATTGCCGCCATCATGAGAACGCTTCAGCTTCCAGACGGCAGGCTAAAAATACTCACTCAGGCCCTTTTAAAGGGCAGGACCCTTGAGGTGGTGAAGGACCAGCCCTTCTTCAAGGTGAAGGTGGAGCCCATAGAGGACGAAGAGGTAGAAATCTCTGTAGAGACAGAGGCCCTCATGAGACATGTCCGTGAGCAGGCAGAAAAACTCTTTAACATAAAGAACATTTTCAGCCCTGAGCTGGGCATAATCCTCAGCACGGTAAACGACCCTGGAAAGCTTGCAGACGTTGTGGCATCAAATCTCAAGCTCACAGGCGGAGAGGCCCAGGAGATACTCCAGCTTTTTCACCCAATAGAGAGGCTAAAAAAGGTCTCTGAGTTTCTGGCTCGGGAGATAGAGGTCTCAACCGTCCAGGCAAAGATCCAGTCAGAGGCCAGGGAGGAGATGAGCAGGACACAGAGGGACATCTTCCTGCGCGAGCAGTTAAGGGCCATACAGAGGGAGCTTGGAGAGATAGACGAGAGGCAGAAGGAGATCGAGGAGTACAAGGCCAAGATAGAAGAGGCGGACATGCCAGAGGCTACTGAAAAAGAGGCCATCAAGCAGCTAAAGCGCCTTGAGTTCATGCATCCTGATTCCTCCGAGGCCGCCCTTGTCCGCACATATCTGGACTGGCTCTGCGAGCTACCATGGTCCGATACCACCAGGGACAAACTTGACATCAAAAGGGCAAGAAAGATCCTGGATGAGGACCACTACGACCTGGAAAAGGTAAAGGAAAGGATCATAGAGTTCATTGCAGTACGAAAACTCAACCGCAAGGTCAAGGGCCCTATTCTCTGTTTTGTGGGGCCTCCCGGGGTGGGCAAGACGTCCCTGGGAAAATCCATAGCAAGGGCCCTTGGGAGAAAATTTGTCAGGCTTTCCCTTGGAGGCGTTCGTGACGAGGCGGAGATAAGGGGTCACAGGCGCACCTATGTTGGGGCCATGCCAGGAAGGATAATCCAGGAAATCAGGCGTGCAGGCACAAAAAATCCCGTTTTCATGATGGACGAGGTGGACAAGATAGGCACTGATTTCCGAGGGGATCCGGCAGCTGCCTTGCTCGAAGTCCTGGACCCGGAACAAAACAGCGCCTTTTCAGACCACTACATAGAGATGCCCTTTGACCTTTCAAAGGTGCTCTTTATCCTTACTGCAAACGTCATAGATACCATACCCTCGGCCCTTTTGGACAGGCTGGAGGTCCTCAGGCTTTCCGGATACACCCCTGAAGAGAAGAAGGAGATAGCAAGAAGGTATCTCATAGAAAGACAGATGAAAGAGTGTGGCCTAAAGGAGGGGCAGCTTGAGATATCAGACAATGCCCTTTCCTCCATCATCTCAGACTACACGGAAGAGGCAGGGCTTAGGGAGCTTGAAAGGCAGATAGCGGCCGTTTGCAGGAAGGTGGCATGCAAGGTGGCAGACGGCGAGCCCGGACCTTTCAGGGTAACCGCAGGCAACCTTCATAAGTTCCTTGGCCCTCCCAAGGTGCTTTCCGACTTCATCAGGGAAGACAGTCAGATCGGGGTTGCCACAGGCCTTGCCTGGACCGCCCACGGAGGAGAGGTGATGCGGATAGAATGCCAGATAATGGCTGGCAAGGGCAACCTTACTCTCACAGGCCTACTCGGCGAGGTCATGAAGGAATCTGCCCAGGCAGCACTTAGCTGGATAAAATCCCGGGCAAAGGAACTTGGCATAAAACCTGAAGAGTTCGAGGAAAGGGACATCCATATCCACGTCCCATCAGGGGCCATACCAAAGGATGGCCCATCGGCAGGCATCACCCTGACCACTGCCCTGGTCTCTGCCCTCACCAAAAGACCTGTCAACAAGGACGTCGCCATGACTGGCGAGATAACCCTTACTGGCAGAGTGCTTCCCATTGGAGGGCTAAAGGAAAAATCCATTGCCGCCCTCAGAAAGGAGATACCCACGGTGATCATTCCAGAGGCCAACATCAACGACCTTCAGGAGATACCAGAGCAGATAAGGAGAAAGCTTGATTTCAGGCCTGTTGGAACCATGGACGAGGTCCTGGATATCGCCCTGCTGCCCGAAAGCAGACCCAAGAAAAAAGGCAAAAAGCAAAATGGATAATATGAAAATAAACAGCAAACGGCTCACAAATCTGTTCATGGACCTTGTAAGGATCGACAGCCCTTCAAGACACGAGGGGCAGGTTGCCGACTTCGTAAGGGCCTGGTTTTCCCAAAATGCCCCAGAGGCCCGCATAGTTGAAGACAACTCCCAGGTGGATACGGGCTCAGACACAGGAAACCTCATTATAAAAATTCCTGGAAGTCTTGATACAGCGCCGCTTTTCTTTAATGCCCACATGGACACGGTAGAGCCAGGAAGAAACGTAAAGCCCATCTTTGAAAACGGCATTTTCAGAAGTGACGGCACAACCGTCCTTGGGGGAGACGACAAGGCAGCCATTGCCATCATGCTCGAGTCCATCCTGAGCATGAAGGAACAGGAAATTACCCACGGCCCCTTTGAGCTTATACTCACCACATGTGAAGAGATCGGACTCCTTGGGGCAAAGGCCCTTGACGAAAGCCTTGTAGAGGCAAGGGCAGGGCTTGCCCTGGACACTGAGGATCCGGATTCTGTAATAAACAGGGCGCCTGCCGCCATCAGGTTCAACATAAAGATTCATGGCCTTGCCGCCCATGCAGGGCTCAATCCTGAAAAGGGGATAAGTGCCATAAAGGTTGCAGCAAATGCCATTGCCTCTGCCCCACAGGGAAGAATGGATGAGGAGACCACCTGCAACATAGGGCTAATACAAGGAGGCACTGCAACCAATATCGTACCCGATCTCGTCCAGGTTGACGGCGAGGTTCGAAGCCATAGAGAAAAGCGGCTCCATGAAATCCAGGACAGGATAATGGGCTGCTTCTACCAGGCAGCCAAGGAGTTCAAAAAATCTCCCTCAGACACCTACCCTTACGTTTCTGCCACTGTGGAAGACGATTACCCGCTTATGCACGTGCCAGAAGACCATCCTCTTGTCACCACCCTGGTGCAGGCAGCCAAAAACATGGGCAGAACCCTCAAAATAGAGATGACAGGCGGAGGAAGTGATGCAAATATCCTCAACAAAAAGGGGCTTGCCACGCTGATTGTTGGTATAGGCATGCAGAAGGTTCACACCACCGAAGAGTTCATCAGGCTACAGGACATGGGAAAAAGCTGTCTTCTGATGATGGAGACGCTTCGCACCTGGAGCCGGATTGATCAGAGTCCGGGCCATACCAACCCCTAAGCTTACTCTTTTTTTGCCTTACACACCCTTTTCTTAAGGGAGTGCCTTAACCAGCCACACATCCCTACTGGTTTCTCGGGCGCCTTGGAAGGCGGAGCGATATCAAGCGCAAGTATTCCTGCTACTATGGCAGATGCCATGGAGGTTCCGCTCAGGAAATTGTACCTACCTGCAGAGATAGTGGTAAAGATATTTTCACACGGGGCAAGGAGGTCTGCCCTTTTACAGAGCCTTGAATTTGGAAACATCTTTCCCTTATCATCCACTCCTCCCACTGCCAGAACCTCCTTGAGCCTTGCGGGAAACGGGAGTCTTTCTGCATCCTTTCTGTTACCAACAGGCGCAACAAAAAGAACCCCCCTCTTCTGCCCTTCCTGGATTAGAT
>JALWYS010000195.1 GCA_027003115.1 Deltaproteobacteria bacterium | reverse complement strand
GCTATGCAGCCTAGTAACAGACATTGTAGTGAAATCCATTATCCACTTACTGCACCCAGCCACACCACTATGGCAAACAATTCAGGACGTTAGATGAGGGGGAAATACAAGTCCGAAAGTTGAGTTATGAGTTTGATGCACTGATAAAAAAGGCTCGGAAAACTGCCAAAAAAGTTGGGCTTAAAAAGTCAGATATTGAAATGGCGATTAAAAAGGTGCACAAGTGACACGTTGTGCACCTAAACTAAGCGGGTGCGATTTGCAAAGGCGCATATTGCGAAGGCTTGAGGCTCTGGATCAGGCTGAGAGTCTTACGGAGTTGAATATTCCGGGTTTCAATTTTCATGGCTTAAAGGGAATGCCCAAGCGTTACAGTATCCATGTCAACGGTCCCTGGTGCATTACCTTCGAATGGAAAAAGAACCATGCTTTCAGAGTCAATTTAGAGCAATATCATTGAGGTGTAATCATGGCAGAATATGTTGTAAAACGTCCATTAAAAAGGGCACCGATTCATCCAGGAGAGATACTTCGAGAAGATGTGCTTCCAAGCCTGGGCATGTCTGTAACCGAAGCAGCGAGAAGGCTTGGTATCTCTCGTCAACAGTTACATCGCATATTGGCTTGTACTCATCCAATTACTCCCAGGATGGCACTAAGGATAGGGCGATTTGCTGGTAACGGCCCTGGTTTATGGCTTCGTATGCAACAGAACTATGATTTGTGGCAGGCTGAACAGGAGATGAAAGAGGAGCTTTCCAAGATCGAACCGGTACTGAAGTCGAGAGAGGAAACGAGGAATTGTTAATAGAAGCCCTATTGGCCTATCGGCCAAACAATGGGCTTAAACCTGCTGCCAAACCGCTTTGCGGATTCAGTAATGCTGTGCTCCGCAAGAGATCTGGCAGTTTTATCAGGCTTGGCAGCTCCGCCGTGTTGGCGGCAAATGACTCTTGAGGTTGGGTTTAAAGACATGGTGGAGATTTATGGTGAGTAATAAGAAATCGACATGGAAAGACGTAAAATCCATTTTGGTTAAAAAAGATAAATCCGAGCTACTGAAACTTATAAGGGATCTTTATTCATATCGGGCTGATAATAAAGCATTTATACATTCTAGATATTCTATTGGTAAACATAGGCTTGAACCATATAGAAGTATAATATCAGAAGCACTTTATCCTGATGTACATTCAAATAAACCGATAAGACTATCTAAAGGAAAGAAGGCAATATCAGACTACTTTAAGGCTACAAAGGACAAAGCAGGTCGACTTGAATTAATGGTTCACTACCTTGAAACGGGAAACAGGTTTACGGTTGATTTTGGTGATATAGATGAACAATTCTATTCAAGTCTCGAATCAATGTTTGAAAGGATACTATCTGAACTAAAGGAACAACCCAGTGATGTCCAAGAAAAATATCACTCTAGGCTTGAAGATGTTGTCATGTCAGCCAGAAATTTGGGATGGGGATATTATGATTGTATATGCGCTCTATTCGATGAATATAAGACTGAAACAAATAGCACCTAACTATCGGCTACCTTTACGCGAAGGATGTCAAGCCTCTCCCAAGTAGACTCCATATCTTTCGTAGCTTCCTTTTTTTCAAGCCCCTGGTGAGTCATTTCTGGCAGGCCAGCTGCCGCATCTTGTTCCATGGTTGGTCTTTTCAACCGTTTCGTGATAAAACTGACTTTAGGTCTCATGTGCGAAGGCACCTTAGGCACATTTTAAGAAAGAAATGCACGCAATCAGGTTAAAAAGGGCATAAACTGGAGGGTCAGGAGCCTATGAGACTATATTTTATAGGCGGTTATTTGGTTGTATAGCGGTTTCTGCCCCCAGACTCTACTCAGGAAAGAGAAAAAGTCATGGCACTTACCATACTTTTGGCAGTCATCTTCTTGTCATCTCTGGTTCTGACAATGGTTGGGCTTGGTGGAGGACTCATTTTTTCTCCCCTTTTCGTGCTGTTGAAATTTCCTGTCTCAACCGCCGTATCCGCATCCCTCTTTCTGAATGCCATCGCTGCGGCATCTGCCGCTGTTACATATTTTCGGAAAAAGATGGTTGATGTGAAGGTGGGTCTGCCCCTCTTGATCACCTCGACAATAAGTGCACCCTTGGGTGCGCTTTTGACGCACAAGATCAATATCCGCATTTTTACGGCCGTTCTTGCCCTTGTAATCTTTCTTGCTGCAATGAGGATGCTTTTTTCAGGAAAGATAGAGGCCAAAAGGGCAGAAATCAGCATGGCTCGAAAGATTATAGGCGGCGGGGCCATTGGGGCAGTGATAGGGGTTATGGCGGGTTTTCTCGGCATAGGTGGAGGCGTTTTCATTGTGCCGCTCCTGATTTACGTTCTAAGGCTCCCTACAAAGGTAGCAGCAGCCACCTCGATCTTTATAGTGGTCTTCTCGTCCCTAAGCGGCTTTGTAACCCATATTGCCATTGCGGAAACCGACTGGAAGTTCATTCTCACAGCTGCGATATTTTCCTTCCTTGGCGGACAAGTAGGATCCAGAATCATGGCGGAAAGGCTCAAGGGGAAGACAGTCCGGCAGATTTTTGGCGTGGTTTTGATTATCTTCGCGCTAAAATTGGTTCAGAGGAGTTTTTTTTGACCCTTCGAGGAATATTGGTTGTTAATAGGCCCATTACCGGGCAATCCCACGATATTGGAAAAGGATTGATTTTAGAGGCATATTCATGTCCCTTTGAGCCTGGTGTAGGCATACCTGAGCAGGCAGGTGATAAGTAAGGTCAAAAACATCAACTCCATACCAGTGAGCTTTGAGTAATACAAATAGCTGAGAAGACCAGGGAAAAATGCCCTCTTAACCCTTACAACCTGTTGTGAGATTTTATTTCCGCAGACCTTTATTTTCAGAAAATGATAGAAGCCGTGGGCTGGATTCCTGCTATTAAGCCATGCCCCTCCGCCGCCAGTAATGGTATAGGGGATACCTTCAAAGGTGCCTGACCAGTAGCCGTGGATATGTCCGGAATAAATATGCATGATGCCGCCCTTTTTAAGTAAAGAAGCCAAATTTTTGGCAAGTCTCCTGCTGAGGCAATGATGAGTCTCACCGCCTCTGGGGTCTAAAGGGGGAACGTGCATAAAGACCAGGCCCATTTCCCCGGATTCTTTTCTAAGCAAAATATTTTTCAGCCAGCCTATTTCATTTTGAGGTTCTGCCCTCAAGGCATTGGAATCAGCCATGACCAGGAAGATTTTCCCCAGTTTGAGCCAGTAGTGTCTCGGGCCGAATGCCTTTTCATAAAGGGAGTTATCTGTTGGGGTCCGGACATCATGGTTGCCTGGTATTATAAAAAAAAATGGCTTATGGAGATCCGCATTCAAGGTCCTGAGGAGGTCAAGGTAAAACACCTTGCGGGGCGCCATCACTGCATCTCCAAGGTGGATTACAAAGGCGATCTCGGGGTCTTTTTGGATCTTTTCAAGTATCTTTGGAAAGACTCCCTTGTCGTTTCGATTGTCAGCCACTACTGCGAAACAGAAATTTTCCGGGGCTATCTGGGTTCTGACAGTTTTTATTCTTTTCTCCAAGGGAGGAAGCTTTGGAAGTTGTGCATGGTAGATCCAAAGCTCATAAAAGATGCCTAGAATCAAGACCCCAAACGCAGGCAGGATACACCTTTGGAAGATTTTCCATGATTTTTGTCTCATTGAGTTATGACCTGGTCTTTTTTATTCTGTCTAGGCACCTAATTCATTTTTAATGAGAGCCATGGACTGTTTTCCTTTGGCCTTGGGTTATAAAACCTGTACCTGTGAAAGCGTTTTAGCAACCTGGCTTCCAAACCCAGTTGTTTAAACAGCTGGAAGTGCGGCTTTTTTTCTGAATCAAGAACAAATATGTCCCCTTTTTCCCATTTTTCTTATCTCCTGGACCCTTCGTTCCATAAAGAATCCATGGGCCTTGATGGAGGTGGACCCAGGTTTTCCAGTAGATGCTCAATTTGTTTGCCGCTGTAAAAGGCCAGTCCATTCAGAAAAGGGCCATTAATGACGTCTATGTCGTTTTCATTTTCAACCCAAATTATGCACTTCAAACGCCGAACAAAATGATTTCTTTTATAATTTCAGCAGATTATCGTTAATATAATGCCCGAAAATATTCACCTAAAGGGTGGCGGGTTCCAACAGCAAAAACATTCGGCATTTGAAGCCACAAGGGGCTCGTAATTTCCCCGAATTTGCTGCGTTGTCGGGCACTTGAAGTACCATAGTACGTCTGCATGCCCTCCGCCTTGCACCTTCGGCAAACCTACGAGCTGCATAATCCGGGTTCAATGTATGGGGAAAAGGCCCTGTACATTGTATTTGCATCTTGAGGCGCTGGAATAAGCGCTGCTGCGGCTTTCATGATCATCAAGACCCAAAGGGTTATGATAGCCTTTGGTGTAAATGCACAAAGAGTGAGGCTGCTTAAAAACAAGATCCTTGTAAAGGGGGCCAACTCCTTTTCAAAGAACCTTTCCGAAATAAGACCAACCAGAAGCATCGTAATTGTAAAAATACCAGGTACCTGCGAGTTAAAAATATGGTGCTCATCTTTTAACGGCTTTATCCCCAGAAAAGTTTTTATGGCCCGCTTACATGTTTTTGAAAGTCTCCCGTTTTGTTTGTTTCAACCGGTCCTGAAAGACGCCATACAAGGAGTTGCATCCTCTTCCTCTTTTCACCAGGATAGAGGGGTGATGACATATATGGATGTTTCTTGAGCTCTTCCGGCAACACGGAAAAGGAACGCTTAAGGTATCTTCTTTGAACGATCATGTAGCGGAGCCCCTCCCTGTTGAGGAACCATTTTACGTCCCTTGGGGTCTTGAGAACCGGCATGGGTCCGTTAAATCCCAGGTAGAATATGACGTTTGCGGTATCCTGGCTAAGGGCCACGTTACTTGGGCTGATATTGCTTCCCATGGAAGTGCGTACCTTTTTGAGAAACGGCCTGTATGGTCTGTACTGTTCAAGTATTACCTGCTGCCAGCAAAAGAAACCTGCCGAAATTATGACAACGGCTCCAAGGCTTGGAAGAATCCGACTGCACAAGTTAAGGTCTTGTTCTCTTCTGGTAAGGTATTTCAAAAGAAGCCAGAAAAAGACGCTTGCAAGGACACCAGTTATGAAAAGGGATGTAGTGAAGCCCTTTGGTGGCACAATTCCCCTATGCCTTTCCATGAGGTAGCCGACCACAGGGGCCAGTATCAGCAGTAAAGAGGCTGCTATTACAAGCCACTGTTGTACCTTCATGGAGATTTTTAGCCATAAGTCCCCTGTATTGGTCCTTACCAGGAGGTTTCCAACAAGCAGGGCACAAAATGGCAGTATGGGCAGAATGTAGTAACTGCGTCTTGACTCCGAACATGTAAAGACAAAAAAGATGATCAACAGGGAGTGCAATATCCATTTTTCGTCTTGGTTCAGGCTCTTGTAGTGACTGAATGCCTCTCCCAGGGCACCAATTAAAAGCGGTGACCACGGTAGGAACAACAGGGGAACGTAATAAAAATAGACATAAAAGGGTTCACGGTGATCAAAGGCGCTGAAAAAGCGAAGAATATTTTCCTTGAAGGCCAGATACAATCCGTTTTCTCCATATCCGTCTCCTGTGTATGCCGCGTAGACAAAGGGAAGCAGGTACACTAAAAGGCCTATAAGAATGGCCGCCAAGTGGGAAAGCGTAAAGTATCTCTTAAGTGTCTTTCGTTGGATCATTTCCGTAAGGCAGACAAGAACGGGCAGTACTGCAGCAGGCAGGCCCTTAAAGTGGGCACCAATGGCGCATATTAGATAAAACACAAGGAACGTTAAAAAGTTTGGTTTGTGCATTTTCGCTCGGTACCACAATACTGCAAACATGATGAAAGCGAGATTTTCTGAATCCGCACATGCAGTTCGTGACCAAAAGAGAAATCCAAAAGAGGTCAGGAGCAGCCAGCCTGCAAGATAGCCTGCGTTTCTGGAAAAAATTCTTTTCCCCAGTAAAACCGTGGCCCAAAGTGCCGCAAGCCCTGCAATGGCACTTGGAAGTCTTGCAGTAAATTCATTAATGGTTCCGGTTATCCAAGATAGGGCAACAATGGCCCAGTAGGTAAATAGGGGCTTGTCAAAGTAAGGAGCCCAGTTGATGGTTGGATGGAAAAAATCCCTCCTTAGAACCATTTCCCGTGCTATTTCTGCCCACCTGCCTTCAGAGCCCCAAAGGGACCGAGCCCCCAGCATACATACAAGCAAGGCCAGGCTGACGATGAGATAAATCCAGGGGTTGGCCAATATCCTTTGGCAGCCGCTGGAAAGACTGGTAGCCATTGCCTGCTTCTTGGGCATTGCTTGTTCTTGAAGGCTTTTTCTATTCTGGTCCATGCTTTAGGTGCTTTTCTGGAAATTAAACTTACACATAAGACACCGAGTTTTTCCAACGGGAAGGTCTGGCAACTTAAGGCATCTCATTTGGCACACCCCGTTTCACCCCATCAACGATAAAAGAAGGGCGTTTTCTAACAGCCTGAAATATTCTTCCTATGTATTCACCTATTAGGCCCAGGGCAAAATAATCTTCCTCCTGTTTAGTGGATACCAGTTTGGGCTGCAAGTTTAAGATAGGCCGCTTCGTATTCTGCCTGGCTTTTGTAGCCCAGAGTTGAGTGCAGGCAGCGTCGGTTATAGAACCGCTCTAGTATTTTAAAATGCTTTGGCGAGCATGGAAACGAGTCGGATATCTGTGGTGAAATACCAATTCTTGCTTTAGGCTGCCAAACATCCTTCTCTTCGAAACCATGTCCGTCCTTTTGATGTTGTTGTAGTGGTAGCTTTTCCGACTGTCTATTATTTCGGGGGAAGGTCAAAGAATGGATTTGAGTAACTAATTTTCCATTTTTGGTTTTTACTTTTGATTACTAATATTTAAGATGAAAATTACCTGGCTGTTACTTAACTATTACTTTTTTGTAATAGATGTCTTACAGCCGTTGTATCTGGATTTTTTATAGAATTTCAGTAGGTTATGGATGGTGGCGTTTTTCTCGAAAAGGGTCCATTTTTAAATTTCTGCCCCAAATTTACGATAAGAAGAAAAAAGGAACAAAGTTGTTGTTTCATTTACATAAACCGGCCACGAATGCCCGTCGTATGCTTTAAGGCTGAAGCTTCGGCGGGTTTTTTTGTGAGGAGGTGCTTAAAATGGAATGGAAAGAGTCATTTTCCACCGGCATTAAAAAGATAGATGATGAGCACAGGGAGCTCGTAAGAATGATAGACAGGCTTGAAAAGGCCATGGAAAGGGGCGAAGCAGAAGATATTCTGGGACCAGTGTTAAAAAACCTAGTTGAATATGTAAGGTTTCACTTCAGAAACGAAGAAGAGGTCATGGTCAAGACGGGCTTTCCCGATCTTAAAAGACACAGAGTGCTTCATCGGAATCTGGTAAACGAGGTTGCAAGTATTCTCAACGATCTCAAGAAGGATCGCCTTTGGACAGTGCCAGAACTGGTGGGCTTTTTGCAGCACTGGCTCGTTGACCATATCCTTGGCGAAGACGTTAGGATAGGTCAGCACCTGGGTGTGGTTTAGGGCCTTTGGGGATTTTTGTTAAATGTGCTCGTAAGCCTTGAAACTCTTTCCTGGGCCTCGAAAATGCGGTTTTGGGAAAGGCTGCCTTCCTTGAAGCCCTTTTCCACAAGGGAAAGGCACTCTTTTACCTTTTGGGTGCTACTACAGACAAGAATCAGGTCATGTCCTGCCTTAAGGGCAGAAAGGGCAGCCTGACCAATTTTCATTTTTTTTAGGGCACCTTTCATTTCAAGGTCGTCGGTTAGAAGGGCCCCTTCAAAACCAAGCCCGTTTCTCAAGAGATCAGTTGCGATGTATGTGGAAAATGTGGCAGGATCTTCCGGGTCAAGGGCAGTAAAGATCACGTGTGAGGTCATTACGCAGTCAGAACCAGTTGAGACGGCCTCAAAAAAGGGTGACATCTCCCTTAGGATTTTCTCCTTTTTGGCTGAAACCACCGGGAGGTGATGGTGCGGGTCAAGTTCCACCCTCCCTATGCCAGGAAAGTGTTTGGCGCAGGTCATTATTTTGTTTTTCCTCAACTGTTTTATGTAAATGGCCCCAAGCCTTGACACCTTTTCAGGGTCGCTGCCAAAACACCTTGAATCAAGGACGCTTTCTTCTGCTTTAAGACAAAGATCAAGTACAGGGGCAAGATTAAGATCTATGGAGTACTCCTTCAGTATTTGAACCGTTGCCTCAGCCAGATCCCTCATGGCCCTTTCAGGCTCTAGGGATTTTCTCACTTCTGTCTGGCTTGGCATGTCTGGAAAGTCAGGGGGCTTTAGCCTTCTTACTGGCCCTCCCTCCTGGTCAATGGCCAGAATTGGGCAAAGCCCTTCATCCATGCTGGCGTTTTTCAGGTCATTGCAAAGCCTCTTGAAGCGGGTTGGTCCCCTGGAAGCGTTTCTTGAAAAGAGTATGAACCTTGATATTCCAAAATCCGTGATGAAGGAAAGGGTCTCCTTGTCGAGGTCCGTGCCTGGAAGCCCGATCATGAAAAGCTGACCAAGCCCTGTGTCCCTCCAGAAATTTGATTGTATCATCTCTTTTTCTGAATTATCCTCACTCCTTGCACTTCAGAAGGATATTATACCTTCGGCACACAAAGTCCAAGGAGCTTTCACAACATGAACGGTTTCGAGGCGGTTTTTCTGGGTGTTATCCAGGGGGTCACCGAGTTTCTCCCCGTGTCCAGTTCTGGCCACCTTGTCCTTGCAGAATATTTTCTTCACCTTGAGGATGCAGGTCTGGCTTTTGACGTTATACTGCACATGGGCACCTTGGTTGCGGTTCTTGCGTATTTTTACAAGGACTGGGTCTCCATGATATTGTCCATTTTTCCCAGTAGAGGAAACAGTGAATCGAGAAGACTCCTTATTTTGCTTATCATAGGAACGATTCCCGGTGCTGTTGCTGGTTTTTTGCTTGAGCATGCCGCATCCACCTACTTCAGGTCTCCCTGGGTAGTGGTGTGCACCCTTTCTGGCGTGGCCCTGCTGCTTTTCCTTGCAGACAGGATGGCCAGACATGCAAGGGACTTTAACGGTTTCGAAAAGGTTGATGCCGCACTTGTTGGACTTTCACAGGCCCTAGCCATAGTTCCTGGTGTGTCGAGAAGCGGCATAACCATGACCTGTGCCATGTTCCTTGGTTTTACAAGGGAGGCTGCTGCCAGGTTTTCCTTTCTCCTTTCTGCACCAATTATCGCTGGGGCAGGGTTGTATGAAACCATAAAGCTTGTTCGAGAAGGCCCATCCGGCCTTGATTTCAACTACCTGCTCGGCTTTGCAGCATCTGCTATCTCCGGTTATCTGGTAATAGCCTTTTTAATGAATTATCTTAAAAAACATACCTTTATGCCCTTTGTGGTCTACAGGCTTTTCCTGGCAGCCATTGTGGCAGCAGTTCTTGTCTTTTAGGGGGTGCTTATGGGAAGGATTGTCCTTTTGGTTCTGCTGGTTTTCTCAGGCTCAGTTTGCTATCCATGCCTTTGTCACTCTAAAACAGTTTCTCCTTCAATTTTGAAAAAGAGCGTGGTTTTTGTTTCAAGTACCACCATCAAGCCCGATGATATTATTCATCCAGTGGTTCATAAGGGCCTGGGTGCAGGCTTTGTCTATGACAAAAAGGGCCACGTCATTGTCCAGATGTCATCCATTTCAGATTCGCACTCCATCGAGTGTTCCATAGTCTCAAAGGGGTACTGGCCGGCAGTAATTGTAGGAAGTGATCCTTTGACAGGCATCTGTGTGCTCCAGATCAAGGCCCCGGAGAAGGTGCTCTCATCCCTGCGTCCTGTGGCCATGTCCACAAAGGCAAGGCCTGGTTTTGGTGATCATATTATTGTAATAGGGGTAAATCCTGATGGTTCCCGGACTGTTGTTCCAGGGTGTGTATCAACAGCCCTATGCCCAATTGGCTTAAAAAGCAATACAGTAGAGCGCCTCATACAGACATCCGTCTTTGTTCACAGGGGTCTTGACGGAGCACCTGTGTTTGACAAAAGAGGGATTTTTGTGGGCATGGCTATAACAACGGCAGAGGAACCCCCTCCTGGCTTGGGGTATGCACTGCCAGCTGGGCTCGTGCGATGGATAGCCGATTCCATCATAGAGAACGGCAGGGTAACCAGGGCGTATCTTGGCGCTGAAGTTGTTACTGTGGACAAGGACCTTGGCAGGCTTCTTAATCTTTCTGCCGAAAAGGGGGCCTTGGTGGTAAGGGTTGCTCCTGGAAGTCCGGCCAGCAGGGCAGGGCTCAGAGGGTGCCCCAGAAACCTTCGTCTTGGAAACAGGCTCTATCCCATGGGAGGCGATCTCATCGTAGCCATAGACAGGGTACCAATCGATTCCGACCAGAAACTCATGGAGGTTTTGAACAAAAAAGGCCCAGGCAGCCGCGTTCTCATTTCCTTTTACAGGGATGGGCGCCTGAGGAGGGTAAACGCCATTTTGGGCAAAAGATAAGAGGACTGAAGTTTCCCGTTTTTTAGTGATTGATAGAGGATTGACTGCGAGCCGTTGTTTTACACAAAAAACTAATAATATCAATAAGTTAGACTTGATTTTTCGCCTTATCTAACTAATTGAAATTACAGG
>JALWYS010000194.1 GCA_027003115.1 Deltaproteobacteria bacterium | reverse complement strand
GAGGACGAGATAAAGATACTTTGCAAGGACATGGGCAGGGACATCCCGGTCCTTGGAAAGGGAAGCGGCCATTTTTCAAGGATGTATGAGTTTGACCCATTAATGGTCAAGAAGGCCATTTCAGACGTGCTCGGAAAAACCCTTGCTCCGCCTGAGATGCCAGATCTTTCATCTCTTCCGCCCCTTCCCATGAGGCCTCCCACCCTTTGCCAGGGCTGCCCCCACAGGGAGACGTACAATGCGGTAAAGGAGGCACTCAAAGAGCTTGGAGAAGAGGAAAGGGCCATATACCCAACGGATATAGGCTGCTACACCCTTGGTCTTCTGCCCCCCATCCAAATGGCAGACTACCTCATTTGCATGGGCTCAAGCGTTGGTTCCTCGGCGGGCTTTTCCGTTTCCACTGACCACAAGATCGTCTCCTTTATAGGGGACTCCACCTTTTTCCACTCAGGGCTTTCATCCCTTGCAAGCGCCTATCACAACCAGCACAAGTTCTGCCTCGTAATCCTTGATAACAGCACTACAGCAATGACGGGCCATCAGCCAAACCCGGGCATTGAGATACGCCCTCCAGGTTACGACAGGCCCAGGATACCCATTGAAGAGGCAGTAAGGGGCTTGGGGATAAAAAACGTCCACAAGGTAAATCCATACAAGAAAAAGGAGGCAGTGGCCCTTTTCAAGGACGTGCTGGCAAAAGATGAGCTGTCTGTGGTGATTGCCGAGGCACCCTGCATTCTCTACTACAAAAAGTTTGGAGGCAAAAAGTAAATGGATACCAGGAAGATACTGTTTACAGGCGTTGGCGGACAGGGAACCCTTCTTGCCTCAAGGCTTCTTGGGGAGGCTGCCATGGCAGCGGGAATGGACGTCCGGGTGAGCGAGGTCCACGGCATGGCACAAAGAGGTGGCGTGGTTGAGTCCACTGTGATGCTCGGTGGGCTTAAAAGCCCAATAATCTCCCAGGGAGAGGCAGACATTCTGGTAAGCTTTGAGCCCCTTGAGGCCATAAGGGCGCTCAACCGCTGCTCCAAAAAATCCGCAATAGTCACCAATACAAAGCCCATTGTCCCCTTTACCGTAAAGCTTGGCCAGGCCGAGTATCCTGACGTTGATCACTGGCTTAACTTCATGCAGTCCAACTACAGGCGCGCCTGTGCCCTGGATGCAGACGAGCTTGCAAGGCAGGCGGGGACCTCAAAGGCGGTAAACGTGGTCCTCCTGGGAGTTTTGATAGGTCTTGGAGAGCTTCCCATTACCAGGCAGATGATGGAAGAAACCATCAGGCGCCATGTGAAGCCAAAGTTCGTGGATGCAAATCTTAAGGCACTAGACCTTGGGCATTCAAACGCAAACTGCTAAGGGAGGCTTTGATGAAAGGAACCAGAAAAGAAAATAGAAGGCGTTGGGCAGCCTGCCTTCTTCTTATTTTTTTCCTTGGACTTTTGGTGTTTGCCTCAGGATGTACGGAAAGGCAGAGGAAGAACCTGAAGCACTTTAAATCTGACATCATAGGCCTTAAAAGGCGGGTAACCCTATATGACTGTAACGGAAGGGCCATAAAAAGCTGGCAGGGAAGGTTCAAGATAGAGGTCCAGGGCTCATACATCTCCTTTATAGACGATAATGGCAAGGACATAAAGATTAGCGGCACGGTGGTGGTGGAAGAGCTGTAGGATATGGGCCGCTGGACTACGTCCTCTCTCAAACCGGTAATTGAGGCCATTATCTTTGCAAGTGGGGCGTCCGTATCCCTTTCCAATCTCAGGCAAACCATTTCCGATGCCCCTCTCGAGCTCATAAGGCAGGCCCTTAGGGAACTTCAGGATGACTACTGCAGGCGGGACAGGGGCATAGAGCTTGTGCAGGCAGGAAAGGGCTATCGTTTCCAGACAAGACCAGCCTTTAGAAAATGGATAATCACGTCCTCCAGAAAGAGCTGCCAGAGGCTTAGCCGTGCGGCCCTTGAGACCCTGGCAGTCATTGCCTACAAGCAGCCCGTAACCAGGGCAGAGATAGAAAAGGTTAGGGGAGTCGACTCCTCTGGCACAATAAGGTACCTGCTTTCAAAGAACCTTGTCAGAATTGCAGGAAGAAAGGACGTCCCTGGCAGACCCCTGCTCTATGGCACAACAAGCCATTTCCTTGAGGTATTCCAGCTAAGAAGCATCAAGGACCTTCCTGGAATAGACGAACTGGAATCAGGCCTTTCAGCCCGACAGGCCCCGCTTTTTGACAAGAAGGCAGCCTCCTAGGGCTAGCAATCCTAAAGAGCAAAATTGTCATATTTATCGAATCCTAAGAAGTTTTCGGAACTCAAATTTCTTGGCCATCCAATGTAAATCAATGCCTCAATATTATACACAGCCTAAGATGTATAAACCCAAATTATGCACTTCAAACGCCGAACAAAATGATTTCTTTTATAATTTCAGCAGATTATCGTTAATATAATGCCCGAAAATATTCACCTAAAGGGTGACGGGTTCCAACAGCAAAAACGTTCGGCATTTGAAGTGCATAATTTGGGATAAAATGTCTTAAAGTTGGTCTCTGAGGTAAAAAGAACAGGTTCCAAATTCCCGGGAGTTATCTAGCCTTACAGCAAGATATAAGAGAGTCTGCTCAAGGTAGAAATTAGGCTTAGACTTTGAACCATTCGTCAAGATTGACGAATAAACCTTATTATTGTCGAAAGAAATTTCACTTTAACCTTAACGAGAAATACTTATCCCACTGAAATAAAAGAAAATTTCTTTTTACGGACATTTGGCACGTTACTTGTGATAACACTTTTTACGAGTTGGCCAACTCACAAAATGAAAACTCACATAGGAGGTTAAGAATGAAAGACATTAAAAAAGGCATTTCGATTATACTTTTGGTATTTGCTCTCTTCGGAGCACCGGTAATATCCAGTGCGGGAAATGGCTTAGGGCCAGGGGACGGTACGGGGCAAGTTATAAACATCTACGATGGGACTCCTGTAAACGTAAGCGGAATAGTGACAAGTCTGGGCACCCAAGGCCAAGGCATGAGTATAGATACTGGAACAGAGGTCGTGACTGTCTTTGGTATAGGGCCAGTGCGTTATTGGGACGTATTAGATGTGGCCAGGCCCCAAATTGGCGAGTCTGTGGAAGTGCAGGGCTACGAGGTCACGTTTTCTGATGGTTCTTCCGGCATATGAGTACCTGGGTTGAATTAGAGAGTTGAAGGTGGACATAAACAGAGACAAAATATTTGAGCCTAATCAAATAAAAGGAGGTC
>JALWYS010000193.1:33525-35919 GCA_027003115.1 Deltaproteobacteria bacterium | reverse complement strand
CAGTAAATATCATCAAAATATTATTGGACTGAGGTAATTGTGCTGCCAGTATTCAGCAAAAAATCGGCCTCGGGACCGAATTGCTCCGGAACTGCATAATTTGGGATTACGTTTTGGGGATGTGATTTTAAGCAGGTCTTCAGAATCAATTTAGAAATAAAATGTTGGCAAAGTTCCTTCAAAAAACACAAAGTCTATCTGAGCTAATTCCTTAAATTTAGCCATATATGTTGTTCCGAGTGGGTATTTTCAAATTTGTGCCCTTAGCGAATCAGCCACTTTTTTAAACCATTTTCCCAAAAATTCCGTCACGTAAATCAGACCGACGAAAAAAATATTTATGCCCTTCAATTTTACAGGATTACAGGGGCGGTAATTCTATCAGGGAGGTTATACAGATGTTCAAGACCATCTGCCTTTCACTGGTTTTCATGTTGATGTTTTGCCCTGGCTACCTTGGTTGTGCCAAGGCCAGGCCGCCAAAACCAGGCCCCAATTTTGTCTGGGTTCCAAAACACAGGGCCCCAAATGGCCTTATGATTCGTGGCCACTGGAAATATGTTGGGCCGCCTGTAACTTCTGGAAGGCACTGGGTGCCAGCCCATTACAACAAGAAAGGGGTCTGGATCCCTGGCCACTGGTCAAGGTAAAGATGGAACGCGGGAAAAGGAGAAAAAATATGAAAGAGAGATTGAGGTTTGCAACATTTTTTGCCCTCTTTTTTATCTGCTTTTGGGTATCGGGAGCTCTTGCTTCTACCCCTTCACCCCAGATAATGATTATCCTTGATGCCTCTGGTTCCATGTACGGAAAGATCAATGGCCAGGCGAAAATTGATGTTGCCAAACAGGTGATTCATAAGATCGTTCCTGCCATCTCCCCGAAGGTGAAGGTCGGGCTTAGCGCATATGGACACCATCGGAAGGGGGACTGCTCGGATATGGAGATAATCCTAAAACCGGGGGAGGCAGACCGAAAGGTACTCCTTCAAAGGATGGACGCCATATCTCCCAAGGGCATGACGCCCATTGCCAGGTCAATAACCGCGGTGGCAGACACGTTAAAGGGGAATGAAGCGGAAACAACCATTATTCTTGTAAGTGACGGAAAGGAGACCTGCTCTCCTGATCCGTGCGGGGTAGTAAGGAGCCTCAAGGCCAGCGGGATAAAGTTCGTCTTGGATGTAATCGGATTTGACGTATCTTCCGAGGAAAAGGAACAGCTCATGTGCATGGCCAACGCCGGAGGCGGCAAGTATTATGGAGCGGACGACGCCTCCTCCCTCCTTGCTGCCCTTAAGGATGTGAAAAAAGAGGTGGAAAAGAGGATAGAGCCTGCCAAAAGTGTAAAAAAGAGTGCGGCCATTGGCCTTGGAAAGCTGGATGTGGAATTTAACAAGCACGTTGGCGGCTCAATATTCGAACTCAAGGTCATAAACCAGAAGACAAATAAGGTTGTTGCCCGCAAGGAATTTCATAACACCTACGTGCCAAGTTTTAAGATTCCCCTTTTAAGCGGCGATTACGAGATACGATCATTTTGCTGTGGATTGTATCGGGAAAATATGGGGGAATTCGTTGTGGGACGCGTACACATAGAAAAGGGAAAGACAACTGTATACCGTCCTGGGGTCATATATCTCAATTTCTCAAAGGAAATGGAGTTTCCCATTATTACCGGTGTCGTCTACGAAAAGATTGACGAGCCCAAGATGACCATGACTCAGAAGTTGACAGGAGGCTACCCCTACTGCGTGCGTGCCCCAAGGGCCCTAATCCCGGGTAGATACAACGTGACCATAAACCAGGAGGTCAATGCCATTACCGTGGCAAAGGACCTGGAGGTAAAGGAAGGACAGGTGAGCAGCATCGACATTGACACCGGATTTGTGGTAAAAAAGGCCTCTGATAATGTGGTAGGTTACAGGCTGGTCAGATCCGGGGAAACCAGCCCTGTTCTGGACGTTCATAGGGACTTTTTCAGGGATATCCTCTTTTATGGCAAATACATAGTTGAACCCGGAAGCTACGATCTTTACCTCTACGTAAAAGGTCTTGAAGAACCTCTTGCCGTGGCGAACGGGCTTGAGATAACAAAGGGCCAGGTGTTGGAGTTTGATGCAACAATCTAGCCCAAGATGGTGGTCTTTCGAATAAAAGTGTTTTTAAAACCCCCCATGTTTTAGGCGAAGGGCCCGGGCATTATCAAAAATTATTGAAAAAAGACGGGTCTCGTAAGTGTGTTGTTGCCTGGGCCTGAAGATTTTGTTCCTTAAGAAATCACCTGTCACAGTTTCAGTATAGGGCCCCGTCAACTAAATTTTTGGATTTTGAGACATTACAATTTTAAAAAGAGGACCGAGTAACAATAGATTTACAAAAAAATAAAAAGAAT
>JALWYS010000193.1:0-33515 GCA_027003115.1 Deltaproteobacteria bacterium | reverse complement strand
AAATAGCGTTTAATTTCACCTAAATCAGGTGCACGTTTCCAGTTTTTGTAACTTGGGTCTCTTGACACCCCTGAAAATTAACAATATGAAAAATTTAGCGCACTCACTGGTGACCGTTGACTAAAGGAGTTGGCTTAGTTCTCAAGTTGCTTCCCTTTTTGTTGTAATATCAATTGGTTAAAGCGTTCTGTGTTTTTCCGAGTCCATCCTGATATTGGTGCGGCCCCTTCATATGTCAGGCCTTTTGCGATATCCGGTAGCTTGGAAGGCTCATTAAAAACCGTGGTCCGTTTATCACGGGAAAGGAGAAAGGCATGGACACCAATCCTGGAAAGTGCCTACATAGTCTACCCCTTGCTCTTTGCTCAGACCTTTTTGATCACCTCCCAATTTGGGTATTTGCTCTTGATGAAAAATGTGGCCTCCAGTGGTCAAACAGATCTGTTCAGGGTATGCTGGGTTATAATCCTTCTGAAATAAAGGGCATAAGAGGCGGTCTAGGCACCCTTTTAAATCCAGCCGACAGGGAACTTCTTGAAAAAAATTTAAAGGATGCCTTTGAAAATCAGGATAGGAGATTTTTCAGCTTCAGAACCACCCTCTACCACAAGGAGCGTTTTGCAATTTACGTCCTTCTTCGTTCCTATTTTTTTCTTGAAGGAAAGGACAGGGGATCAAGGCCCCTTCTTTTTTTCTATGCACTCGATGAAACGGAAAAGGTGCTCTTATCCCGCTTTACAGAACGAGACAAACGGCTTATCACCATCGGGACAATGACCGCGGAGATAACCCACGAAATAAAAAACGCCATTATAGCCATTGGTGGTCTGGCAATGCTTGCCAAGAGAAGGCATCCAGATATCCGGGAACTGGATATTATCCAGTCTGAGGCCTATCGACTTGAAAGGCTCACAAGGTCCATAAATACCTTTGTCAGACCACAGGGAGACAATGCAAAACAGGCTGACGTCCTTTCAGTACTAAAAAAGAGCCTTTGCCTCCTTTCCCCAGAAATAAAGAAAAAAAAATGTCAAGATACATCTCAGACTCTGCCCGGAGCTCAAGGCCCTGAAGGTGAACAACGACGCTCTCATGGAGGTTTTCGTAAACCTTATCAGAAATGCAGTGGAAGCCCTGCGTCCAGGGGGCAGACTGGAAATCCACTGCTTCACTAAGGATGGAACCTTAGCCATTGATTTTAAAAACGAGATGGAGATAAAGCAGGTGGAGGACCCACAAAATATATTCAAGCCCCTTGATGAGGGCGGACGCAGTATTGGGTTACCCATCTCCAACAAGATAATAAAAAACATGGGTGGACGTCTTTCCTTCAGAAGGCTGGGAAACTATGCAATATTTAGAGTAGAATTTCCCTTTGAAAAAGAAGGCGACCTCTCCCATGAAAAAACGAATAACAGAAATGAAACAGGGAGGAGTTCTGAATTTCTTTAGTCAGGCAAATTTTTATTTAATGGAAAACCGCTGCCGGTTTTGCACAACAACACCTAAAGACAAAAAAATGTAAATGTTTTGGGCTGAGCTATTGAAGGAGATTGTTGTAGGGTTGCAATCTCTTAAACGCCCCTTTTTCTTTAACAGGTAGTTAAAAAACAGGTTTTAAAGTCGCAAAGAAAAATTACTTGGAACCTCTTGAAAATGGAGCGAAGAGTGGAACGGGTTTTGGGAATGGTGCTAAGAGGTCTTAAAAATGTCAGTTGAACCTTCGACCAAGTATGAGACACTGCTTAGGCAGTCCCCTGTTTTTTCCAATCTTGATGATAAAGTTTTAAAGGAGATGCTAAAGGCATTTAAGCCAGAGATCTGGGGAAAGGGTGTGCGAGGCCTTTCTTCAAATACGTCAAAGAGGTTTCACGTTGTGATTTCTGGAAGACTTGAGCTGCAACGGTCACACCCAGATACTGGCCGCACGGTTACCTTGTGGCTTCTTGGACCTGGGGACGTCTTTGACGTAGTCACTCTCCTTGACGGGAAACCCCATGATGTCACCCCCATGGCCATTGATGAGGTCGAAATACTCTATACTTCCATGGCAAACGCAAGGAGATGGCTGGATATCTATCCTGAATTCAACAAGAATTTTCTTCCCTACGTTGGTGAGCAGTTTAGACGCATGGAAAACCTCGCCACGGATTTTGCCCTGCACGATACCATGACAAGACTTGCAAGGCTTATCCTGCGACACGTGGGGCCTGAGCACCCCATTGCCAAAAAGAATCCTCCACCCTTGCGCCTTATAAACGATCTCTCACACGAGGCAATTGCAAGGCTGGTAGGGTCTGTGCGTGTGGTTGTCACCAGACATCTGCAGTACTGGAAGAAACTAGGTGTAATAGATTATCAGCGCGGTAAGCTAGAGATAAAGGACCTGGAAGCCCTGGCTGACTGGTGTAAGGACCTTTTGGACAAGGAAAGGTTCAAGGGTGACAAATAGGTCTATAAATATGCTTATAACTCAGACACATCCTTAAAGAAATTTCCTCGACCATCTCTCCAAACCTTGTCTTTTCCACTTTTAGTGATCATTCCTTTTTAAAGTAGGATATTTGGGGCATTTTGAATGCAGATTCATAAACACAGTCAAAGGAGGATGGGACATGATCCAAGGTGGCTTTTTCAAATCCATCCGGCTTGGGATCATCTTTGTATTTTTGATTCTTTCGGTTGTTACCTTTTCACTGGATGCTGGCGCAGTTCCTACAAGGCTCGTGGTACGGGCTCGGGCCAATGACGCCAAATTCATAGGTACTGCTGTTGGTGGTCTTGAGGTGACCGTACGGGAGGCCCTTACAGGAAAAGTCCTCGCCCAAAAGGTCCTGGAAGGGGGCACTGGTGATACGAAGCTTTTGATGAAAAGCCCCATTTCGAGGGCAACCGTTCTTTCAAAGGGTGGGGCAGCAAAGACAGAATTCGTTTTCGACATCAAGGAACCACTCAAGCTTGAGATTGAACTTAAAGGGCCACTTGGCGCTGGAAATAACATTCACCATGAGGTGAAAACAACATGGCTCATCCCAGGCAGGAACGTTACGGGTGATGGGTTAGTGTTCATACTTTATGGCCTCATAGTGCATCCGTACAGTCCAAAGCCACATGAGTTTTATTCCAAAGGGGCAAGGGTCACAATTGGCGCACATGTTACGCCCATGTGCGGTTGCCCTGTGCGCCCCGGTTTCCTGTGGGATGCCAACAAGGTGACCGTTACGGCCCAAGTGTTTTTTAAGGGAAAAATGATTTCCGAGATTCCGCTTAAATGGGCAGGCAGGATAAGCCATTTCGAGGCAGCGTTTTCACCCAGTGAGCCAGGTAACTACAAGGTGGTGATCATGGCAAGTGACAAGAGAAATAACCAGGGAGTGGGTATCACAGGATTCGTTGTTGTGCCAGAAAAGAAGTATCACAAGGTCCTTGGAAGATAGCTGCCGAGTGTGGTTACAAATTAGATGATAAGGCCTTGCGGTTCAATGCCTTGCAAGAAGTCTTTGCTCAAGATAGATGGCGCACGAGAGAATAATCAGGCTCAAAAGCCATACCGCGACGGAAAAGACGAGGGCCTTTTTGGCCCTCTTCGCCTCCCAAATCTTTAAGGGCCTTATGCCATTGGCGGCAAAGGTGACCACGCCTGAAAGGTTTATACAGACGGCGTTTATTAGGAAAAGGATAGTGGCAGCTGATGCCTGAATGAACATGTGCTTTGACAACATTATGCCAGAGGCCACAAGTGGCGGAAGTACAGAAACCGCCATCATTACGCCCACAAGGGTTTCTGGCATGTCCTGGGTGAGGGAATAGGCCCCTGCAACACCAGAGGTGATGGCAAGTAGTATGAAGAGAAAATCCACCTGGGAGCGAGAAAGGACTTCATGGGAAAAGGCCATGGTGGAGGGGGCAAAGTAGCCCGCCAAAAGACCAATAAAGACGGCAATGGCTGCCCCTGTCAGCACTGTTGGGAGAGAGTCCTTCATTAGCTCAAAATCTCCAAGGACGCTTGCAAGGGAGAGCCCTACAAAGGGGCCAAGAAGCGGGGCGATTACCATTGAGCCGATAATGACGGCAACATCATCCTTTAAAAGCCCAATGGCAGCAACTATGCTTGAGATTACAACAAGGCTTACAAAGCGGCCTGAGAGTTTGGCCGACGGGCTGACCTTCTGGTAAAGCTCTTCCACGCTTATACCTTCACGGCCTTCTTCCCCTTCAGCGGCTGGCTCCCCTTCCGCGCTTTCCTCTTCTTTCTTTTCCTCTTCCTCCCTGGGAATGGTCGCATCCACCGGTAGAACCACGATACGGTAGTGATCCTTGTCTTGAAAGAAGGACTCGAACACATCCACCACCTTGTCAACGTCTCTGGCCTTAATGAGGAGGCGCACGTTCATCCTTCCATCTGGCAACTTGTCTGCCCAGAATTCGTAAACGGGAACATCTTCCAGAAGAAACCTAAGGTCCTCTGGCTCTCCCTTTTGATGGAATATTTCTACGAGCCTGAGGGACATGACTGACCTGTTCAGACTGCTCTGATTCCCAAGGCATCGGCTATAGATGAAACCAGGTCCTTGGATTCTTCGAATAGTTCTTGCAAGGTATCACCATCAATACCCAGGCTTTTTGCCTCAAGTTCAGCTTCTTTCATGGAGGATCTGTCCTGAAAGGCCACTGAAACCTTATTGGAAAGGGCAACGGGACCTACAACGTTGTCTCCCAGGTTGAGCCTTTTTATTTCATCAAGGGATGTTACATGAAGGCCTATAGAGCATGTGAAGATATCAGGCAACTGCCAAGACTTGGATATCCATGCTCCAGCTTGAGCATGATTCCAGGCAAGAATCTGGTCTTCCACCTCATGGAGCCTCCTGTCACTCTGAAGCCACGTTTCAAACACGTCCTTGTAGAGGTTAAACCATCTATCCATCAATATCGGAATGGCAATGTCCTGAAGAAGGGCTGCAGAAAAGGCCTCGTCAGATTCTACCCCAAGGTGCTCGGCCACCTTTTTGGAAAAGATCGCCCTGAATATGGAATCTGACCAGTATCGTTCCATTTGAAAGCCTTCCTTGGCTGGATCCTTGACTGTGGTAGTCATTGCATAGCCTATGGCAATGTTTCTTATCTCAGTAAGACCAAGGAGTGCCACTGCCTTGGCGATACTTGTAACCTTGCCGGCAAGGCCAAAGAGGGCGGAGTTGGCAAGCCTAAGGATTTGGGCAGCAAGGCTTGCGTCAGATTCAAGGAGAGGAACGATTTGATCGATATTAGTATCAGGCTCCTCTAGTTTCTGCATAAGGGTTGCCACAACCTTGGGGCATGGCGGCATTTCAACATTGGCAAAGAGCTTTTCAAAATCACCTGTGGAGAATCTGGCATAGTCCAGGAATTTTTTTAACAGGTTCATTTTTTCCTTTTTAGTCGGATTGATAATATTTACTAATGAATTATACCAAAAACAAAAAAACACAAGATATAATAACTGAAAAGAGACACCATGAACATATATTGTGGAAACTAAGTAAGATATTCAGGTTTCGTTTCTGGTTTTTGGCAACCAGAACAGATGCACGGCTCCTTAGCTACATTTACCTGATGGCCACATGTTTTCTGGCAGTAATGTCCCTGGGTATCGCAGCAAGATTTTGCTCAGTGAACCTTATTTTCCCCTCCCTAGGGCCCACTATCTTCATGCAATTTTATGCACCAAGCTCACCCATGTCGTCTCCAAGAAACACCATTCTTGGACACCTCATTGGTTGCCTGATTGGGCTCTGCTTTTACTGGCTTACCATAAAAGCCGGCGGTGTACCAGGCACAATTAGCATGGAAAACGTGGCAATCTTGGGCGCTGCCGTGGGCACATGCGGAACGATCATGGGAATAACAGGGCTTTTGCACCCACCTGCTGCATCCACAACCCTGCTGATTGTCTTTGGCTATCTAGGGCATCCTATAAATATCATGGCCTTTTCCCTTTCCTCCATCCTCATCTCCTTTGAGGCCTGGCTAGTCCACAAGGCAGCAGGGATAAAGTTTCCCCTCTGGGCACCTGAAAAGTCGGACGTGGGTCCACAGTTTCACACAAAGCTTGGGCGTCTTGACCTTTCAAAAAGATCAGAAAACATGAGTGTTGAAGAGATTGCAGCAAGACTCGCCTCCCGCCAAGGCATAAAGTAGCTAGTATAATTCTGCCTTTTCCTTGCCCTTTCAAAAAATAACTGTTTTTCTTCAAGCATCGGTTCCCCTTTGATTCAGTTTAAGGGCCACAAGGCTTTTAAACAGAGGCGCAGAACATGGAGATGAAGAAAAAAAGATCCATAAAGGTGGCACCTGATGGATCAGACAGGTCCTTTTCAAGGATCATTTGGAAGGGCAAAAAAGCTATCAGGATTGGGCCTTCCCCCGGAAAAGAGGGGGTAAGGGAGGCGCATTCTTTTTTCCATATAGGGGGTCACCTTTTTAAAAAGGGCATTCCCGTGCCAGAAATATATTTTTTTGACAGGGATTCTGGGGTTTTAATCGTTGAAGACCTTGGGGAGACCATGCTTTTTGAGGAGGTAACAAGGCTTAAAAAAGAGGGGGATATAGACAGGATAAAAAGGAGATACCTGGAGGTAATTAAGGCATTGATTCGCATGCAGAAAAGGGGCGGAGATGGTTTTGACACTTCCTGGTGTTGGCAAGAGAAGGCTTACGATTCTACAGTTGCCCTTGAAAAAGAGGTGGGCTATTTCCTTGGTGCCTTTGTCAGGGACTTTGCCGGCCACAAAGTCCCTTCAAAAGTGGAGGAAGAGCTTTCAAATGTGGCCCTTAAGGTGGATTCCTTTTCATGCAGACGCTATTTTCTTCACCGAGATTTTCAGTCCAGGAACATCATGATAAAAAATGCAAGAGGTCTGGGAATAGTTGACTTTCAGGCAGGCAGGCTTGGTCCTTTGGCATACGATCTGGCATCATTGTTACACGATCCATACGTTCAGCTTGATTATTCCTTGAGAGAGTACCTGTTTGAAAGGTATGTTAATATGCTCAAGGAGCATGAAGTGAAAAGGCAGGTAGATGAGGTAAGAAAGCAGTGGCCAGTTCTTTCCGTTTTAAGGCTGCTCCAGGCCCTTGGCGCCTATGGATTTCTCTATGGCAAAAAGGGAAGGCCCTTTTTCAAGGCCTTTATCAAGCCTGCCCTCAAGGACCTTACCTGGATTGCCATAAGGTATTTTCCTGAGGTTCTCACGGCAAGTATTGATATGTTTAAGATGTTGGATAACGATGTCCTGATTCGTTCTTAACATGAAAGTAGTCCCTTGATTCCAGGCAGCTTGGTCCATTTTTGATTGGCTTGTTACGGTCTTTTTTTGACCAAAAAGATGTCTTTTAGTATCCTAATTAGATGAAAAGGTCCTTTGTTCTCAGTCTCCTTCTTCTTGCGGGGGCCTTTTTGTTCGTAACCCCCCATGTCATAACTTCATCACCCAAAACTCGTTCTTTGTTGAAGGAGGTAATCCAAAGGGAGATTCACGCAGAGGCAGATTTTTCAAGTCTCACCTGGTACTGGTTTCCCATTCCGCATCTGGCCTTTCTTGATGCCAGGGTCAAATCTCCTGACTTTTCCTTGGATGCCTCAACTGTGGGTGTTTATCCGGACTGGTTTTCACTTATTTCAGGAAGGCCTGCCATCTCTGGAATCGACCTTGAAGATTGTCAATTTGTCTTAAAAAGGCTCGGAAAAGAGGAAACCAGCGGGCTTATTCTCCCAAGACACGTCAAGGTGACAAACGGCTTTTTCGAGGTGTCCAAGGGGCTAAGGCTTTCGTTTTTGCCCTTTAAGAACAAAAGGCCCTATATAAAGAATCTTTACGGTTACTTAGACATTAGTGGCAAAAAACTCCGCGCAGATCTTAAGGGGAACACAAGGCAGGCTGCGGCTATTGAGCTTAAGGGTAATGTGGACCTTGAAGGCCTGGGCTACAGTATCAAGGGCAGGATTGATCAGCTAGATCTATCTGCACTCAAGGTCAAAAGGGTTACAACGATTCGTCAGTTTCCTACCTATGGCTTTGTAAACATAGAGTTCGAGGTGGAGGGAAAGGGGCTTGAAAAGTCCCAAGGTGCTATCAGGGCCTATTCAAACTGTGTGATTTCAAAGGCGCAAGCCCTTTCTGCCGTATTTTCATGTGGAAGCCTCTTCTTGAAATACTCTTATGCCAATGGAGAGGCAGAGATAATCCTGGAAGACCTTGATATCAAGCAACCACGGCTTCACATGAAAGGCAAGGCACGAATCTTTAAGCGCAAGGGGCGCTACTGGGCAATTGCAGACATTTCTGGCAATGATCTGGACCTTGGACAGATCAGAGACGCCCTAAATGCCCTTTCCATCAAGGATAAAGACGTCAAGGACTTTTGCACTGCCATCAGAAGGGGAACCGTGGAACACGCAACCCTTCATCTGGATGCGCCCCTTTCAAAGTGGCATTCCCTGTCAGGCATGTACATCAAGGGTAGTGCCAGGGATGTGAACATATACGTGAAAGATGAGGACTTTTTCGTCGACTCTGCAAGTGGGCCCTTTGAAATCATAGACGGGGTGCTTTATGTCAAGGGAGCTAGGGCACGGCTTCGAAAGACCACCGGGACGAAAGGAAGCCTTGTTCTTGGCCTTTCAAAGGGATGCGAACAGTTCAAACTGGACATCCTGCTTATGGCCCATGCCCAAGATGTCAGGTGGGCACTTTTAAAATTCACTCATGAAAAAAGGCTTCATGAGGAGCTTGGGAAAATTTCAAGGCTTGAAGGCAAGGTAAAGGGCCGTTTGTGGGTTGGTGACAGAAAACACCACAAGAAGGTCAAGGTGTTCGTACAGGATACAAGGCTTTCCGGTTTTTACGAAACCCTGGGCATGAACATCAAAATAAGGGAGGGAAAGGCACAATACGAGGAGGACACCCTTTCCCTTTTTGACGTTTCTGGCCTTTTAGGCCCAAATTCTGTGGAAGGCCTTGGCGGACGCATTTCCTGGCAAAATCACTTATTCAAGATCTTGATAGAAAGGGCAAGGGGAAAGTTTCAGGCAGAATCGCTCCTTTCCCTGTGCAAAAGGTTTGATATCGAAACTGCCTTTTTCAAGGAAAAGGAGGTTGATGTTTCAGGGCCCTTTGCCCTGAACAGGCTTCGCCTGAACATGAGCCTTGATGGTACGGCCTCCATGACCTATCTGGTTTCCTTTTCTCCCCTTGGCATGAACCTCAGGACGAACATGCTTCCGGGTGATGTGTATCTCAAAAAGGGAAGGGTGCAGGTCAGTAACAAAAAGGTGAGCATTAGGGACCTCAAGACGCGGCTTGGTGGGGATTGGTTTTACCTTACAGCGGACCTATCACACCAGGGATTTGACAACTGGAGTGGTTCTATAAAGTCAAGCGGCGTTGTGAGAAGGGGGCTGTGGAGCTGGCTTGAGAAAAAGGGCCTCCACATGGATGAGTTCAACTTGCATCTTCCCTTTTATGCCAGGGATTTCAGGATACTTTTTACTAATGGCCACACCACGGGTTTTGAGGGAGGACTTGAGTGGAAAGGGGCAGGGGTAAGGCTCAAAGTCAAGGGTTCAACCGGCCCCCATAAACTTGATATTGAACGCCTGGAGATATCAAGGGCTGGAAAGTCCTGTGTGGTTGGTTTTAGAAGATCAACGTCAAGGGAGAGAGAATCTCTTGCCTTTTCCTTTAAGGGTGAAGTTGACGTGGATGTCCTGGATGCAATCCTAATGAAAAATATTTTGCTGAAGGGGAAGGCCAAGGGGGATTTTTCTGCTGCCTTTTCAGAAGCAGATGGCAAAAGGACCTATTCATTAAAGGGGAATATTGATATTCAAGGTCTTAACTGGATCTGGGGGCCTGTTTCAGGGCTTTTCTTCAAAAGGCTTTCTGTGCTTTCAAAAAATGGCCAGGGAAGCGTAAAAGCAAAGATCGATTTTTTTCACGATTTGGTAGATGCAAACGGTACCTTTGAAACAAGGCCGGGCAAGCTTCTGGGTGTTTTTCACTTCTTTGCCCCAAGGCTTTCCGCTAAGTCTTTTGGCATTATCCAGGATTTTTCAAACCAGGGCGAAGGGGCATTAGGTGGAGCGAGACCTCAAAAAAAACAAAATGAGGAAGAGGCGGAACTATTTGGAGAGCTGGCCAAGGGGCTTAACATCAGGTTTGATTTCAATACCGAGGAGGTTAGATACGCAGTAACCGAGTTTTCCGAAAATCGAAAGGCAAAGCCCCACGAGCTCATATTGAAACATTTAAAGGGAAGTGCCGTCGTGGAAGGCAATGTGTTAAGAAGACTTGAGGCCTACTCTGATGACACATGCGGGCTTGATCTCTATTTGAGGAAGCAAAACGAAAAGGGCTCTGTCTTCAGCGAGTTTTCCGCCATCACCCCTTCCGGGCATCAGGCCCGCTTCGAGGAGGTGCTTGATTGTCTTGGTGTAAAACAGGATCTAATTACAGGGCCTGTTACGTTAAATCTGTACCTTAGGGGAAAGGACAGGGTTCTTCTTGGAGACGGAAGTCTGAAAATAAAGGCAAGAAACGGGTACATTCACAGATTCGGGCTTCTTTCCAAGATATTTAGCGTGGTCAACATCGTTGACATCTTCTCCCTCAACAAGGGTCTTTTGGAGGGAACGTCTCCGTACAAAAAGCTCCTAGTGGATGCCAAGATAAAATCAGGGTGCATTCACATGAAAAAGGCATACATAAGGGGCCAAGGCATCAATTTCTATGGCACTGGTGATGTATTCCTCAACAAGAAATCACTTGATCTGATCATATTTATTCAGCCACTAAAGACCGTTGACAAGATCATTACAAGCCTTCCAATCATAGGGGGCATCATAGGGGGTGAAAACAAATCCCTCTTTGCCATACCAGTTAAGGTTAGCGGCAACTGGAACGATCCAAGGGTTGATACCCTTCAGACAAAAACGGTTACTGACATCTTCAAAAAGCTGATATTTAACGTAATAACAGCACCGTTTTCCATGAAACCTTAGTGGAGAAAGTACAGAGGCCCGTGTATCGTTTGGTCAAGGCTTCACTAATGACAAAATGCAGTAAAGGGGTTGGAACCCAAAGTGGTTAGCTCACTTCTTTTAAATCTTGCCTCCCTAGTGGTGGTGATTGCTGGCATAAGGGCCTGTACCTCGGTCCTTGTGCCATTTCTCCTTTCTGCATTCTTTGCGGTTCTCATGGCCCCCATCCACTTCTGGCTCAGGAGAAAGGGGCTTCCCGACTGGTTTTCAATAATCTTTCTAATCATCCTGTTTATACTCATTGAAACAGGGGTTGGTGCACTTCTTGGCACATCGGTCGCCGAGTTTTCCAAGGAGCTACCCATTTATCAGGAAAGGCTTGGCGCCATGTACAACAGCATAACAGCCTTTGCCAAAAGACTTGGTTTTACAGAGGTCGAGCTTTCGGTACTCAAAGAGCTTGATGTATCAAGGATTATGGGCCTTGTGGCCTCCACCCTCAAGAGCATGGGGGTGCTCATCACCAACACCTTTGTCATCATTCTTACCTTGATCTTCATGCTTCTTGAGGCAGGGGGAATGGTTTACAAACTTGAGGCCCTCAACCTTCTAGGCATCAGAAAAACCAGCGAGCTCAGGCTCATAATGGACGGTATAAACCGCTTTTTTGCCATAAAGAGCTTTACAAGTTTTCTTTCAGGCTTGTTGATATGGCTTGGCCTTCTCATCCAAGGTGTGGATTTCCCCGCCTTGTGGGGTGTATGCGCCTTTGCACTAAACTTTATCCCAACCATTGGCTCCATCATCGCAGCAGTCCCTGCTGTTTTGCTTGCCCTTGTGAAACTTGGCTTTGTCCAGTCTTTGATAACGCTTATAATATACGTGGTGGTCAACATTGCTGTTGGCAATATCCTCGAGCCCAAACTCATGGGCGAGGGGGTAGGCCTGTCCCCCCTTGTAATTTTCCTGTCAATGGCCTTTTGGGGCTGGGTGCTTGGGCCCGTTGGAATGTTTCTTTCCGTTCCCATTACCATGTCCATAAAGATTGCAATGGGCGTACACCAAAGAACCAGGTGGATGGCAATCCTTCTCGGCACAAATTCAGAGGCGGAGGCGCTTCTTTCCCGTGGAGAAAAGGAGATTCAAAAATGAAAGGGTATGTTCAGGTTTACACAGGGGATGGAAAGGGCAAGACAACCGCATCCTTGGGCCTTTGCGTAAGAGCAGTGGGTGCAGGGAAACGGGTTCTTCTCGTGCAGTTTCTAAAGAAAGGAGAATTCAGTGAGATAAAGGGACTAAAATATTTTGGAGACAGAATAAAAATAATGCAGTTTGGTTCAGGTCGGTTTGTGAAGGGAAAGCCGGAAAAGTCCGACATTGAGCTTGCATCCAAGGGACTTTTAAGTGCGGAAAGGCTTATGGAAAGCGGTACCTACGATATTGTAATCCTTGATGAGGTTAATGTGGCAGTAAACATGGGCCTCATAGATGTTGCAGAGGTTATTAAAGTTATTAAAAAAAAACCGGACAATGTGGAGCTTATACTAACTGGAAGATATGCACCCAAAGAGATAGTAGAGGCAGCAGATCTGGTTACAGAGTGCAGGATGGTGAAGCACTATTTTCAAAAGGGTGTAAAGGCCAGGGAGGGTATTGAAAAATGAGTCAGCCTGTTCGTGGCCTTAAGGGGCCTGAGATAGAAAGGCTTAGCATGGAGATCATCGAAGGGGAGCTTGGCCCAAATGAGTATGGGAAAAGGGAGCTTCAGGTGGTTAAAAGGATAATCCATGCCACAGCGGATTTTGATTTTGCAAAGACAATCAGGTTCCACGAGAATGCAATAGATGCAGGCATAAAGGCCATCATGGATGGCTGCCCAATAGTAACCGATACCCAGATGGCAGCCTCTGGCATCAGTAAGGGTCTTCTTACGGACGGCAAGTCCAGGGTGCTATCCCCAATGGGCACAGACAAATGTAAAAGCCTTGCGCAAAAGTTGGGGGGCACCATGGCAGAGGCTGCCATGGAGATCGCAGCAGAAATGAGGCCAGGGATTGTTGTCATTGGGAATGCGCCCACTGCCCTTTTAAGGCTCATTGATATGATGCGCGCGAAGAGGTTTTTGCCAAGGCTTGTAATAGGTGTACCAGTGGGTTTTGTAAACGCAGAAGAATCCAAGGAGGAACTTGTTGAACATTCACCTGTTCCGTTTATCACCTGTCTTGGAAGAAAGGGCGGAACACCAGTGGCCGTAGCAGCAGTAAACGCCATTATCAGGCTTGCAGCAGATGCTAATGAAACAGCATCAGATCCAGGGTCTTGAACAAATTTTTTCTTGTGTTAAAGCTGTCAATCGAGGATACGATCTTGATGATTTTTTCTGGACTTTTTGAAGGGCTTTAACTCCTGCACTAGCCCAATGATACCTGGGCCTTTGTTGCACAGGGGCCTTGATTTTTCGGTTGGTACCGGGGATGCCTTCAATTGGTCCAAAATAAGTTGGGAGGAGCGCTACTATCATGTGGAATCAAATCGAGGGGGCTCCACGGGAGGAGCTTGAAAGGCTACAGCTAAGAAGGCTTCAGGACACGATTCAAAGGGTTTATCATCTGGTTCCCTTCTACAAGAAAAAGTTTGATGAAATGGGCATAAGGCCAGAAGACGTAAAAACCCTGGAAGATCTCAAAAGGCTTCCCTTTACCACCAAGCAGGACCTCAGGGACCATTACCCTTTTGGACTCTTTACGGTTCCATTGGATCAGGTGGTGAGGATACACTCTTCCTCAGGTACCACAGGGAAACCCACTGTTGTTGGCTATACACGCCATGACATGGAGGTCTGGATCGAGGTCATGGCACGGACCATGGCCATGGTGGATGTCGGGCCCAAGGACGTGGTGCACAACGCCTATGGTTACGGGCTCTTCACAGGAGGCCTTGGCTTTCATTACGGAGCCGAGCGGGTTGGGGCTGCTGTTGTGCCTTCAAGTGGAGGTTTCACCAAGAGACAGCTCCTTTTGATGAAGGATTTTGGCGCAACCATACTCTGTTCCACCCCGTCCTTTGCCCTTCATATGGCAGAGGTGGCAAAGGAAGACGGTTATGATCTCAAGAAGGATTTTAAGATAAGGGCTGGCTTTTTTGGCGCTGAACCTGCAAGCGAGGGACTCAGGCAGGCTCTCAGGGATGCTTGGGGCCTTACCTATATCGAGGCCTACGGTCTTTCCGAGATAATAGGCCCTGGTGTGGCAGCCGGCTGCCTATACGGCCATCTCCACGTATTTGAGGACCATTTTATCCCGGAAATTATCGATACGGACACAGGCGAGGTGCTACCGGATGGTACAGAGGGAGAGCTTGTCTTTACCACCATAACCAAGCAGGCACTTCCCATCATTCGCTACAGGACAAAGGACGTGACAGTTCTTCACAGGGAGCCGTGCAAGTGCGGCAGAACCCTTACCATCATGGAGTCAGTAAAGGGCAGGGCAGATGACATGCTCATCGTAAATGGAGTAAACGTATTTCCGTCTCAGGTGGAGCACGTGCTCACCAAGGTGGAGGGTGTTACACCGAACTACGTCATAGTGCTTGATAAGAAGGGAGTGCTGGACAAGCTGGAGGTATGGGTAGAGGTGGATGACCGCACCTTTGCAGACGGCATTGGCGCCCTTGAACAGCTCAAGGCGAGACTGCAGCAGGAGATGCTGAACGACCTCTACATTAACGTCAGGATAAAGCTTGTTGAACCAAAGACACTTGAAAGAAGCATGGGAAAGGCGAAAAGGATTATTGACAAAAGAGAGGCAGAGGGGTTGCAAAAATGATTAAAAAATACGGCATAAAGCAGCTTTCCATCTTTTTGGAGAACAGAAAGGGCAGGCTTCTGGAGGTTACCAAGGCTCTCAAGGATGCAGCCATAAACATCAGGGCCCTTGCACTGGCTGAGTCTGCAGAGTTCGGTATCTTAAGGCTTGTGGTCAACAATCCGGAAAAGGCAAAGAGCGTTCTTTCTTCCGCTGGCTTTACCTTGAGGGAGCAGTACGTGTTTGCAGTGGAGGTGCCGGATGAACCTGGGAGCTTTTACAAGGTGGTAAAGGTCCTTTCAGATGCTGACATAAACATAGATTACACCTATGCCTTTGTAGGGGATTCAAGCAAGGCGGTCCTGATTTTCAAGGTGCCTTCAGAGAGGCTGGAGGCGGCCCTCACTGCCCTTGATAAGTCAGGCATAAGTCTTGTTGAACCTATGTTTTTTTATGACTAAGGGTTTGGGGCAGGTCTCAGGGTGGTTCTTTGTACTGCGCTGGGGCAGTACGATTTGAAAAAAATAAAAGGGTGGAGAAGGGCTAAGATGAAGACAAAGTTCATATTTGTAACCGGTGGTGTGCTGTCATCCCTTGGAAAGGGGCTTGCTGCTGCCTCTATCGGGGCACTTTTAGAGGCAAGGGGCCTAACGGTCACCCTTCAGAAACTCGATCCCTACATCAACGTGGACCCTGGGACAATGAACCCCTTTCAGCATGGTGAGGTGTACGTGACTGACGACGGTGCAGAAACCGACCTGGACCTTGGCCACTACGAGCGTTACACAGGTGTAAAATGCGGCCAAAGGCACAATTATACCTCTGGGCGTATCTATTACAGCGTTATCAACAAGGAGAGGGCAGGTGATTATCTGGGGGGAACCGTTCAGGTTATTCCACACGTAACAGATGAGATAAAGCAGGCCATACTCCAGTTAAACGGCGAGGCAGACATTGCCATTGTGGAAATAGGAGGCACCATAGGTGATATAGAGGGCCTTCCCTTCATAGAGGCCATCCGCCAGCTCCGTGGTGATCTTGGTCGTGACAACACCCTTTACATACATGTTACCTACGTGCCCTTCATAAAGGCTGCAGGAGAACTCAAGACAAAACCAACCCAGCATTCCGTAAAAGAGCTTCGCTCAATTGGTATCCAGCCAGACATAATACTTTGCCGTACCGAAATGGATCTATCCCCGGAAATAAAGGCAAAGATAGCGCTTTTTTGCGACGTTAAAGAGGACAGGGTCATTACTGCAAAGGATGTGAAGTGCATTTATGAGGTTCCCCTCTGTTTTCACAGGGAGGGGCTCGACGAGAGGGTGGTTGAGTGCCTGAATATCTGGACTCGCCAGCCTGTTCTCACTGCCTGGGAAAACCTCATGGCAAGGATAGAGCAGCCCCAGTACACGGTGCGGATTGCTATGGTGGGGAAATACGTGAACCTCAGGGAGTCCTACAAAAGCCTTAACGAGGCCCTTTTTCATGGGGGTATTGCAAACAACGCCAAGGTGGAGATCGACTTTGTCAACTCTGATGAGGTGCGAGGCAAGGAACTTGAGGAGAGGCTTTCCCAGGTGGATGGCGTATTAGTGCCAGGTGGTTTTGGAAGCCGCGGAATTCCAGGAAAGCTCGAGGCCATAAACTATGCCCGCGAGCATAACATACCCTTTTTCGGAATATGCCTTGGGATGCAGCTTGCCGTAATCGAATTTGCAAGACACGTGGCAGGAATCTCCATGGCAGACAGCACGGAATTTGCGCCCAATACCCCAGACCCTGTCATCTATCTCATGAAGGAGTGGTACGATTACAGAACGGACACCATCCAGAAACGGGATGAAAACAGCCAGATGGGCGGCACCATGCGCCTTGGCGCATACCCCTGCAAGCTGGTTCCAGACACCACTGCCTTTAAGGCCTACCAGAAGGAAGAGATATTTGAAAGGCACAGGCACCGCTACGAATTCAACAACTTTTACCGTGACACCTTGGAGAAGGCAGGGCTTAAAATTTCAGGGTTGAGCCCCAATGGAGAGCTGGTTGAGATAGTGGAGATAGAGGAGCATCCTTGGTTTCTTGGATGCCAGTTCCATCCAGAATTCAAATCAAGGCCCCTTGAGCCTCATCCCCTCTTTGTATCTTTCATTGGTGCCGCTCTAAAGAGGAAATATGAAAGACAGTCCTGAACCGGTCCTTGCGCACGTCTCCGGCGTGGGGGTGGGTACAGGCGCCCCTCCTCTTCTTATCGCCGGCCCCTGTGTCCTTGAAGATGCAGCAATCTCCCTTGAAATAGGGGCCTTTATGAAAAGGGAGGCGGAAAAAAACGGCTTCACCTACATGTTCAAGGCCTCCTTTGATAAGGCCAATAGGACTTCCATCTCCTCCTATCGTGGACCAGGCATGGAAAAGGGCCTTGAGATTCTTTCAGTGGTAAAGCAAGAACTTGGCTGTCTCGTAATAACGGATATTCATCTGCCAGAACAGGCGGCTCCTGTTGCCGAAGTGGTTGACTGTCTTCAGATTCCTGCATTTCTTTGCAGACAGACGGACCTGCTTGTGGCTGCGGCCCGCACCGGCAAGGCAGTAAACATCAAGAAGGGGCAGTTCATGGCCCCGTGGGACATGAAACATGCAGTGGGCAAGGTCAGGGATTCTGGAGGCCAGGACATTCTTCTTACCGAGCGGGGGGCAAGCTTTGGTTACAACAACTTGGTTGTGGACATGAGATCACTTCCCATCATGAGGTCCCTTGGGTGTCCGGTCATTTTTGATGCCACCCACAGCGTTCAGCTTCCAGGCGGCGGAGACGGTTGCTCAAGCGGACAGCGTCAGTTTGTGCCTTACCTTGCCAGGGCTGCTGTTGCATGCGGCTGCGACGGCATATTCATGGAGGTGTATCCAGATCCGGAAAAGGCAAGGTGTGATGGGCCAAACAGCCTTTCTCTTGAAGATGCCAGGCTTCTTCTTGAACAACTTAAAAGTATCCTGGATGTTTTGCCCGACGTGACCTGACAGGTGTTAAATGCTAAATGTTTCAGAAAAGCACATCTTAGGTCCGGATATCCTAAAAAAGGCCAGGAGTGTCAGGCTCTTGGTTCTGGACGTGGACGGCGTACTTACAGATGGAGGTATCGTTTATACCCAAGAAGGAATACAGGTACAGACCTTTCACGTAAGAGACGGGCTTGGCATAAAGCTTCTTGCCAACAACAACATAGAGACGGCCATAATAAGCGCAAGAAAATCAGACGCCGTGGAAAAAAGGTGTTTTGAGCTTGGCATAAGGTACGTCTTTCAGGCTGTAAAAGACAAGCTTTCCTGCCTTTCTACCCTTCTTTCAGAGCTTGGCATTGATTACGAAAATGTCTGTGCAATGGGGGATGACTGGGTGGATCTGCCCCTTTTGAAAAGGTGCGGATTTTCTGTTACCGTAAAGGATGGAGCAAATTTTATGGCAGATCACGTGGACTATGTTACAAATGCACCAGGCGGCAGGGGCGCAGTCAGGGAGGTTTGTGAGCTTATACTTAATGCCAAGGGCCTTCTTGAAAGAAGTATCAGCCGTTATCTCAATCTGCCTGCCTGACTTACACACAGCGTGAACAAGAGATTTTACTTCTGGATTTCTGTGGTTCTTTTTACCCTTGTTGTGGGAATAATGTTCTTTAAGGGGCAGGACCAGGAGCAGGCCTTTTTCTCGCCTGAGCTTAAAAAGATCAAGGCGGATCTTGTGTTATATGGTGTAAGATACAGACGAGACGTAAAAGGCAAGGCGTCCCAGTGGCTTGTTCATGCAAGGCTTGCCCGCTTTTACGAGAAGAAAAAAGAGGTGGATTTTGATACTGTTAGAATCACCTTTCAACCGGGGAGTAAAAATCCTGTCAAGGTAACTGCCAACACGGGCCAGTACAGGATCTCCAGTGGGACCGTGTCCGTTTCTGGAAACGTAAAGGTGAAGGGTGTAAAGGACTATACGCTGCTGGCAGATGTCCTGTTTTACTATCCAGAAAGGCTTGCCATAGAGTCACCTGGAAACGTTGAGCTTAGGGGTGGAAACGGAAACGAGCTGACAGGAAGGGATATGGTCTATCTTCTCAAAGAACACAAACTTTTGCTTTATTTCCCAAGGGCAATTATAAAAGAAGAAGATGTAGGCGCTTAAGACAAGGGTCTTGCAAGAATTTCTGTTTTTGGTGCCAGGGCCTTGAATAAGAGCGCCAATTAGCCTGGAGGTTAGATTGCGCCAGGTTCTAGAAGAGGTGACTTTTAAGATGATTAATAACACAGTGCGGCTAATCCTATTTCTGACCTTTTTCTATTTTCTAGGTTCTGGTCTTTTGGTTTCAGGGGGCCTTTGTAAGGGTCCGGAAAAGGCAAAGCCAAAGCCTTCCCAGGCCATTAGGATTACCAGTGACAGGATGGAGGCCTACGATACAAAGGGAACCGTTGTGTTTATTGGTAACGTGGTTGCCAGGAAGGGTAATCTTACCATTTATGCAGACAGGCTTGAGGTCTTTTACGACCAGAAAAGGACTGCCGATAACAAGAAAAAGAGGAATCTTAAGAAAATCGTGGTTAAGGGGCATTTAAAGATTGTACAGGGCAGAAGAAGGGCCACGGCAAAGAAAGCAGTATATTTTAAGCCCCAGGAGAAGATAGTGCTACTAAAAAACGCCCAGGTCTGGGACGGCCAAAACAGCATAAAGGGAGACAAGATTGTCCTCTACGTCAACGAGAACAGAAGCGTTGTGGAGAGTTCTGGAAAGGAGAGGGTGGAGGCAGTTGTCTACTCTGAAGGGGACTGATGGTTGAAAAGAGTTGTCTTGAGGCAAAGGAGCTCAAAAAGATATACAAGGGGCGGCCAGTGGTGGATGGTGTCAGTCTCATTCTTGAAAGCTCCACCATTACAGGGCTTCTTGGACCAAACGGTGCCGGAAAGACAACCACCTTTTACATGATAGCAGGCCTTATCAGGCCTGACGCTGGCCAGGTTTTTCTTGATGGCACTGATATAACAGATATGCCCATGCACAAAAGGGCCCAGTTGGGGCTTACCTACCTTCCGCAAGAGCCCTCTGTCTTCAGAAAGCTTACGGTGTTCGAGAACATTGAGGTGGTCTTTGAAAACAAGGGGCTTGGCAGGAAGAAACGCAGGGAGCGTGTAATTGGGCTACTTAAGGAGATGGGCCTGGAATCACTTTCAAGCCAAAAGGCAGAGTCGCTTTCAGGCGGAGAAAGACGCAGGGTGGAGGTTGCCAGGGCACTAGCAACAGATCCCAAGTTCATCCTTCTTGACGAGCCTTTTGCAGGTGTGGATCCCCTGGCGGTTGCTGATATACAGGCCATTATAAAGGGACTAAGGGATAGAGGTATAGGAATTTTTCTGTCTGATCACAACGTCCGGGAAACCTTGACGGTGTGTGACAGCGCTTATATTGTAAGTTCTGGAAGGGTGATCGAATATGGCACTCCTGAAAAGATTGCCAACAGCAAGATCGCCAGAAAGATTTACCTAGGAGAGGAATTTTCGCTTTAGAATATGGCCCTTGAACTTAAACAGAATCTGAAGCTGACCCAGCAGCTTGTAATGACCCCCCAATTGCAGCAGGCCATCAAGCTGCTCCAGCTTTCCCGTCTTGAGCTCATTGAGACCATAAACCAGGAGCTTGAGACTAATCCTTTGCTGGAAGAGTCCTCCACGGCCGATCTTGAACATGCCGGAAAGACGGACAGTAAGGACCAGGAAGAGTGGGGGGCACAGGAATCCGTTCCTGAGCTTGCTGCATCTGAGGCGGAAAAGACCCCCTGGGAAAAGGAGGCCATCAAGGAGACCAACTGGCAGGAGGTCTGGGACGACGAGTACAGGCGCGCTCTTCCTTCATACTCCTTTGAAGAAAAGGAGATGCCAAACTACGAAAACCTGGTGTCATCCAAGTCCGATCTCAAGGATCATCTTACCTGGCAGCTCCAGATGTCTGATCTTTCAGAGGAAGAGCGCAGGATTGCTGGCCTCATAATAGGTAATCTTGACAGAGACGGGTATCTAAAGGCGACCATTGAAGAGATAGCAGAGGATGCCAAGGCGGAGCCCGAGGAGGTTGAAAGGGTGTTAAGACGGGTTCAGGAGTTTGACCCGGTTGGAGTTGCAGCCAGGGATCTTCGCGAGTGTCTGTTGATTCAGATCAATCACCTTGGGATAGAAGACCCTCTTGTAAAGGAGCTTGTTTCCAGGCACCTTCACCAGGTTGAGCTTCACAATTACCAGCAGATCGCCAAGGCCACGGGAAGAAGCGCCGAGGATGTGGTCAAGGCCATAGATGTTATCAAATCCCTTGAACCAAGGCCGGGCAGGGCCTACTCTTCGGAGGAGGTCCAGTATATCGTTCCTGACATCTACGTTTACAAGGTTGGGGACGAGTACGTTGTTGCGCTTAACGAGGAGGATCTTCCCAATCTGAGGATAAATTCCTATTACAAGGATGCGGCAAAGAATGGCAACGTGTCCAAAAAGGCCAAGGAATTCATCCAGGAGAAAATGAAGTCCGCCCAGTGGCTGATAAAGAGCATCCACCAGAGAAAGAAAACCATTTACAAGGTTACCCAAAGCATAGTCAAATTTCAGAGGGAGTTCCTGGAAAAAGGTATCACCCATCTTAAGCCAATGGTGCTCAAGGATGTGGCCGAAGATGTGGGCATGCATGAATCCACCATCAGCAGGGTCACCAGCAACAAGTACGTCCATACCCCCCAGGGAATATTTGAACTCAAATTCTTCTTCAGCACAGGGCTTCCAAGGAATGATGGCTCCAAGGACGTGGCGGCCCAAAGTGTAAAGGAAAGGATTCGAAGGCTAATAGAGAGTGAAGACCCGACAAAACCCTTCAGCGACAAGCAGATAGTTGAAATCCTTGCCAAGGACAACATCAAGATAGCAAGAAGGACCGTTGCCAAGTACAGGGACCTCATGGGGATTCTGCCATCAAGCCGCCGGAAAAGGCCAAAGGTTTGATTTACTCACATATTGAAATGGAGGACAATTTTTTATGCAAATTAACGTGACTTTCCGTCATATGGACCACTCTGAGGAGTTGAAAGACTACATAAACGACAGGTTTGCAAGGCTTAAGAAGTACAGTGATTCTCCCATGAACGTCAACGTGGTGCTTACTGCAGAAAAGTTCAGAAAGACTGCAGAGGTGGTTATTACTGGTGACGGAATAAGGGCTGCTGCAAAACAGGAGCATGACGACCTGAGGGCGGCCATTGATCTTGTCCTTGACAAGATAGAGAGACAGCTTAAGAAATTCAGGGAAAAGGTGAAAAACAGGCGTGGTGGAAGCCAGTCACAGACACCAGCCCCTTCTTCAGCCGCTTCGGAGTCAGAAGATGCAGACCAGATCATTGTGATACAAAAGATAAATACAAAGCCCATGTCTATTGAGGAGGCAGCGGATCAGCTCCAGATAAGCGGAAAGGATTTTCTCGCCTTCATAAATGCGGAAACCAACCGGGTTAATGTCATTTACTGGCGAAAGGATGGGGGGCTTGGACTCCTGGAGCCTTAGGTAAGTTAGGTAAGTGAGGATAAGACAGTATTTAAAGGAAAGTTGTGTAATTTTCCCGCTTCAAGGTTCGTCAAAGGAAGACGTAATCAGGGTTCTGGCAAGCAAGGCCGCCTTGTGTCTTGGCAATATTTCTGAAGAAGAGGTAATAAGGGCCATAGAGGAAAGGGAAGAGCTTGGGACAACTGCCATTGGCGGGGGGGTAGCCATACCCCATGCACGGGTAGAGGGATTGGAGCGACTTTCCATGGTGGTTGCAGTAAGTCCTCAGGGAGTACCCTTTGATTCTCTGGATGGAGAACCGGTTCATGTGATCTTTATGCTTCTTGCGCCGGAAGATGCCACTCCAAGCTACCTGCGCGTTCTTGCCAATGTTTCTCGTCTTTTAAAAAACAGGGAGCTGATCTTTGAATTGAAGAAAGCGCAGGATTTGTCCCAGATTCCAGAGATGATTGAGCATGCAGAAAACAGGTCCTACGGTGCGTTAGTTTGACAGGGCACCCGTCAAGAAACATCCAGACAGTAATAATCACGGGAATGTCCGGATCGGGCAAGAGTACCGCTCTCCGTGCCTTTGAGGACATGGGTTATTACTGTGTCGATAACCTGCCCATTGCCCTTCTTCCAGATTTTTTATCCCTTACAGAAAACAGCACGGAAATCCCAACCAGGGTGGCCCTTGTCATGGATGTTCGGGAAAAGGGCTTTCTGGACCAGTACGGCTCCATATTCTCCCAGGTAAAAAATCAGGGCTTCCACCTGGAGGTGCTTTTCCTCGATGCATCTGATAACGTTCTTGTTCAACGTTTCAGCCAGACCAGGAGGAAGCATCCGCTTCAGCAAAAGGGCGACATAATCAAGGCCATCTCTGAGGAAAGGAAAAGGCTCAGGGGCCTTCGGGAATTTGCAGACAACTACATAGACACATCCAATAGGAACGTGCACCAGCTAAGGCAGATTGTCCTTGACATGTACTCCTTCAGGCAGGATCTTACCCGTCCTCTTATCCACGTCATATCCTTTGGCTTCAAGTATGGGGTGCCCGCCGATGCAAGCCTTGTACTGGACGTGCGTTTTCTGCCAAATCCCTACTTTGTTCCGGAACTTAGGTCATTTAGCGGTCTGGACGAAAGGGTATACGACTTTGTTCACCACAAGGAGCAAACAAGGGCCTTTTTGAAACATCTTGAGTCCATGTTCTCCTTTTTAATCCCTCAGTACAGGGCCGAAGGCAAGGTCTACCTTGTTGTTGGCATTGGATGCACTGGCGGCAGGCACAGGAGCGTTGCCATTGCCAGGTGGCTCGGTGAGATGTTTACACGAAAAGGGGAAGAGGTTATTGTCACCCATCGAGATCTGGACAGAGAGGGTTGATTCATGATCGGAGTAGTGGTTGCGGCCCATGGAAGCCTTGCCCACGAGCTGGTTGAAACCACAAGTTTCATAGTTGGTCAACAGGAGAATATGGTGGCCCTTACCGTGGATCCATCCACCAGTGTTGACCACATGAAAAAGACCATAAGAAAGGCCATAAAACAGGTGGATGCAGGAGGCGGAATCCTTATCCTTACAGATATGTTTGGTGGAACGCCCGCCAATATGAGCCTGAGTTTCCTTGAAGAGGGTAAGGTTGAGGTTATCACCGGAGTGAATCTGCCAATGCTCATAAGGCTTACCCAGTGCAGGGAGACCATGACCCTTCAGGAGGCGGCCCAGTCCATAGTTGAATACGGCCGAAAAAGCATCAATCAGGCGACCCAGATACTAAAGCGCTAGTTCTTACAGGCCTATCTCCCAAGGCCCGTCCTATTCTTATTATATGGCCAGATGGATAATTAGAAAGGCAGTTCCTGCCGATATTAATGCCATAAAGTCCATTGAAGACAGGGTCCAGCCCTGTCCCTGGTCAAAAGAGGGCCTATTAAGAGAAATAGAAGACAAGGACGGTAAAACCTTCTTTTGGTGCATCTGTCCCTTAATAAGTCCATGGGAAATATTGGGTTACATCTGCTTTCGAATACTTGGCAGAGAGTGTTACCTGCTTAATATCTCCATTGATAAATCATGCCAGGGCAAAGGCCTTGGCACGATTTTATTTCGCTACATGATGAGATTTTTGAAAAGGCGTAAGGCTACAAGATTGGTTATAGATGTACACAAGGAAAACAAGGAGGCCATGTCTTTTTATTCAAAGCGGGGCCTTTTACTTGCTGCGCCCGTGGAAAAGGTAAGGGGAAATTTTTGTGTAATGGAGATGAAATTGTTTCAGGAATGATTAGAATCTTATTTTAAGAAAAAATCAACTTCAAGGAGGATGGACATGACTTTACGGGTAGGAATAAACGGATTTGGCAGGATAGGAAGAAACGTATTCAGGGCCTCTATGATGTATCCGGAGTTTAAGGACATCGAGATAGTGGCTGTCAACGATCTAACCTCCAACCACGTGATCGCCCACCTTTTGAAATATGACTCTGTGATGGGAAAGCTTGATGCAGAGGTGGAATACGACGACGAATCCATAACGGTTAATGGCAAACGCATTCGGGTAACCGATATAAAGGAGCCAGCCCAGATTCCCTGGGCAGAGGCTGGCGCAGAGTATGTCATTGAGGCAACAGGACGCTTCAGGGAAGCAAGCCTTGCAGCAGGGCACCTTGAGGCAGGCGCTGAAAAGGTGATAATTTCTGCCCCTGCCAAAGGGGAAGATGTGACCATAGTCATGGGTGTCAATGAGGATGACTACGATCCTGTCAATCACAAGATCATTTCCAATGCCTCGTGCACCACGAACTGCCTTGCGCCCGTTGCAAAGGTGATCATGGATAGATTCGGCATAGTGAGCGGTCTTGTCACAACGGTTCATGCCTATACCAATGACCAGCGTCTCCTTGATCTTCCCCATTCGGATCTAAGACGGGCAAGGGCGGCTGCCCTCAACATGATTCCCACGAAGACAGGGGCAGCAGCGGCAGTAAGCAAGGTGATACCGGAGCTTAAGGGCAAGTTTGATGGCCTTGCCGTACGGGTTCCCACTCCTGACGTCTCCCTGGTGGACCTGGTGGTCAGGGTGGAGAAAACAACCACTGTACCAGAGGTGAATGAGGCCCTAGAGGCGGCCACAAACAAGTTTCTTGGTTATACTGAAGAGCCCCTTGTCTCCACGGACTTCATAAAGGATCCGCGTTCTTCCATTGTGGATGGTCTTTCAACCAGGGTCATAGACGGAACTCTTGTAAAGGTCATGTCGTGGTATGATAACGAATGGGGCTATTCAAACAGGCTCCTGGACCTGATACTTCATATGGAGGAGAACAAGGCCGTTTAAGTTATGACAAGCCTCATAGCACAATCAAAGGCCCTTGAGATCAACCTGAAGGAGACCCAGGTTGAACAGGTAGAGATCGAGAAAAAGTACGAGGTGCTCAGGAAGGCAGTGGAAGGGTACAAGGGGGTACTCAGACAGGCAGACTACCTCCTTTTTGAGCTGCACCATCCTTTTAAGAACTGGGGTGCCCTTGTTTATGATCTGAGGTCCTTCTCCCTCAAGAATTTCAACACCTACGTCCGTTCACCCTTTGGAGTCCAGGCATGCGAGATACTCCTTGACACCTTTCTCAAGCTAATAAAGGAGGCTCCAAGGGAAAAGGAGAAGAAGAGGGCTGCCGACGGCCTTCTTGCCTACATGGAAAAGATAGCAAGGGCCGCAGATGATGAAACGCTCCACGGCCTCGTTCCCGCCCTTTCACGCGTCCTGAGGGAGCTTTCAACAGTGGATGATTCCATGGCCTATGCCATAGCAACGAGCTTTCATCCCCTGGCCCGGCTTGTTAAAAATCTTGCCCGCAGGCTTAAGGAAGTGCCTGAGACCGACCCCATATGGAAGTGGTGCAAGGAGCTCCTTCTAAAGGTGAGGCGCATAACCTACAAATACTGGCTCAGTCAGGATGGCCCGCAAAAGTGGCTAAAATCGAGCCTCACTCAGTATGGCCTCTGGATAGATGAGGGGGACTACAAGCGCATCATGAAGCTTCTTGAACCTGTCAGCCACGCCACCTTCAAGACCCTCCTTATTGAAAGGACCAAAGAGATAGAAAAAATGGATAATCCCAGGGAGGCTGCCCTGGCACTTGCCGAACTTCCGGGCCACGTGGACGTTGTAAAAAGATACAAAGAGATAGCAAAGGCCCTTGGGCAGGCACCCTGCAGGCTTTCTTTCAAAAAGGGCAAGAGGAAGGACGTTGACGGAATCTCCATCCATCTGCTTTTCCTTTTTCACATGGTGGAGATGGAGGGCCTTAACATCATCCACGAGGAAGTCCTTCGCCAGCTCAACAAGAATCTTGTCTGCCTGGTAAAGACTGCAGATTTTGATGAGCTGAGACAGATTATCCCCAAGAGCTTTGCACTACTTAAACAGCAGATAGGTCAGTTTCCAAGGACGGCCCTTCAATGCATAAATGCCCTTGGAACAGAGATACTTCAAAGGGAAAATACCAGGCTCATTGAGCTTTTTCTTGAACAGGTGGTTGCCTTTGGCTTCCAGACCCCTGGGGTCCAGGGCGTTGATACGGAGTGGCATGTCCTTTCAAACCCGGCGCATCTGCAAAATATCAGGGCCTGGCTGGACCTGGTATGCCAGAAGCCAAAGGTCTGTAGCACACTTCTTTCCGCCCTTACCATAAACCTCCAGTTAGGGGGTACCTGCATAAAGGACACGGACCTTTTCCAGCGGGACATCACCAAGTTGTTAAATAGCGATATAGAGCCCATATACAACCTGGTGAAGGAGTTTGCCCGCTCAATCCCTGTTTACTTCAATGAGATTGGCGCAGAAGGTCTGCTACGCGACGTCTCCACAGAGCTTGACGAAATATCCAAAAGACGCGATATCCTCATTCATTTTCTAAGAAAACAGAGTCACGTTGAAAGCAACAACCTCATAGTAGATTTCATCGAGGCCATCTTCTGCTTTTGGTACAGCAGGCAAAAGGAGGGCCTAGCCCAGTTTCTTCCTCCTGAAATACTTGAGCAGATAAGTCCCCACGGCCCGTACGTGGATCATGTGCACAAGATTGTGCGTCACATTGCCTCAAGGCTTGGTCTTGAACCCTTTGCCAGAAAGGTTCATCTCTTTCTAAGCTCTTCTGAAGAGGAGATAAGGCGGATCATTGACGAGGTAAGGGACGTGCCTCCCCAGGAAAAGCGCAGGGTGGAGCTTCTTATAAAGATGTACCGCCTGGAATACATGAAATACAACCTTGGGGTCCAGGAGATACGTTTTAATCTTGAGGAGGCAAAGAAGCTTGGTTTCGAGGGCATGGACAGGGTGCTTGAGGTGATAGACTCAGACGACAACGAGCATGCCCTTAAGGTCATACTGGACGAGATAGAAGAGCTAAAAAACATAATCCTTTCAAAGGAAAAGTACGACGTCCAGGAAACCATATATCACAAGCGCCACATTGCTGCAGACATCCCCTCCATGTATGGCAAGTACCACGAAAGGAAGTTTGACGCCCTGGGGCTTACGTTTCGTCTCGAGAACCTTGCAAATCTCTTTTTTGAGCGTCTCATCGCCCAGGTGGAGGTCCCGTTCATAACCAGATCCACCTTTGTAAATCTTCTTCGTCATCTGAAGCTTCTCTGGAGGGCCGTCCAGTTAAATGGGGTCTATTCCAAAAAGTTTGCCACATATCTTACGCTTTTAGAAAAATCCCTGGGGGTGAGGCGTTTTTCCTTCACCCAGTACCTCGACATCGTTAAGGGGCTTTCAGAGGGTGTAAAGGATATGATCTACGTCTACTACCTGAGCCCCCACGAGGAAAACCTGAACAAGATCATCCGCCAGCTGTGGCCTGATAAGCTACTTCCAAAGTACAAGGCTATGATCAGAAAGGATGCCTCCATTCAGGAGGTGGTGCATCAGGTCTCAGAGGCCTTCCTGAGGAGGCTCATTTCTTCAACCTTTGGCCTTCAGCACCTGGATAATTTCGTGGCCAGGCTCTACCAGGCCTTGTCCAGCCAGCGGGAGTATCTAACTCTGAGGGAGCTGGACATGTTACTAAGTTATGACCCTGAGCAGGATCTTTGCTCCATTCATCAGCCAGACCGGGTGACAGGCAACCTCATACAGCTTGGAAACAAGGGGTACAACCTCCTGCTTCTGGCACAGGCTGGCATACCAGTCCCTCCTGCCATAATCGTAACCACCGAGGTCTTCAGGTACTACTCCCTCTTTTACAAGCTAAAGGGGGCCTATCAGAATTTTAAAAGGCAGGTGCGGGAGGGCCTTGCCGAGCTGGAAGAGCGCTCAGGAATGCGCTTTGGAGACCCAGGCGATCCCCTTCTTCTTTCAGTGAGAAGCGGTGCGGCAATCTCCATGCCTGGCATGATGTCCACTGTAATCAACGTGGGGATGAACCTGGAGATAGCGGAAGGGCTTGCCAGGAAATATGGCAACAAGTGGTTTGCCTGGGACAACTATCGCAGGTTCGTCCAGTCCTGGGCCATGTCCTTTGGCCTTGAAAGGGAGGTCTTTACCGCCCTTATGCAGGCCCAAAAGGCCACGTACAACGTTGAGAAGAAGAGACAGTTTACAGGGGAGCAGATGAAGGAGCTTGCCCTTGCCTACAGGGAGGCCGTCATCTCAAGGGGCGTACATATAGAGGATGACCCTTTTGAGCAGCTTCTCATGTCCATAAGGCTTGTACTTAATTCCTGGGATTCTGAAAAGGCCAAGGCCTACAGGGAGATAATGGAAATTTCAGACCATTGGGGCACGGCAGTAATTATTCAGGCCATGGCCTATGGAAACCTCTCCGCCGAGTCGGGGACAGGGGTTCTCTTTACCGCAAACCCATACAAGAAGCTGGACAGGGTTAGCCTTTGGGGGGACTACACGGTTGGAAATCAGGGGGAAGATATAGTCAGCGGTCTTGTGGCAACGAGCCCCATATCCGTTGAGCAGAGCGAGGAGCTTGGCCTGAGCGTAGATGAAAGCCTTGAAAAGAGATTTCCTGAAATTTATGAGGCCCTTCTAAAATGGGTCAGGTATTTGATTTTTGACAAGAAGTGGACCCCGCAAGAGATAGAGTTCACCTTTCAGGGTCCAAAGGCTGAGGACCTCTTCATTCTTCAGACCAGGGACATGGTTACAAAGCGAAGAACACAGGTGGCTTTTTTTGCTCCATCCAAGGAGCTTGAAAAGAGGTATCTTGGAAGGGGTATCGGCGTTAGCGGAGGCGCTCTCAGCGGCAAGGCCGTCTTCACCATGGAGGAGATAGAGCGCATACGAAAAGAGGAGCCTCAAACAAAGCTCATCCTAATAAGGTCCGATACGGTTCCAGACGATATAAAGGAGATATCATCTGCTGACGGCATACTTACGGCCAAGGGAGGGCAGACCTCCCATGCATCAATTGTTGCTTTCAGGCTTGACAAGACATGTGTTGTGGGCTGTGAGCAGCTTAAGGTCTACGAGCTTGAAGGAAGGGCCGAGATAAATGGTCATGTTATTCGCTCTGGGGATTATGTGAGCATTGACGGGAGAAATGGCTTTGTTTATTTGGGCAAGCATCCGGTAAGGACTGGGGAGGACAGCGCCCTTATTTAATCGGAAATCTTTGGTTGGCTATAGACTTTTAATTAAATAATTCTTAATAGATAAAAGTATAAAAAGATTTAAGAGTTAAAAAATTCAGAAAAAGATTGGAGGAGGTACCCTAAATGTCTGAAGCCCGCCCCATGAAACTCGGTATTAATGGACTTGGGAGAATAGGAAAGCTCAGTTTATGGTATCACGTAAGCAAGAAGGATTTTTCTGAAATAGTTGTCAACATAGGTCGTCAGGTGGGACAGGGTCTTGCCGATATCGCCCATGCCATTGAGATGGACAGCACTTATGGCAGGCTGGGAAGTTACCTTTACGGGTACAAGTGCCCGAGGGTTGTTGAGAATCTGGATGAAAAGACTGGCCGCATGACTGTTGACGGGGTGCCTGTCACCATCTTGAGGGAGAGCCGTGATCCAAGGGGGATAAACTGGGCAGAGCACGACGTAAAGCTTGTTGTGGATACCACTGGCGTATTCAGGGACCCTACTGCCCCTCCCGATGATCCAAAGGGAAGCCTGAGGGGCCATATTGAGGCAGGGGCCGAAAAAGTAATTCTTTCTGCACCCTTTAAGATCAAGGACAAGGCGGCTGAGATGCCGGAAGATGCCGTAACAACAGTTATGGGAATAAACGAGGATGACTACATCCCAGAAAAACACAAGCTCATCTCTGCAGCCTCCTGTACCACCACCTGTCTGTCCTTCATGGTAAAGCCCATTCTTGATCATTTCGGTGCAAACCGCATTCTTTCTGCGTCCATGGTGACGGTTCATGCGGCAACTGGAAGTCAGCAAGTTCTTGATAGGCTCCCAAAGACAGGGGCAAAGGATTTGAGGAAAAACAGGAGTATATTCAACAATATAATCCTTACCACTACAGGGGCGGCAAAGGCCTTGGCCCTTGTCATTCCAGAGATGAAAAATATCGGTTTCATTGCCGAGTCGGTACGGGTCCCCACAAACACGGGTTCTCTTATCGTGCTTGTTCTCACCATTCATGATGAGAGCCTGGAGGACCCCATCAATCGAAACGTCATAAATTCCATTTACAAAAACGCTGCAGAGGGGCCGATGAAGGGGCGTCTTCTTTATACGGAGACCCAGCACGTATCCAGTGACATTATCGGCATGCCTGCTGCTGCGGCCATAATAGAGGCCACAGAGACCCATACCAGGACTGCCGCCATTCAGATAGATCCGAGGAAGGCGTGCAGGGGCCTGGATGAGTCCACCCAGATCATCTGTGATACCATAAGCGTGCCGGTAACCCAGGTGGTTATCTACGGATGGTACGACAATGAGCTTGGTAGTTACACAAACATGCTTGGCGAGAGGACCGCATCCATTGCTGATTCCATGCTTTAGTTAAAAGGGAAAGGAGGCCCCAAATGATCAAGTTCATAGACGAGCTTGACTTTGACGGTAAAAGGATGTTTCTCAGGGTGGATTTTAACGTGCCCCTTGATGAGAAACTAGAGATCACCGATGACAATCGCATCAGGGCGGCGCTTCCCACCGTAAGATACGCTATTGATAATGGTGCTCGGCTCATTGTGGCCTCTCACCTCGGAAGGCCAAAAGGGGAAAAAAGGCCAGAATTCAGTCTTGCTCCAGTTGCCGAAAGGCTGGGTTTGTTACTTGAAAAGAAGGTCCTTATGGCCCCGGATTGTATTGGCCCGGATGTGGAAAAGATGGCCAATGGTCTTGAGTCAGGGCAGGTAATGATGCTTGAAAACCTGCGTTTTCATAAGGAAGAGACGCAAAATGACCCTCAGTTCGCCTCCTCCCTTGCATCTCTTTGTGACGTATATGTAAACGATGCCTTTGCCGTCTCCCACAGGGCACATGCCTCGGTGGTTGGTGTGCCTGAACGTGTAAGCGTTTGTGGCGCGGGTTTTCTTATGAAAAACGAGATAACCTATTTTGAAAAGGCCATGGAGAAGCCTGAGCGGCCGTTTCTTGCCATTCTAGGTGGGGCAAAGGTATCGAGTAAACTCGGGGCAATAGAAAATATACTTCCAAAGGTAGATAGCCTTCTCATAGGCGGGGCCATGGCAAATACCTTTCTGCTTGCCAGCGGATATTCCGTGGGAAGGTCTCTGGTGGAGAAGGACCTAGTTGAGACGGCAAAAGCGATAATGGAGAGGGCAAAGCAATCTGGCACTGGCCTTTTCCTGCCGGTGGATGTTGTGGTAGCTGAGGAGCTTGGTCCAGAAGTATCCTTTAAGGAGGTTTCAGTTGACCAGGTGCCAGATGATATGATGATTGTGGACATAGGTCCTAGGACCATTGACCTTTTCAGGGATGAGATAAAAAAGGCTAAGACCATAGTCTGGAACGGGCCCGTTGGTGCCTTTGAAACGGAGCCGTTTGATAAAGGAACCGTTGAGATTGCGCGTGCCGTGGGATCAAGCCCTGCCCTTTCCATAATAGGGGGTGGGGACACTGGTGCTGCAGTCAAAAAGGCGGGAGAGAGTGACAATGTTTCCTATATATCCACGGGTGGCGGTGCCTTTTTGACCCTTTTGGAAGGAAAGGAACTACCTGGGTTTAAGGCCTTAGAAAAGTGTGCAGGCAAGGGTTCATAAGGAGGCAGGATGGAGAAGAAAAGAAGGCCACTTCTTGCAGCAAACTGGAAGATGTACAAAACCTTGTCGGAAATGGAGAAATATCTTTCTTCATTCCTTGGCCTTGTGGCCGGTATTGATGACAGGGACATTATGCTTGCACCAAACTACACCTGCCTTAACCGAATGGTAGAGTTACTAAATGGAAGTAACGTAAAGGCGGCTGCCCAGAACATGTTTTATCAGGACGAGGGGGCCTTTACTGGAGAGGTTTCTCCAGGGATGCTTCTGGATATTGGGATAGATATCGTGATAATTGGTCATTCTGAAAGGCGCCACATATTCCATGAAGACGATGAACTTATAAACAAGAAGATCAGCTCTGCAATATCCCATGGGATGACCCCTGTCTTTTGTATTGGGGAGACACTGGACGAAAGAGAGGCGGGTGAAACATCCCATGTGCTTGAAAACCAGATAAGGTTGGGACTGAAGGGATTAAAAAACATTGATATTCACAAAATAGTTATTGCCTACGAGCCTGTTTGGGCAATCGGAACAGGCAAGACGGCAAGTCTTGAGCAGATACAGGAGGCCCACAGGCTTGTTCGTGACAGGGTAAGGGAACTTGCAGGAGAAGATATTGCAGAAAACCTGAGAATATTGTATGGTGGCTCGGTCAAGCCGGCAAACGTCAAGGACATTATGTCGCTTGATGATGTTGACGGGGCACTTGTTGGTGGTGCTTCTCTTGAACCTGAAAGCTTTGCCAGGATAGTAAGGTTCGAAGACAACTGAGGATAGGATATAGTCTAAATGCAGCCATTTTTGATAGCAGTCCATGTGATTACTTGTATAATATTGGTGATTACCGTATTGCTTCAGCAGGGAAAGGGTGCTGAAGTGGGTGCGGTATTTGGTTCCAGTGAGGCCATATTTG
>JALWYS010000192.1 GCA_027003115.1 Deltaproteobacteria bacterium | reverse complement strand
CAACACTGAAGACCTGCCTGGCAAGTTCCGCCAGTATGGCCGTCTGGTATCCTGAGCCTGTCCCTATCTCAAGTACCTTCTCATCCCCCTTTAGACCGAGCTCTTCTGTCATCCTGGCCACTATGTAAGGCTGTGATATGGTCTGCCCACTTCCAATGGGCAGGGGAAAATCGCTGTAGGCCTGATCCCAAAGGGCCTCATCCACAAAGAGGTGTCTTGGCACCTTTTTCATTGCCTCCAGAACCCTCTTATCCTTGATGCCCCGGGCAGCTATCTGGCTTTCAACCATCCGCTCCCGCGCTATGCGAAAGTGGTCATTTTTCGGCAACATAGTAGATCACCTTTGAAACCCTGTCCATGTAGAAGGTCACCTGGATAACCTCCATTTCCCTTTTACCAAAGAGCCTGCCAAGAAATGGAATCTTTTTGTAAAAGGGGGTGATGTCATTGTAGTAGTACCACTGTTCGCCCCCTTTATCTTTTTTATTAATATAATCAGGCTTACCCACAAGTTCCACAACCTGGTTCTTGGTCTGCCCTTTGCTAATAATAGAGGCATCCACAGCAAGGTGATACTGCTTGGTTGCACAAGATGTAAGGCAAAAGGGAAAAATGCCGATAAAAACAAATAGAACAATATATTTTTGTAATATTTTCATAAGCTTTTTCCAAAAATTTTTCATGACAATAATCTATTGTTCAAATCTTTTCAAACAGTTGTTGTGTCAGGGATTTGATTTAACCAAAGAAATACAAAGGAGAAAAAGGCATGAGATGCAAAAAATGTGGTTGGATAAGCTTTGACTGGCTTGAAACCTGCGGAAAGTGCGGAAAGTCCATGGAGGACGAAAAAAGGGCCATTGGTTCTTTTATTTCGGACAAGGAACCGATAAACTGGTTTAAAATGGATCTTTCCGCCGTGGCTTCAGATGCCAAAGATGTTGATCCCAAGGCCTCATCCGCCATATCTGATATTGATGTTTCTGACCTTGTGGATTCTGCCCCTGAAGTCAAGGCAGAAGAAATCGACTTGGAAGAGGTTGAGCTCAAACGCATAGCACAAAACCAAGACTTCCAGAAGGCCCTGGACGAAATAGCAGGCTAGGCAAAAAGGCAAGAATCACTATAGAAAAGCTGGTTTACAGTGGCAAAGGCCTTGGCAGGATAGATGGCAAGGCCACCTTTGTCCCCTTTTCCCTTAAAGGGGAGAAGCTAGAAGTTGTCATCACCAGGGACAAAAAAAGCTGGTCAGAGGCGAAAATAACCTCAATCCTGCAACCAAGCCCATCCAGAATCGCCCCTTCATGCACAAACTTCACCAATTGCGGCGGCTGTCACCTTCAACACGTCCCCTACCAGAGCCAGCTTCAAATCAAGGAAGAGATACTTGCCTCAATCTTTGAAAAGTTCCTGAAAGAGGGAACAAGGATGAAGCCCATTTTGCCATCTCCCTTTTCTTACGGATACAGGGCAAGGGCTCGCCTTTTCCCATCAACAGATGGAAAGGGGGCAAAAGTGGGCTTCTACCAAGAGGGAAGCAAAAGGGTAGTTGCCTTTAAAAGGTGCCCGGTCCTGACTGAAGACATTAACCGTGTGATTGCAATACTAGATAAGACCAATACTGCCTTTGGAGCCCTGGCAAAAAAATACATTGAATACATTAGGGCTCAAAACGATCTTTTTGGCAACACCTTCCTCACCCTCTCTTTTACGAAAAGTATAAGAGAGGAACTTAGAGGGAAAATTCGTGTTCTTTCAACCCATATTGATGCCCGCGTTAAGCTTTCTAAAAAAAGTGTGCAGTTTTTCGGGGAAAATGAACTTATTTGCTTTTACAAAAACCCTGACCTTGCCCCGCAAGGGCTTTTTTGCAAACCAGGACAATTTTTTCAGGCAAACCTTGAGCAAAACAAGGCCCTTGTGGAGCTTGTTGTTTCCCTGGTGAAAGAGGAGAAAGGAGAGACGGTTTCAGAATTCTTCTGCGGCTCTGGAAACTTTTCCATTCCCCTTGCAAGAACGGGCCTTGAAATAAAGGGCTTTGACCTGGATAGACAGGCTATAAAAAAGGCCCGGGAAAACGCCCTAAAAAACCAGTGCAAGAAAAATACGCAATTTTTCAGAAGGGATCTCCTTTCAAAGAATCTTGCCTATGATTCGAAATTCAAGGCAGGCACAGTAGTCATGGATCCTCCGCGTACCGGGGCAAGATCCCTTTCAGCCATCATGGGCCTTATTGCTCCAAAGACCATCATCTATGTTTCCTGTGACCCAATGACCTTGAAAAGGGATGTGGAAACACTCAAAAAACAGGGATTTAAACTTACCGCCCTCCATCCCCTGGACATGTTTCCCCAGACCTATCACATTGAAACAGTGGCTGTGCTTAGAAAAAGGTAGCAGACGACCTTTTCTATATCTCCACCGTACTGTGATCCCCTATCATGAGGCGAAGGGCACCCCTCAGGGACCCTGACTTTCTGACCCTGGCATTTCGTCCAATGAGGCTGTCTTCCAGCCTCACCACCCCCACCACCTCAGATTCATCAAGTATGACAACGTGCTCAATAACCGAATCCCTTATGACACTTCCCCTTCCCACGCTTGAGAAAGGACCAATAAAGGAATTTTCAACCCTTGTGCCTGCACCAATGACCACTGGCCCCCTGATGGTGCTTCTTAAAACAGTGGCACCCTCTTCTATGTGGACCCGGCCCTCTATGGTGCTTTGCTCATCCACCTCCCCCTCTATTCTCCTTCTGGTGTATTCGTCAAGGACCGTTGTATTTGCGGCAAGAAAGTCGTCCTTCTTTCCGGTATCCAGCCACCACGACTCCAGAATCTCTCCTGTGACACTTCGGCCAGAATCTATGAGCGCCTGTATGGCATCTGTTATCTCAAACTCTCCCCGCCACGAGGGCTTAATGGTATCTATGGCCTCATGGATAACTGGGGAAAAGATATAGACGCCCACAAGGGCAAGATTAGAAGGAGGATCCTTTGGCTTTTCAACAAGCCTTATGATGTTGCCAGATTCATCCAGCTGGGCCACGCCAAAGGCCCTTGGATCAGCCACCTCCTTCAGAAATATCATGCAGTCTGCACTCTTTTCTTGAAACCTTCCCACTGCATCCCTTATTCCGCTTCCAAGGAGGTTGTCCCCCAGATACATGACAAAGTCGTCATCTGCCAGGAAGTCCCTTGCAGTCTTAACGGCGTGGGCAAGGCCAAGGGGCCGCTCCTGCACTATGTAGCTTACGTTAAGACCCCATTTTCCGCCGTCTTCAA
>JALWYS010000191.1:2856-36098 GCA_027003115.1 Deltaproteobacteria bacterium | reverse complement strand
GTAGAAAGTATTGTTGGTAACATTCAAAGTCCCCGAACTAGATGTAAGCTTTAAACCTCCTCCATTATCATCGGCACTATTTCCCACAAAGACGTTATTAGTTATATTTGCAGTGCCGGTGCTAGGTCCGTGCCGACCCTTTAATAGAAGAAGGCTAAGCCCACCGCCGTTATCGTCCCTAGATGAATTATTTAGGAAAACATTGTTGGAGACGGTAATAGTGCTGTTACCACCATGAAAACCTGTAGCAAGGCCTCCCCCGCGATCTACCTCTGCAATATTTCCCGTAAAGGTATTTCCCGTAATCGTGATAGGCTGCCTTCCCCCACTTCCGAAAAGTGCACCGCCACCTTTTTCAGAAGAATAATTATTTTGAAAATCGTTGTTGGTAACAGTAAAGCCGCCACGGGCGGACCCAGCAAAGAAGCCGCCACCGCCAGCAGCAGGTGATGAAGTCACCCGATTTGAATTAAAGGTGTTACCTGAAATCATTGCAGAAGCTGAACCCCAAGTATTACTCGGAAAATGCCATGAAGAAAAGCTAAAGCCGCCGCCTTTTCTTCCTGCCCTGTTAGTGGTAAACTCATTGTTCGACATGGTGAGGTCTCCGGACTTCGAAAGAATCCATGCCCCTCCGCCTTCATAATCAGCCACGTTGTTTTGAAAGATACAATTTTCTATTCGGATATCTGCAGCGCCTACGTGTATTGAAAGTCCACCGCCACGGCCGTTGAAACCATGGGCGAGTGAATTATATCCACGCTGAAATATTAAATACCGAATTGTGATTACATTGCCATCATCACCTGTTTCGTCTCCATTTTGATCATTATCTATATTGAATATTATTGTATTGCCTTGACCATCCAATACTGGCCTGTTATTGGGATCCTCGGCTACTATGGTTAGAGAGCCGTCACCATCATTGGCACCATAGTGCAACATGGACGTCAGGTTATATGTCCCGGCAGCCACGTAAATAGTGTCATCCTGTCCGTTTGATTCCGCATTGGTAAGAGCAGATTGAAATGAAGCCGAATCATTAACGTGGAATACTTGACTAAAAGACAAGGAAGGACAGGCACAAAGGATACACAGCGTCAACAACAACAGCTTAGTATTCATTAACATACCTCCCGCATTGATTTCCCCACTCCCCGCAAATCTTGAGTGATTAAAAAATCATCTACTTAAAATTATAAACGAAGTCAACAAAAACCTGCATTTTTTGCACTAAAAAAGGCACCCAGAAAAAACCCGGGTGCCCTGCCATAAAACAAAAGGAGGCGTCTTTTGTAATCAATGTCCCATAATGGCCTTTGATGCGTAGGAAAGAATGCCGTTTGGATAGCAGCCAAGGAGAATAACCCCTGTAAGGGCTATAGCCAGGACTGCCGAAAGGGCGCCAGAAGGTGCAAGTTTCATCTCCTTTTCTGGCTCATACATGTACATGAGCATGATTACCCTAAGGTAAAAATATGCAGATATGGCGCTAAAGAGCACGGCAAATATGACTATCCAGGTGTAACCTGCATGAAGTGCTGCCATGAAGAGATTGAACTTGCCGATAAAGCCTGCCGTTGGGGGGATTCCTGTAAGGGAGAACATGAAGACAAGCATAAGGGCTGCTGCCACTGGATGCGTCTTTGCAAGGCCCTTGTAGTCTTCCAGAGCCTCACCTACAAGCCCTTTGTATTGCAAGAGAATTATCACTGCAAAGGCACCCATGTTCATAAAGAGGTAAATAAAGAGATAGTTCATGGTGGCAGAGGCGCCTTCTGCAGTGCCTGGCAAAAAGCCTATGAGGGCGTAACCAGCATGGGCAATGGATGAGTAGGCAAGCATCCTTTTGATGGATGTCTGACAAAGGGCTGTAATGTTACCAATGGCCATGGTGAGAAAGGCCAAAATTACAAGGACTGTCATCCAGTCGGAATGGGCGTTTGGAAAGGCCTCCATGAGGACCCTTCCAAGTGCTGCGAAGCCTGCCGCCTTTGGCCCAACAGACATGAAGGCAGTAACAGGGGTCATGGCCCCTTCATAGGCATCAGGAGTCCACATGTGAAATGGAGCCGCTGCGATCTTGAAGCAAAAGGCTATTACCACCAGACCAAGGCCCATCATAAAGGCAGGATTATCAGTAAGCTTGCCCTGGGCCATGGCCTTTGATATCTGGCTCATATCGGTGGTTCCAGTTGTACCATAAAGATAGGACATGCCAAAAAGAAGCAGACAAGAGGCAAAGGCACCGAGAAGCAAATACTTGACCGCAGCCTCTGAGGCCCTGGGATCGGTCTTTAAAAGCCCTACGAGACAGTAGACGCTGAGGGCCATTAATTCCAGTCCAAGGTACAGAACTATGAGGTCTGTTGCAGAGGCCATTATCATCATGCCAACGCAGGAAAAGACCATGAGGCTGTAGTACTCCCCCACCCTTTTAACACCCATTATGTCCAGGTGGCGCAGAGACATGAGGATGGCAAGCATGAGCCCAAGGAGGCAGACTATCTTGAAGAATGCGCTAAAGGCATCCACTGTGTACATCCCAGAAAAAGAGACGCCAGAGGCCTTTAAAACCATTATCACTGTGGCGGTTGCACCCGCCATTGCCACTATGGGGACAACATATCGTTGCTCCCTCCAGATGATATCGGCAAGTATCACCGCGCAGCCTATGACTGCCAGAAAAATTTCAGGCCCCAGGGGTGCAATGATTGGTAAAGAAAATCCTGTAACCATGTCTCTCCTAGCCTCCTACGAATCGAAGCGCACATTCTACTATGGCGTTGGTATTGGCCTGGACACTGCCCGTTGATGCATGGACCTGTTGCAGCAAGTGGACAACAGAGGCATGCATATAGCTCAAAAAAACGTTTGGATAAATTCCAATCCAGAATATGAGAAGCAGCATGGGCAAAAGGGTTATAAGCTCCCTGCAGTTCAAGTCACGAAGCCCAAGCGCTACCATCTTAGGATTCTTCTCCATGAAAAATACTCGCTGATATAGCCAGAGCATGTAACCTGCCCCAATGATGATTCCTGTTGCAGCAAAGAATCCGGCCCACGTCTTGGTTGCAAAGCCACCAAGTATTATGAGAAATTCGCCAATAAACCCATTCAATCCAGGTAAGCCAACTGCTGCCAGTGTGAAGACCATAAAAAAGCCCGCAAAGATGGGGGTAAGAGTTGCTAACCCTCCGTAATCGGAAATCTCCCTGGTATGTGTCTGTTCATAAATTATTCCCACTGAAAGAAATAGCGCCCCTGTGACAACCCCATGATTGACCATCTGGAGAATAGCACCTTCAAGCCCCTGGTAATTAAGTGCGAACATGCCAAGGGTTACAAAACCCATGTGGCTGACCGAGCTATAGGCGATGAGCCTTTTCATATCGTCCTGCCCAAGGCATATAACCGCCCCGTAAACAATGGCGATTATGGAAAGTATCAGCATGGGTACCATCATTGCCTGGGTTGCCTGGGGAAACATGGGCATGGAGAATCTGAGGAATCCGTAAGCCCCCATCTTGATGAGGATCCCGGCAAGGATGACAGAGCCTGCAGCAGGGGCCTCGGTATGGGCATCTGGCAGCCAGGTGTGTACTGGCCACATGGGCACCTTGACTGCAAAGGCTGCAAAGAAGGCCCAGAAGAGAATCATCTGTAGCTTCAAGGGGTAGGCATTTGCAGAAAGCTTTAAAATATCAAAGGTGTGCCCCCCTTGATAATAGAGTGTGATAATTCCAACCAGCATCAACACACTTCCCACCAGGGTGTATAGAAAGAACTTTATGGCAGCGTACAGCCTGCCAGGCCCGCCCCATACACCTATTATCAGGTACATGGGAATGAGCATGGCCTCCCAGAATATGTAAAACAGGAAAAAGTCAAGGGAGCAAAACACCCCGATCATGGCACCTTCCAGGAAGAGCAATGCCGCGAAGAACTCCTTTACCTTGTCAGTAATTGCTGTCCAGGAAACAAGAACGCAAAGAATGGTGATAAGGGTGGAAAGAAGCACGAACAGTATGCTGATTCCATCTATCCCCAGGTAGTAGTTGACGTTCCATGCAGGAATCCAGGGGTGTTTTTCCACAAACTGCATGAGATGTGAAGACTTGTCGAATTGAAACCACAGAGGAAGAGAGAGCAGAAACTCCACTATGGTGATAAGTAGCGCCATACGCCTTACATCGTCTTCGTTTGAACGCGGTATGAAAAGCAGTGCCGCTGCCCCGATCATTGGTAGAAAAATCAGGGAACTAAGTATTGGAAATCCGTAATCCATGTTCGCTATTCCTCCCCTTGGTTACATGAATATCCAAAGAAGAATAAAGGCACCCACAGCCATCACTCCGCCATAGTGCTGGACTCTTCCGTTTTGGAGTCTTGCAAGTACGTGACTGAACTTGCCGATCAAACCAGGAACACCGTTTACAACCCCCTCTATAATCTTTCCGTCCGTTATGCCTCTAAGGACCTTTCTGCCGCAACTTATGGTGGGCTGGACAATTGTTGCGCTATAAAACTCATCCACGTAGTACTTGTTAAAAAGGGTGTCGTACAGCTTTGGATGTTTACGGGCAAGCTCCACTGGAATCTCAGGCTTAACCATGTACATGACGTATGCCAGATATATTCCACCAATACCCGCTGCCACGGAGATTGCCATAAGCACCCATTCGGTAAATTCGCTGAGATGAACTTCCGGATGTCCAACAACCGGGGCTAGAAAATGCGCCCAGCCATTTTCCCCTCCAAGAACCTCTGGAATACCAACCCAGCCAGAAGCAAGGGCTCCAAGTGCTAGAAGTGTCAGGGGTATGGTCATGGAAAGGGGGGATTCATGCAGATGCTTTCGCTGATCCTCTGTTCCCCTGAACTCACCGTGAAATGTCAAGAATATGAGCCTGAAAGAGTAAAAGGCAGTCATTGCCGCAACAACCGTACCAACGAACCACGCAAACTTTCCAGAGGCAACATGGGATGCAAACGCCTCGGCAAGGATCTGGTCCTTACTGAAAAAGCCGGCAAAGGGCGGGATTCCTGAAATGGAAAGAGACGCTAACAGAAACGTGAAGTAGGTTACAGGCAGGTATTTCTTGAGGCCTCCCATCTTTCTAATATCCTGCTCGTCACTCATTGCGTGAATTACGCTACCAGCACCAAGAAAAAGAAGGGCCTTGAAGTAGGCATGGGTATAAAGGTGAAAAATACCTGTCCCGTAAGCGCCAACACCGCAACCTATAAACATGTAGGCCAGCTGGCTCACAGTGGAATAGGCTATGACCCTCTTTATGTCCACCTGCACAAGAGCAATGGTTGCGGCAAAGAAACACGTAAGTGCACCTATTATTGTTACAAGGTTCATGGCAGCAGGAGACAGGCTGAAGATGGGGTTACATCTTGCAACCAGAAATACACCTGCTGTAACCATGGTGGCAGCATGGATAAGGGCACTAACGGGGGTAGGGCCCTCCATTGCATCTGGCAACCAAACATGAAGCGGAATCTGGGCCGACTTACCTACCGCACCGCAAAATAGCAGTATTGCCATAAGACTTATGACGTCGAAATTAAAGCCCATGAAGTTGAAGGTCTGACCAACCACGTCATGGACATGGGCAAAGACCGTATCATAGTGAACAGAGCCAAAGATGAGAAAAACCACTATTATTCCCAAGCCGAAACCAAAATCTCCGAACCTGTTCACAATAAAGGCCTTCTTGCCGGCGTCAGATGCAGACTTCTTGTGATACCAAAAACCGATGAGCAAATAGGATGAAAGGCCAACCGCTTCCCAGCCAAAATAGAGCTGCAAAAAGTTGTTCCCCAGGACCAGCATGAGCATGGAGAAGGTAAAGAGGCTCAAATAGGAGAAGAACCTAGCGTACCCTGGATCGTCGTGCATGTAACCCACGGAATAGATGTGAACAAGACTGCTTATGGAGGTAACAACTATGAGCATTACTGCCGTAAGCTCATCAAGGAGAAAGCCAACGGACGCCTTGAACTTGGCAGAGGCAAACCAGGTGTAAAGATCCGCATTTACGTGGTTGCCATGAAGCACCTGGTCAAATGCGTAACAGGCGCAAAGAAAAGAGATGAGAACCGCGATTATGGGAGGCCAGTGAGCCTTTTCTCCCAGCCTTTTCCCAAGAAGCAGGGTGAATACAAAGGAAGCCAGGGGCAGAAACGGAATTACCAGCAAGTATATAGGAATATTCATCTCTACCTCATCCTTTCAGCTTAATTATGTCTTCGGTGTGGACCGAACGGTAATTGCGGAACAGGGTAACCACTATGCCCAGCCCTATTGCCGCCTCGGCCGCTGCAACGGCTATTATAAAAAAGACCAGGACCTGCCCACGGAGATCCTCCATGTAGTGACTCATGGCAGCAAGGTTGAGGTTTACCGAGTTGAGCATAAGCTCAATTGACAACAGCATCATTATGATGTTCCGCCTTGTCAGGAATCCAAAAACCCCTATGCAGAAAAGCATGGCTGATACAGTGAGATACCAGCTTAAATGAACCATTTTATGCCCCCTTTTTTTCCTTCTTGGCCAGGGCCAATCCGCCGATCACAGCCACGAGAAGAATCAAACCTGCAATCTCAAATGGAAGTATGTATGCGGTGTAGATGGCCTCTCCCATTGCCTTGGTATGGGTGAGCTGTTGCACCTTTTCAATGGTGTACTCTCCGTGGGGGCCAAGAGAAAAGTTCATGACACCCCTTAAAAAGGTTATGAAAAGTACAACTGCGCCCACTATTCCCAACCACTTGCCCTTTTCAATAAAGGGACTCATCTTCACCTCTTCCCGAAGGTTTACCAAAAACAGGACGAACAGATACAGGACCAGAATGGCTCCTGCATACACTATGACCTGTACCGCTGCCAGAAACTCGGCATTGAGCAGCAGGTAGAAGCCAGCCATATGAAAGAACAGGACCAGCATGAGAAGCACGCTATGAACAGGGTTCTTGCAGGTGACAATGCGCAAACCCAGCCCAATCACAACCAGGGCAAAATAAAAGAATAACAGTTGAACCATTTAACCCTCCCGATTTATGAAACAACTTCCTTGGCAGACACGGCCCTGCCGTCTTTCCAGATAACCTGGCCTTCAAGGGTCCACTCCTCAGGGACGTCTATGCGTTTACCAGAGGGAAGCTCTCCCAAAGACCGTCCCCTTGGCCTGAGAAATGGATTCCTGTACTGTTCCGGATCGATCTTGTTCTTTTCAACGAATTCATCCCAGTTCTTGAGAAGTCTTTCCATGTCGAAGTGGAATGGTTCCCTGGTGTAATTGGAGTACTCATACTCTTCGGTGAGAACCACCGCGTTTACTGGACATACTTCCTCGCAGTAACCGCAAAATATGCAGCGCAGGGCATCTATTTCGTAGGATTCCACCTTCCTTGCCTGAGTCTTTTCATCCTTTGAAAACCTGATGGATATGCACCTTGCAGGGCACACGGTTGCACATCTCATGCACGCAACACACCTGGATTCCTTGGTGTTCGGATCTCTTATAAGGGCATGCTTGCCCCTGAAGCCAGGAAACAGCTTCTTTCGTTCCTTGGGATACTGGATGGTAACAGACTTGGAGAAAAGCCTTTTCAGGGTAAGTCCAAGCCCTTTTAGTATCTCCAGTAAAAATATGCGCTCGGCCAGATTCTTCCGTGTGTCGTATTTTATTTTCATAGCAACCTGCCTGAATTATCCAAACATGGACTTTATTGTCCCTGTCAGCACAATATTGAACAGGGCGAGTGGGATTAACACCTTCCAGCCAAGGGCCATGAGCTGATCGTACCTGTAACGCGGAAGCGTAGCCCTTACCCAGTAGTAAACGAAAATAAAGAAGTAGACCTTGATGAGGAACCAGAAGAATGGAATCCCAGGCACGTCAAAGGGCCCGCTCCAGCCTCCCAGAAAGCACACCACTGCAAGACATGACATGACAATCATGCCAATGTATTCCGCCATGAAAAACAGGGCGAAGCGCATACCGCTGTACTCGGTGCAGTAGCCTGCAACCAGTTCCGATTCCGCCTCTGGCAAATCGAAGGGTGTGCGGTTGGTCTCGGCAAACATGGCAATGACAAATACGAAGAATCCTATTATTTGGGGAATAAGGTATATCTTGAAGGGGCTCTTCATCTGGGCATGAACTATGTCTGTCAGGTTCAGGGAGCCAGAGAGCATCATTACTCCTACAAGACTCAGCCCCATGGCAATCTCATAGCTTATGACCTGGGCTGATGAGCGAAGGCCTCCAAGAAAAGAATACTTGGAGTTGGACGACCATCCAGCAAGCACCACACCATATGAGGCAAGGGAACTCATTGCAAAGATATAAAGGATCCCAATATTGATATTTGCAATGGCAAAGCCTTCGAAAAAGGGAATAACCGCTACTGCACTAAGGGCAGAGATGAGACATATGAGTGGTGCTGCGTAGAAGACTTTTTTGTCTGCCACTGTGGGCATGATGTCTTCCTTGAAAAAAAGCTTAAGACCGTCTGCTATTGGTTGCAGTATACCGTGGGGTCCAACCCTCATGGGCCCCATACGCACCTGCATATGACCTATTACCTTGCGCTCAAAGTAGGTGGCGTACATTACATGAAGCATAACCACCGCAAAAACAATCAAGATTTTAATGAGGATCCATAACAGTTCCATTTATCCCCCAATCCTTATCTGTCACACTCTCCCAGGACTACGTCCACACTACCTATTATTGCTATGACATCTGCCACCATCTGGCCCTTGCACATGAAAGGCAAAGCGCCAATATGGATGTAGGAGGGGGAGCGAATGTGCATCCTGTATGGCACGCCCCTCCCATCACTTACGAAGTAAAATCCCAGCTCTCCCTTTGGGACCTCTGCTGATACATAGACATCTCCATCGATGTAGTGCTCATTGTCCCTCATAAGTTTTATGACACCGGAAGCAAAGGTTGCATCTGCTGCCACCTTTTTTTGTACTCCATAGGGCATCACCAGGTCAGGAGCGTCAGGTGCACAAATTGGCCCCTTGGGCAGGGCCTCTATGCACTGCCTGATAATGGAGTTAGACTGATGCATCTCCTCCATGCGGCAACGGTACCTGTCATATACATCCCCCTTTGAGCCTATTGGCACCTCGAAATCCACGTAGGGATACGCATCGTAGGGCATGTGTTTGCGTACGTCATAATCGACACCCGATCCCCTTAGCGTTGGCCCTGTAAGCCCAAGACTGACCGCATCCTCGGCAGATACCACTCCAACCCCCTGGGTTCTCTTTAGCCAGATGCGGTTCTTGTCGATCAATGTCTCATACTCAGCGATCTTGGAAGGAAAATCCTCGGTGAAGGCATGGAGGCTTTCAAGGAAATGGCCTGTTACGTCCTGCCTGACACCACCTACACATGTATAGCTTGTTGTCAGACGGGCGCCACAAATCTCCTCGAACATGTCAAGGAGGTTCTCCCTTTCCCTGAAACAGTACAGGAATACCGTCATGGCACCAATATCAAGGGCATGGGTTGCAAGCCACAGAAGGTGCCCGGTAAGCCTTGCCATCTCCATGACGATGGTCCTTATGTATTTGGCCCTCATGGGAACCTCTATGCCCAGAAGTTTTTCCACGGCAATGCTGTAGGCAACATTGTTGGCCATTGATGCGATGTAGTCCAGGCGATCCGTAAGGGGCAGTGTCTGGGCATAGGAGAGGTTTTCTGCAAGCTTTTCAACACCCCTGTGAAGAAAGCCTACTGTGGGCGTACAGTTCAAAATGGTTTCACCATCCAGTTCCAGATCCAGCTTGAGCACCCCGTGTGTGGCTGGATGCTGAGGCCCCATGGCAATGGTATAGGGCTCGTAGGCCATTTCCTCCCTGACTATTTCTTTTGATTCAGCTTTGTTCTCTTGCATCTTCTTCCAACCCTGTCTTCTTGGTGGGATCCTGGTACTGTCCGTAAAAATCGTACTTCCTCAACCTCTTTGACTTTTCCAAGACCTCGTCATAACCCTTCCAGTTCTTGCCTCCACCGTCCAGCGGGTAATCCTTTCTTAGCGGGTACCCTTCCCAGTCTTCAGGAAGCAGTATCCGCCTCATGTCAGGATGGTTGTTGAAGGTAATGCCAAAAAGATCAAAACATTCCCTTTCATGCCAGTCTGCACCCATCCAGATGGAGGTGACAGAATCTATCTGGCAGTCATCCTCTGGAACCTGGGCACGTATGCGGATACGGTGTCTGCGGGAAATGGAATAGAGGTTGTAAACCACCTCGAAACGCACGTCCTTTTTACCCAGGTAGTCAACACCACATAGATCGGCCAGATGGTTGAACTGCATGGATGGGTCATCATGCAGCCAGCGAAGCATCTCCACTATCCTGTCCTTCCTGACCACGATTCCCACCTGGTCACGACATTCCGTGACTTCAATAACCTGGTCTGGGAACCTCTCCTGTAATTTCCTTGCTATCTCCAGCGGCTCCACCTCATTTCCTCCTTCATCATCTTCTGCTGGAGCTGAATAAAGCCTTCCAGCAGTGCTTCGGGCCTTGGCGGACACCCTGGCACGTACACATCAACAGGTAAAAACTCATCAACTCCCTGAACGGTATGATAGGTCTTGAATACGCCACCGCTGCATGCACAGCTTCCCATGGCAATGACGTACCTTGGTTCTGGCATCTGGTCGTAAACCCTCCGAACCACCGGGGCCATTTTCTGGGTGACAGTGCCTGCCACTATCATGGCGTCAGCCTGTCTTGGACTTGCCCTGAAGATTATTCCAAAGCGGTCCAGATCGTGGTGGCTGCTTCCAGCAGCCATCATTTCAATGGCGCATCAGGCCAAGCCAAATGTGACGGGCCAGATGGAGCCAGCTCGGCTCCAGTTAACAATCTTGTCAAACTGCATCAAAAACGTATTTGCGCCAGGTATAACCTTGATGCCTTCAGCCACTGGCACTAGATCCGGGGAGGTTATCTTTCCCACTCCAAGGCCTCCTTTCGCCAAGCATATGCATATCCTACGAGAAGCAAGAATATGAAAAGAAACATCTCTATCACGGCAAAGATGCCGATATTGTCGTAAACCAGCGCCCACGGATAAAGAAAAATGGCCTCCACATCAAAAACCACGAACAAAATGGCAATGAGATAAAACTTGATGGAGAACCTGAACCTTGGAGGCGCCGATGGCGGGTTTCCAGATTCATAGGCCTCAAGCTTCTCAGCATAGGGCCTTCTCAGCCTGAAGAATTTCCCCACCCAAAGGGTCACAACTCCAAAGCCCGTTGCAAAAAGGAGCATTATCAGTACGGGCAGGTACTCGGTTGGTAGATAAGTTCCCGGTGTCATGATTCGCCTTTCTTAAGCCGTTTTCAGCATCTGTTCGGCAAAATCCCTGCGTTTTTTCTCAGAGGCCTCTTCCGGCGTCAGAAACTGCAGGGAGCCGGTTGTGCACTTGGTCACACAGGCGGGCTTAAGCCCCTGATCGATCCTGTCCTTGCAAAGGTCGCACTTGCCAACCTTTCCCGTGTTGGAATCCCACTGGGGCACCCCCCAAGGACAAGCCTTGATGCACGCCTTGCAACCCACACACAGTTCTGCATCCACGAAGACGATCCCGTCCTTTTCCCGTTTCTGCATAGCGCCTGTGGGACAGGCATCCACACACCAGGGCTTTTCACAGTGGAAACAAGCCATGTAGACATATTGGATCACAGGTACATTCCGTACCATCCTGGGCCCCACGGGTATCATCTTGCAGTAGTGGGAACCAACCGGAACATTGTTTTTGTCCTTGCATGCTGCTTCGCAGGCCAAGCAGCCAATACAAAGGGTCATATCCTGTTCAACGTGATATTTGCTCATTTCATACCCTCCTTATGCAGGCGTGACCTTTACAAAGGACTCACAAAGAGAGACGCTCCCTCCTGCCTTGTCCCAAACCTTCAACAACCCCTTCATGAACACCTGGTCCGCCAGACCCTTTTTGTAGGCCCTGGTCTGGAATGGGATTGAACGGCCATAGCCGTGCAGCATGAAGACAGCTTCAGGATGTATAAAATCCGTAACCCTGGCCTTTATCTTTCCAGTCACACCTTTGTTGCTAACAACGACCTCCTGGCCATCCTTAATGCCAAGTTCCTTGGCTGCCTGGGTGTTTATCCAAAGACAATTGGTACCCATGAGCTCGGAAATGATGGGATTATTGGTTGTCTGGCCGTGGGTTTGATAGCCAGTACGTCCAAAAAGGAGTCTGAATTCGCCCTTTTCAGGCTTTTTGGGACTTTCGTAGGGGATAAAAGAGGGAATGCCCTCGTCTTCCAGCTTCTTGGAAATCAGCTCTATTTTCCCAGAAGGGGTAGGAAACTTCAGCTTGTTTCTGTCATACCAGATGGGCTCTTTGGTAAGCTGGACAAAGCCCTTTTCGTCAAAGTCCTGAAGCTTGATGTCTGTATCTTGAAGCTGATACCTCCAGATATCCTCAATGGTCTTGTACGGGAAATAATTGCCCTTTCCCAGTCTGTGGGCAAGCTCGGTCCAGATCTCCCAGCCTGCCTTGGTATCATAAACGGGCTCCACGGCCTTTTTTCTCATACTGAAACCAGGCTTAAGCCCCTTGTCGGTTCTCATCATGGTGTCGCGCTCAAGATATGTGCTTTCAGGCAAGATCACGTCGGCAAAGCCAAAGGTTTCACTGTAGTTGACGTCAACAACCACAATGAGATCAAGCTTGTTTAGAATACGTTTTTGTTCCTCAGGATCCGGAAGGGCCAGCAGTGGGTCATGCCTAACAACAAAGTAGGCCTTTATTGGATAGGGATCCTCTGTTTCAATAGCTTCGTACATAAGGTGCAGAAGGCCAGGGCCTGCGTCAAATCGCTTGTATTTCCACCCACAGCCATCTGCTCTCTTTTCTTCAACCTTGGGAATGTCGGCTCCTAAACTCTTTAGCCCCTTGTATCCGGCGTCTTTAGGCGCCTTAGGATAAAACTGGCCACCAGGGACCTCAATATTTCCCATCAAGACATTCATGATATGGATCATGCGGCTCGCATAAAAGGAATCATTATATCTGGAAAGGTGCCAACCTGGATGGAAGATGACTTGCGGCTTATCTGCTGCTATATCCTTACAAAAGGAAACGATCTCATCTGCAGGAATACCCGTCTCCTTTTCCGCCCATGAAGGTGTGTAACCCTTTACAAAATTTTTGAACTTGGTAATTCCCGTAACATACTTCTTCACGAATTCCTTGTCGTAAAGGCCGTCTTTCAAAATGACATTGGCTATTGCCAAAAGAAGGGCGTAGTCGGTGCCAGGCCGTATCTGCCAGTACCTTGCGGACTTTGAGGCCGTTAGCGCTGCCCTCGGATCAATATAGGTGACCTTTGCACCTTTTTTGACCCCTTGCATGAAGGACTTGACCTCCTTCACTTTGAAGGATTCCGCCATGTTCCTGCCAAAGAGCACGATCTGTTTCGCATTTTTGAAATCATAAGCCAGGCCCTTTCTTCCCAGACCGTACACGGACTTTGACGCATGATGGGTATTTCTTCCGCAGGTACAATCATGATTGCAGTAGTTTGGAGAACCTATAGCCTTCATGAAGGCCTTTCTCATGTCTGCAAAGGGACCGCCTCTGTCGCTCAGCATCACCGCTCTTGCACCATGCTTTTGCATGATCTCCTTGAGTTTAGAAGTCACAAAGTCATAGGCCTCATCCCATGAAACCCTTTTCCATTTGCCAGATCCACGCTCTCCATCCCTTATCATCGGGTACTGAAGCCTTTCGTCGTCGTAAAGCAGTGCCCTGCCGGCAATACCCTTGGCACAAAGGCTTGTTCCCATCCCTGGATCGTTGGCATTGCCTTCTATCCAGGAGACCCTGCCGTCTTCAACTTCTACGCGAATCGGGCAACGGACTGCACACATTCCACAGATGCTGTAAACAGAACTTGCCATACTGCAATCTCCTTTTTGCTTTTTTGATCTTTGCTGATCAAACTCTCTGGTCTTGGCTCTGGCTTTGCCTTACAAATAAAATTGTCAAGACTCTAGTTATTTATGGTTAGCGAATTCTTGTCATTTGTCAATAAAAAATATAGAAAATTGGCGAAAATTAAAGCTTTCACAATATATTTTGTGATTATTATTACAATTTAGAAATATCACTAAGGATTATTATTTTTTTCACACATATTTGGGTTTTTATACAAGCGGAGGGGTGCAAGATTGTAAATGAATGAAAATTAATGATTGAGAGGTTTTTTGGAAAAATTCTATCCTTCTTGTGGAGTACTTGTAAAATTCAAGAAACGTTGCCAGAAAAAAACCATGGAAATCAGCAAGACCTCTGAGAAAAGACAATTACAAAGCCTGTGAAGAAGTCGGTCTTATTTAAGATACTTTGCGATTTTTAGTGATAATCGGAAATTTCAATGAAATTTTGGCTCTTTTGAATTTTTTAAAGCAATTTCTCGGGCAAGGATCAATGGCAGGCCCTTTCAAGGCCTAAGAGAAAATGCTAAAAAAGTTGATTTTTGCCTGCATCTAAAGCATGTAAGACGATCTTGGCACAGGCAATGGCGTCTGAAAGGGCCTCGTGGTGATTTAGCAAAATCCCAAGCCTCCTACACACATTGGAAAGCCCCGCAGGCCTTATTCCCAAAATTTTTCGGGCAATCTGGACAGTGCACTTAAATTCAACAGAAGGGGGCTTGATATCGTAAAAACTGCATGTATGTAAAAGCACAGACCTGTCAAAGGGTGCGTTATGGGCGGCAATAAAGTCTCCTGACGCAATAAGCGGTTTGATCTCCGGCCATAACTCCCTGAAGGTGGGGGCGTCCTTGACATCTTCCCAGGTGATGCCGTGGATGTGTGTAAATCTGAAGTAGGGCTCTGGCGGGCGTATCAAAAAGGCCTTTTTTCTTTCAATTTTGCCGTTTTTAACGCAAACAAGGCCAATTGCACATGCGCTATGCCTTTTGTGGTTGGCTGTTTCAAAATCTATAGCAGTAAAGTTCAAGGCCTTCCCACCTGCCTATTTACCAATATCTATTCTTTCCCTTACAAAGGCCGCAATGGCCTCTTCATCAAGCTCTGAGACGGCAATGGACAACCTCTCAAGAGGATCGTTTATCACCAGCCCCCTTGGTGTCTTTCGGATCTTGTCCTCCTCGAAAAGGACCTTTATGGCGCTTTGCAGGCTTCCCTGTGCCATGCCTAAGGTCTCAACCATGAATTTCCTGGAATAGACCTTTTTTACAGGCTCGTTGGCAGCTATGGCAAAGAGCACCTTTCTGGCCCCAATGGGCAGACGACTGTTCATGGCCTCATAATAATCCCGCTGATTCAAGATTATTTTTATTGCCACTTCCACCCACGTTTCAGTGGGCTCTGGTTTGCCGCTTCTTTCCTGAAGATCCCATATCTCTGCCCAGTACCAGTTTATGGCAAAAGGATGCCCGCCAAATATCCGGTATATGCCTTTTATGCGGCCTTCTGGAACGTCCAGCCCAAGCCCAGATTTGAAATGGTTCTTGACGAAGGAGACAACCTCCCCTTCTGGCAAAACCTCCAGGGTCATGGGAGTAACACTCTTGAAAAAGGCAGATGACTCATCACGAATCATCATATTCAAAAGATGGCGCTCAGAACCCAGCAAAAAAGGCACAAAAAAACGGCCGCGTTCCTGAAATACCGAGCGAAAAAGCCATTCCAGATCCCGTTTCGGGTCTATCTTTCTTATGTTTTGGAATTCGTCAAGGACAAGGCAAAGGCGAATTCCGCTTTCTGCCCTTTCAGGAAGGCTGACAATCTTTTCCAGTATGTATTTGAGCTGCTCCATCTCATCAACTGGCCTTGAAAAGTCAAAGCCAATGGAGGGCTGGCTTGTTAGAGGATCAATACCAAGTTGGGGCCTTATTCTGGAAACACTTTTAAGCCCCTCCAGCAATCTTCTCCATTTGCCTTCAAGAGAAAAGAGCGCCTTTTCAAATTCCCTGGTCATTGAACGCAATGAGAAACAACGGCTAAGATCAAGACGAATGCTAAGCCAACCAGCTTCTTCAAGCCTTCCAATAACCTGATTTACCAGGGAGGTTTTGCCAAAACGCCGAATGGACAGTATGCAAACCGCCTCTGACCTGTTGGCAGCCTGCTCAAGCTGCTGCATCTCTGGCCTTCTGTCGCAAAAAGGCTCCCCATACTTTATGGGCCTTTGAACTATGAAAGGGTTTTGGGCCATGGCCACCAAAATAAAATTATGCTATATTAATTATTTTAATAACGTAATTTATTTTGCCTCCTCATACAAGCCTTTTTGACTGATTTTTTATCCAGTTTCAAAAAGCGTACTTGCAAGTTCTTAGTCAATCACCATTGTCTTACTTTTTTGTTAAACGTATAAAGAAGACATTCTATGGCTTAAAACAAAAAAGAATATGATTTATAAAGAGGGCCGAGAAACAACTGTCCCAAATGAGTACAAAAGGTGTAGACTGCAAGAAAATGGACAAGAAAACCAATTACTTCGACAAGGCAGCAAAGACCTGGGATGAAAAACCTGCAAGGGTTGAACTGGCCCGGGCCGTGACAAGTGCAATAAGGGAAAACGTTGACTTAAGCCCAAAATTTTCATGCATGGAGTATGGATGTGGCACAGGAATCATCTCCATTTCCCTTGCACCCTATGTAAAGAGGATAGTGGCGGTGGATACTTCAAGGCAGATGTTAAAGGTCCTTGAGGAAAAACTGGCCATGCAACCAGAGCCACACAACATCTCCACTTACCAGATGGATCTTACAGATGGCCAACTTGACTCCGCACCTTTTTTGAAGGAGCTGGACCTCATCTTTTCAAGCATGACACTCCACCACATTGGCCCAGTCAAGGAACTCCTCCACAGATTTTATCAGCTCTTAAGGCCTGGTGGCTGGCTTGCGATTGCAGACCTTGACAAAGAAGATGGTGATTTCCATGGCAAGGATGTACCCGGTGTAGCCCATTTCGGTTTTGAAAGGGAAGAAATAAGGAAGCTACTTTCTGATATTGGGTTTAAGGAGATAAAGATACTTACGGCACACAAAATGAAAAAGACAACCGAGGCTGGAGTGACAAAGGTGTTTCCGGTATTCCTGGCTACAGGACGGAAAAACTAAACGTGCCAAGAACAAAAAAGGGGCTGAAACGGCCTTTACGGCCCAATATCAGCCCCATAAACATAACCGATTCTATTTTTCTATTTGTTGCCTGATATTAGCACTTTTATCGCTGTGCCGGAGGAAAGGATTTTAAAAGCTCCCTTGCCACCTCCATTGCGTATTTCATGCGTTCCTGGGGAGTCTTGTACGACTTCAACCTGTCTGTGGCAATTCCTCTCCAAAATATGTTTTTGGTCTTTGGATCAAGGGCATCTACGATTATTTTGCCTTCCTTGTACTCATACTCCCTCTGAATGGGAACCATTGCATAGGTTCCAAAGCCGTAAGGATAGAGCCCAACCCTTTGGTAATCAGTCACCACCTGGCGTTTGTTCTTGATGTTGGTATGAAAGACCACAAAGAAATCCGCCTTTTCCCTAGGAGCTGGAACGTAACCCTTGGCCTTGAACTCGTGGGTCAAGGCCTCTACTATTCGTTGCTGCATGGGTGAGTTTCCTTGCCTGTTGTAAACAATGGCAAAGGTTTTGAGCTTGGAAAAATTGAAACTGGGGTTGTAATCGCTGCTGACACGCAGGCTTGAGCAGCTTACCAGCAAAAATGCTGCCATGAGAAAGACCACTAAACTGCGAACCATGTTGGGCTTACCTCCTTTTTTTGACGACCCTGCTTGAAATAACAGACAGGTTTTTATAGCCAAGTCTTGATAAAAAAGTACATAATAAACAAGATATACCAAGGCAAGACAATCCTATAAAGCGCCTTTAATCCTGTTGCTAATTGGGCATACACTCTGAAGGCCTGCTCCATCCAAGCACCTTTGCCTTGTGCTTATTGGAAATCTTGAGCTTTACGTCCAGAAACCTGAACACGGCAGCTGCAACGTCCACCTTGCACGTCTTCTCCAGGCCTTCAAACCCCGGGGAAGAGTTGACTTCAAGAATCCTCATGCCCACCTCGTCGTCGTACAGGTAATCCAGTCCAGCCATGTCCATGCCCAGAACCTTCATGGTGTCTGCCACTGCCAGCTGGTTCTTGGGGCCATACTCAAAGGGGACTGCGCTCCCACCCTGGGAGTAGTTGGATTTAAAGCCTTCAGCCGCCTTTCTCTCCATGGCTCCAACGATAAGCCCACCCACTGACAGCACCCTCACGTCCCTGCCCCTGCTCTCTGGAAGAAACTGCTGAAGAAATAGCTCTGCCTCTGGGTTGTTGGCCTCTACGAACTGAAGAAGATCATTAAGGGCCTGGCGTGTCTCGCAAAGATGCACTCCGCTTCCCTGGGTGCCTACCCTGGTTTTTACCACAGTGGGAAACCCTATCTCCTTTTCGATAAGGTCGATGTTTACCGGAAACTGCACGAGTATTGTCTTGGGAACTGGCAGTCCTGCATCGGAAAGCCTCTGAAGATGGAGCAGCTTGTCCTGGGCAAGGGCCACGGCTGACGAGCTGTTGAGGCTGTAGATGCCTAGCTTTTCAAGGTGTCTGAGCACTGCTAGGGCAAAATAACTGGTGGCAGACCCCATTCTTGGAATCACAAAATCTGGCAGCCTGTCCACATGTTCTCCGCGCAGAAAAAGGTCTGGCTTGCCACCCATTCCTATGATGAAGGAAAGCTCATCCGGGTTTACCACCTCGACCTTGTAACCATACCTGGGCGCCGTCTCTTTTAGACGCTCTATTTCATAATCTTCCTGTTTAACAAGGCTCTTATCAGGCCTGTAAAGTATCCATCCCTGGGCTATGTATTTTTCCATAAAAAAACCATCCTTCCTTTTATTTGAAACGTTATCTGACAAGGCTTAACCCTTGTCAACATATTGGTTGAACAGTACAAAGATTAGAAACTTACTTGATCCATCCTAAAACGTCCTTGGCAATGGACCACCTGCCCTTTTTATTTTTCTCTTTCTTTCCTAGTATCCAGTAATCGTACACGCTTTTTGTAAGCCCTGATTTCACCTCGGTCTCAAGCCATGTATTTACATACCATGTCCACTCCACCTGGTCATGGGGAAGGGCAAAGGCCATGGGGCACTCATATTTTAAACCCTTTGGAACAACCACAGTCCACTCTGGATATATTAGCGTCCAGGCAGTAGCCGTCTGGGCTGTGTAAAGCATTGCATCCACATCCTTGACCTTTCCCTTGAAAAATTCCCTGGGAGATTTCACCACAACCAGCCTCGCATTTGGGAATAGCCGCTGGCCAGCTCCTTCCTTTAACCTAAAAGGTGTGACACCAAGGGTCAGGCCCTTCATGGATCGGATCTTGTCCAGGGATGAAAATTCGTTTCGTCTGTAATCACGCACCACCAGACCAAGATATTCATCCAGATAGCTCCTTGAAAAGACAAAGTGAAGGGCCCTCCTGGGACTTACACTTATTCCTCCAACCGCAAGGTCTATGATGCCGCTATCAAGCGCATCTTCTATCTTTGGCCATTCAATCTTCACTATCTCAAGGGAAACACCAAGATCCCTGGCAAGGGCATGCATGAGCTCCATGTCGTATCCAACCACGTGTCCCTTGGCGTTTACGAAGGCAAAGGGCAACCTGTCCTTGGAATACCCCACACGCAGACTTCCCCTTGCCCTTATGACCTTAAGCCTGGGCTCAGCCAGTTCTGCCTTTGAAAGGGGGCTTATAGGGCCACCCTTTTTGACCTTTGCCAAGGGCCCTAGGAGCTCCATATTCACCAAGGTCTTATAACCGGTGTATTCGTAGGGTATCACCCGGGTTAATACAAAACCTAGACCTGCCATGACAATTGCCGTTATGCAAAGGCTTATTGCAGCCACCTCCACCATTTTTCGCAGGCTTAGCTTGCCAGCCATTGCACATGCCCCAAGGAGACAGATTATAACCCCGTGCATGGCCGCAAGGGCCGTTGCAAAACGCATGGTGAAGACACTGCCCAAAAGGTAGAGTTGAAAGAGGTCGGCCGGAAGTTTGAAGAAATCCAGCATGAAGGGTATTGCCACTGCCATGGAGCCAAAGGCAGTAAGTATTCCAAGTATGCAGAAAGCAGGATAGTCGGAGATGCCAAGGGGTGAGCCCACGAACCAGGAGGCAAAGAGCACAAAGCCTATTCCAAGGATGGTGCCAACACTGGGAAAGCTGTAGGCAGTTGGTACAAGGGCATCCACTGCAGACACCGTTATGGCATCCTTCATGCCCTTTTTCTTTAGAAGGGCCTTTGTCTTTTCAGCGATCATTGGAAGGACCACCAGCACAGTGCCGGTTGCAAAGGCGGTTACCATTGCCAAGCGAGCATCCTTAATCACCTCGGAATACTTGAAGGGAGTAGCCCTCGCTACAAGCATTGGAAGTGCAAAGAAGGCCAGTATGAGCCATGCAGCCAAGTAGACCCAGAGATACACCTGCAGACGGCTCAGCTCGGAGACATGGAGGGTTCCGGCTGCTGCTGCAGAAAGGGCAAAGATGCCTATGGGCGCACTTTTTGCCACAACAGATGCCATCTTCATGAGGGCATCACTAAGATTCTTCATACTTAGAATAAAGCCCTTTCTGTTTTCCACTGTTATTAGAGCCACTCCAAGAAATATGCTAAAGACCACTATGGCAGGCACTATGGTGTGCGCCATGGCATAGAAGGGATTTGCAGGTATGTATAGATCCAGAAAGTTTATTTTCTTGGCCTCTGCCACCATGCTTGTGCTGAAAAAGGATGAAGAGGTCCACTCTGGATATGCAAGGGGCAGAAAGGTCAAGGTCACAGCGGTAAGAACCCACAGAAACAAAATGAGTCCTCCTCCCCGGATTCCCACAAGCCTTGCCATCTTCAGATCAAGCCGTCCAAGCCCACCAATGAGTGAAACCATTATATATGGAATTACCGTCATCTGGAGGAGTTTTATGTAGATGTTCCCTATAATGTTTAGCTTCCCTGCGGGTTCACCAAGAAAGATGCCAAAAAATATTCCAAGCAGCAGGCTTGCAATGACGCGCTGGAAAGGTGTTAATTTCAAGGGATTAAGAGTCACGATGAGTGCCTTTTATGATAAGTGGTATCAGGCCAGGAAGTCTTTATTTCTCCAGGGCAACAAAAAAGGAGGAACGAGTGGCATCATCCCCCCTGTCAATACATGGTTTGGCCCGCCCAGGAGGACTCGAACCTCCAACCTACGGATTAGAAGTCCGTTGCTCTATCCAGTTGAGCTATGGGCGGCTGGAAAAAAATCCAAGGCCTTGTATAATCATTTTTCAAATTATTGTAAAGTACAAGGCCACGGCTTGAAAACCACTTTAAGAAAATTTTCATTTGGTTTATAATGGTTTATCCCTTAACGAGGAGAAACGAAATGAAAGTAGAAAACGATACGGTTGTCCAGATACAATATATGCTTGAGGTCAAAGACGGCACCACTCCGCCAGAGCTTTCAAGGATATTCAAGACAGAATTTCTTTACGGCAGGGAACCTGTCATTCCAGCCCTTGAAAGGGCAATATTTCAGCTCTCGGAAGGTGATGAGGTAGAGGTCTCCATTCCACCTGAACAGGGATTTGGGAAAAGGGATGAAAGCCTTGTAAACGAGCTGCCCCTTTCCCAAATCAGAAGACCCGAGGCCCTGAAAGAGGGCGAGCTCTATGAAGAAATAAATACCCAAGGTCAGCCTGTGAGATTCATGGTGAAGGAACTCAGGGAAGACAGTGTCCTTGCGGATTTCAACCATCCTGCCGCAGGAAAGGAACTGCTTTTAAAGGCCCAGATACTCTCCGTACGGGCCGCCTCTGCCATGGACATTCTAAGGGCGGTCAACTTTAGCAGAGGCGGAGGGTGAGCCTGCTAAAGGAAGGGGGCGGTCGGTCCCCTTTAAAGTTTGACCTGTCAAAAGGCAAAAACTCTCCCCTGTTCAAAAAATTCAAGGGCTTTGTCCGAAATTTTAGGCTCATAAACCATGTAAACTCGGTCCTTGTTGCCCTTTCAGGTGGGCCAGATTCTGTCTGCCTGTTGAATCTGCTCTTTCTCCTTTCCAAAAGGGCAGGATTCCAGCTTTATGCCGCTCACTTTCACCACGGGCTCAGAGGGGCCGAGGCGGACAGGGATGCAGCCTTTTCGAAAAAGATATGCCAGGAAAACCATATCCCCTTCTTTTTGGGAAAAGGAGATGTGAAGGAACTTTCCCAAAAAAGAGGCCTTGGCATTCAGGATGCGGCAAGAAGACTCCGCTACCAATTTCTGAAGGATGTGGCCGGGAAAAATGCCATTGATGTAATAGCTACTGGTCATACTGCAGATGACCAGGCTGAAGAGTTGATAATCAGGTTTATGAGGGGAGCATCCCTTGAGGGCCTTTCTGGTATAAAAGTTAGACGGGATGACGGCATCATAAGACCCATTCTCTTTGCCACTAAAAGGGAAATTCTTGAACACCTTTCCCGAACGGGAATCGGCTTTGTGACAGACTCGTCAAACCTTGAAGGCAAATACACAAGAAACAAGGTGAGGCAGCTCCTTATCCCGGTTATACGAAAACATTTCAACCCTTCCATCTCAAAATCCCTTTCAAGGACTGCCATACTGCTTCAAGAGGATGAAGAAGCCCTTATGACGCTTGCAAGGAAGGCCTATGAAGGTGCGCGGCAGGACCTTCAAGAAAGAAATGGAGGAAAAGCTTCTGAAACCTTGGTGGTTTTAAGGATCGACAGGCTATCTCGTGAACCTTCTTCCATTCTTCGAAGGGTCCTGCTTTTTGGATTAAAAGATGCGGGGGTTTCCAGGGAAAGGGTTGTCTCTGACCACATCCTTAAGATGGAACACATGGTAAGAGATGATACCCCCTCATCAACTTACAGGCTCCCTGATGGTTTCATTGCTGTGCGCATTTACGATCACCTCCTCATCTCCTGTGACTTTGTCAAGAAGCTTAAGTCAGATAGCACACGGGAGATGCCCTTGATCCAAGGCCCTGGAGACATAGACCTTGGCCCGGCTCTTGGAATGATTAAATTAAGGGAAACAGATTTTTTACCAATTGGATATTGGCTTTCCAGGAATTTATCCTATCCGAGACCAATATTTTTGGGATATAATAATGATCTCATGCCTCTTGGTGTCCGTTTTAGGAGACCAGGGGACAGATTTTTCCCATATGGTTTCAAGGAGCCTGTTAAGCTCAAGGATTTTCTTATTGTAAAGCGCATACCCAAGATAATCAGGGATTTCATCCCTCTCCTTGTAAAAGACGACCAGATAGCAGGGATTTGCGGAATCGAGGTTGCCCATCCGTTCAGGGTGACAGGAGAACGCGCCCTCAAGGTCTCGTGGGAGCCCACTGGAATATTTAAGACGATTTTTGAATTTAGAAAAAAGTGAAAGGGGCTTTTTTAGCACTCAACCACCACAGGCTGCTTTTTTGGTTGCATTTGTATTGAGGCATCAGTTAATTTAATAAATGGATGTCAGAGTTGTTTTTTCGAAAAAAATTGGATCAACTTCCAAAATCTATAAATCCAACAGGTTGATTACACTGAAACTGGAGGAACGTATTTGAATACCTTTTATAAAAATCTCAGCCTTTGGCTTGTAATAGGCCTTGTTGTCGTATTTTTGTTCAATCTTTTCAACAAGCCCCAGACCAACGTACAGGAGATAACCTACAGCGATTTCCTTAATTACGTGGAAAAGGGCGAGGTCGCCAAGGTAATTATACAAAATGAAAAGGTGGATGGTGTCTTTGAAAACCAGCAAAAATTCAAGACAGCTATCCCGTTTCAGGATCAGGATCTTATACCTGAACTCAAGAAAAGGGGCGTAACCATCCAGGTTAAGCCCATTGAGGAAACCCCCTGGTACCTCACCCTCCTCATATCGTGGTTTCCCATGCTCCTGCTCATTGGAGTGTGGATATTCTTCATGCGACAGATGCAAACCGGAGGCGGTCGGGCCATGTCCTTTGGTCGAAGCAAGGCCAAGATGCTTAACGGTCAGAACATCAACGTGACATTCAAGGACGTTGCAGGCGTTGACGAGGCCAAAGAGGAACTGACCGAGGTAATAGACTTCCTCAAGGACCCAAAGAAATTTACAAAACTAGGAGGAAGGATTCCAAAGGGCGTGCTCCTTGTTGGACCTCCGGGAACAGGTAAGACCTTGCTTGCAAAGGCCATTGCTGGGGAGGCAGGAGTTCCCTTTTTCAGCATCAGCGGGTCGGACTTCGTGGAGATGTTCGTAGGTGTTGGCGCATCCCGTGTGCGTGATCTCTTTCTTCAGGCAAAGAAACACGCACCCTGCATCATATTTATAGACGAAATAGACGCAGTTGGCCGTCATAGGGGCGCAGGCCTTGGAGGCGGACATGACGAAAGGGAACAAACCCTCAACCAGCTTCTAGTGGAGATGGATGGCTTTGAAACATCCGAGGGCGTTATTGTCATTTCTGCCACCAACAGGCCCGACGTCTTGGACCCTGCCCTTCTCCGTCCAGGGCGTTTCGACAGGCAGGTGGTGGTTCCTGTGCCTGACGTGAGAGGTCGTGAGGCCATCCTCAAGGTGCATGCGGCAAAGACACCCCTTGCTGACGATGTTGACATATCCGTAATTGCCAAGGGAACACCAGGTTTTTCAGGGGCTGATCTTGAAAACCTCGTTAACGAGGCCGCCCTCATTGCCGCAAGGGCCAACAAGGAAAAGGTGGAAATGGTGGACTTTGAGATGGCCAAGGACAAGGTCCTCATGGGCGTGGAAAGAAAAAGCATGATAATGTCTGACAAGGAAAAGAGAATCACTGCTTACCATGAGGCTGGTCACTGCCTGATAGCAAAGCTCCTTCCTGGAACAGACCCTGTCCACAAGGTGACCATAATCCCCAGAGGCAGGGCCCTTGGCCTTACCCAGCAGCTTCCTGAGGATGAAAGGCACACCTACCCGCGTTCCTACCTGATGAACAATCTGGCCATACTCTTAGGTGGCAGGGTAGCCGAGGAAATCATATTTGAAGACTATACCACCGGAGCCGGAAACGACATAGAACGTGTCTCCTCCCTTGCCAGGAAGATGGTTTGTGAATGGGGCATGAGTGACGACATAGGACCGGTTGCCTTTCAGAAACAAAACGACGAAGTATTCCTCGGCAGGGATTTCGGTCATGTTCGCGAATACAGCGAGGCAACAGCCCAGAAAATAGACAAGGCCATTGAAAAGCTGGTTAAGGAAACCTACGACAAGACAAAGCGGCTGCTGACAGAAAACATTGAATGTCTGCACCAAATTGCAGAGGGTCTTCTTGAAAACGAAACCCTGGACGCCAAGGATATTGACGAAATCCTTTCCAAGTGCCGAAAAAAAGAAGAGGATGCAGAATCACAAAAAGAAGAGGAAAGCGACGGTCCTTCTGATAAATGACCAATTATGCAATAAGATGCCGACATGCTGACCTAAATCCTCAAAAACAGACCATTGTAATGGGGGTCCTCAATGTGACCCCTGACTCCTTTTCAGACGGAGGCCGCTTTCTTAATAATGCGGCCATAACAACCCAGTGCAAAAAACTCATTTCGGATGGAGCCCACATAATCGACGTGGGAGGCGAATCATCCCGCCCCTTTTCCGAGCCAGTTCCCCTTGAACAAGAGTTAGAAAGGGTGACTAGTGCAGTAAGGGCCATAAGGTCATTCTCTGATATCCCCATCTCGGTTGATACCACAAAGTCAGAGGTTGCAAAGGCTGCCCTTGATAAAGGGGCAGACATGATAAATGACATCAGTGCACTAAGATTTGATGAAAGGATGGCTGACCTTGTTGCCCAAAGGGGTGTCCCAGTGATACTTATGCACATGAAGGGCACGCCCAGGGACATGCAGTTAAACCCCTACTATGAAGACGTAATCAAAGAAATACACGATTTTTTTGAAGAAAGAATAGAGTTCTGCCTGAGCAGGGACATAGGCAGGCATCAGATAATTCTTGACCCTGGAATTGGCTTTGGAAAGCGTTTTCTGGACAACCTGGACATCATCAATAACATAAAAGCATTTCTGGACCTTCAAAGACCCATTCTCGTTGGCCCGTCGAGAAAGGCCTTTCTTGGTGAGATAACAGGCATAAAGACACCGAGCCACAGGGATGTTGCCACCTGTGGGGCCGTGGTGGCAGCGGTATTGAACGGGGCAGGGCTTGTTAGGGTTCATGAACCTGGATGCTGTATCGATGCCATCAAGGTTGCACATGCGCTGAGAATAAGGAAAGGGGAATCTGAGTGATGGATTCCCTGCACCAGTTCCTCCCAATTCTGCGCTGGCAGGACATAATAGATATCTTTCTTGTAGCCTTCATAATCTACAGGATCATGGTGCTCATTAGAGGCACCAGGGCCGTTCAGATGGCTGCAGGGCTTGGGGTAATAATCCTCATCTACTTTGTGGCCAAGCAGCTCCAACTCTATACCCTCCACTGGCTCCTTGGCACTGCCCTAAGCTCCATCTTTTTGCTGGTTGTAATCGTCTTTCAAGATGATATCAGGCGCGTTCTCACCCAGTTTGGCCAGCCACCCTTCCTCAGATACAAGGTCAAGACCTTTCATGCCTTGGAAGAGGTGGCAAAGGCCGCTTCCGAACTTTCCTCAACAAAGACTGGTGCACTAATAGTCCTTGAGCGAACCATTGGCCTTAATGAGTACATTGAAACCGGCACAAGGATAGATGCCGAGGTGAGCCGTATGCTCCTTAACACCATATTTGCCAAGTGCACCCCCCTTCATGATGGGGCCGTGATTATCCAGGGCGGGCGACTTGCGGCAGCCGGATGCGTTCTTCCCCTTACATCAAATCCGGCCATAAGTAGAAGACTGGGCACAAGACACAGGGCAGGAATTGGTATTACCGAGCAGACCGATGCGGTAACCGTAATAGTATCAGAGGAGACTGGGGCCATATCCGTGGCAATAGCAGGCAGAATCACAAGGGACATAAGCCCAGGAATCTTGAGGCGCATTCTCCACAACAGCTTTTCAACCACCGAGGAAAAAGAGGCCTCCCGCTGGCGCTCGAGGTTAAAGTAGATGAACTGGCGCGACATCTTCATAAGGGACTGGCATCTAAAGATCATTGCACTGGCCTTTTCCATTACCCTGTGGTCTTTTGTGGTCGGTCAGGAAAAGGCGGAGATAGGCCTGTCTATTCCCATTGAAATAATAAACCTTCCCTCTAACCTGGTCATTTCCAACGACCTCCCCTCGGACATACAAATACGGGTTTTCGGGCCCCGCTCCATCATAAGAAACATTGCTTCTCAGAATCTTACCAAGGTTATTGATCTAAAGGACGCATCCCCCGGAAAGATGCTGATTCATCTGGCAGCAGACGACTTTTCCCTTCCCGGGGGTGTAAAGGTCCTGAGGATTAAGCCAAGCATCATTGAAATAGTACTTCAACCACTTCTGAGGAAAACGGTTCCGGTAAGGCCTGTGCTGATAAACAAGCCTGCCCAGGGATACGAAGTGGAACGGGTGATGGTTCAGCCCCTTGCAACACAAATAAGCGGGCCGGCTAAGGTGGTGGCATCCATAAAGGAGCTGAAGCTCCTGCCAGTTGACCTGACAGGTGCAAGAAAGACATTTACGGCCATCTCAAGTCCGGACATTGGAAATCTCAGGATTAGCGTGGAAGGGGCTTACAAATTCAGGGTTACCGTTTACATACGTCCTAAGAAGGGAGTAAGGCAGATAAAACATGTGCCTGTGCGCATTTATCAGGGCCAATATAAAGTCTCTGTATGGCCCACTGAGGTGACGGTAAAACTTTGTGGTGAGATCCCGGCCTTGAAGAAACTCCGAATTGAGGATATCAGTGTAAGCGTAAACGCCACGTCCCTGCAACCTGGCAGGTATACCGTTGAGCCCAGGGCACAGGGGCCACCAGGCTTTGAATGTCTTGAGATTATCCCCAAGAAGGTCCAAGTGAGAATATCCAGGGAGAAGATAAGATGAGGAATCTTTTTGGTACAGATGGTGTAAGAGGACTGGCAAATGTCTATCCCATGACTACTGACATGGCCATGAACCTTGGCAGGGCAGTGGCCTACATATTCAAGAACGAAAGAAGCAGAAACCCAAGAATACTTATTGGAAAGGACACCAGACTTTCCTGTTACATGCTTGAAAACGCTCTGGCAGCAGGCATTTGTTCCATGGGTGTGGACGTATTGCTGGTTGGCCCCATGCCTACCCCTGCCATTGCCTTTCTCACAGAGAGTATGAGGGCAGATGCTGGAGTGGTGATATCTGCGTCTCACAATCCATTTCAGGACAATGGAATCAAGCTCTTTTCTCACGACGGTTTTAAGCTTCCAGATCGTGTTGAGGCAAGGATAGAGGAGCTCATGGAGTCTCCCACCCTAGAAAAAGAGATGCCCACTGGAAAGGACGTGGGCAAGGCATACAGGATAGACGATGCCCGGGGAAGGTACATCGTTTTTGCAAAACACACCTTTCCCAAGGAGCTGACCCTGGATGGGCTCAAGATAGTGCTTGATTGTGCCAATGGTGCAACCTACAAAGTCGCTCCTGCCGTATTCGAGGAACTTGGGGCAGAGGTAATAAAGATAGGGGTTGAGCCAAACGGTATCAACATAAACGAAAACTGCGGGGCACTCTATCCCGATCTCATGCAGGAGCTTGTGCGTACAAGCGGTGCCGATATGGGCATCGCCCTGGATGGAGATGGTGACCGGGTGATAGTGGTAGATGAGAAGGGGAACGTAGTGGACGGCGACCACATTATGGCCATTTGTGCCAAGGACATGATAGAGAACAAAAAGCTCAACTACAATACAGTTGTTGCCACGGTAATGAGCAACATGGGCCTTGAAAAGGCACTTAAAAAAATGGGAGGAAGGCTGGTTCGTACGAAGGTTGGAGACCGCTACGTTGTGGAGGCCATGAGGGAGAAGGGGTACAACTTTGGAGGCGAGCAGTCAGGACATCTCATCTTTATGGACCACATCACAACCGGGGACGGTATTCTTGCGGCACTTCAACTTCTTGCCGTCATGCAGCGCACCAAGCGTCCACTTTCTGAACTGGCCTCCGTAATGGAGACCTTCCCACAGGTCCTGTACAACGTGACGCTTACGGAAAGGCGGCCCATTGATGAGATTCAAGGTCTTAAAGAGCTTCAAGAAAAACTAGAAGAAACGCTTGGCTCAAGGGGAAGGATACTTATCAGGCCCTCTGGGACAGAGCCTGTGATCAGGATCATGGTGGAAGGAGAAGATGAGAAGGAAATCGAGCAGATCGGAAAGGAACTTTCTGCCCATATAGAAAAGGCGTGCAAAAACTGATAACAGCTTTGAAAATAAACCAAAAGCCATGAAAATAGCTCAAGTATATGACTATTTAAGGTTTCATAGGGCCCTTTCAAAAAGGACCATGATCCTTTCATGATTTAATACCGGAAGGACTATCTCTTTTGCCACCACCCCAAACCCAAGCCTCCTTGCCTTCTCCTTGATAACATTGATCTCCTTTTTAACAGAAGGCCCCTTGAGGGAGGCAATCTTTCCTTTTTCAGAAACAAGGGGAGCAGAAAGGTTAAGCAGCCATTCAAGGCTGCCTGCTGCCTGACTTACAACCATGTCAAAGCCCTCATCGGGCGTGCCCTTTGGCCGTGCCCCCTTTTCAAGCCGTCCTTCTTCCACCTCGATCCCGGTGAGCCTTAAAAGGGAGGAGACATAACGCAAAAAGGAGCACTTCTTCTTCACCGCCTCTGCCAAGACCACGTAGATATCAGGCCTTATGATTTTCAGAACAAGCCCTGGTACCCCTTGGCCTGTGCCTATATCAAGAAGACTACCTGCTGCCTTATCGGTAAAGCTTTCGAAAATAAGGCTGTCCCCCAGGTGCTTGTAGACAAGGATATCCGGCTCTCTGATTCCTGTAAGATTTATGGATCTGTTCCAGTCATGCAGGGTTGAAAAGTAGGTGAGAAGATTCCTTTCCTGGCTGGAACTAAGGGGAAAGTCAAAGGCCCTTGAAACGGTCCTTATGGCCTCAAGCAAAATCTGGGGCCTGCTCTTCGTCTGCAAGGTTTCCGAAGGTTGAGTACTTTCCAACAAAGGCCAAAACAACCGTGCCAGTTGGCCCGTTTCTCTGTTTGGCAACTATTATCTCCGCCTTCCCGCGGCGAGGGTTATTCTCGTCCCTGTTGTATACCTCGTCCCTGTAAATAAAGGCAATGATATCTGCATCCTGTTCTATTGCACCAGACTCCCTAAGATCGGACATCTGGGGACGCTTGTTTGGCCTGTCTTCAACCTTTCTGTTCAACTGGGAAAGGGCTATTACAGGCACATTGAGTTCCTTGGCCATGGCCTTTAACGACCTTGAAATTTCCGAGATTTCCTGTTCCCTGCGCTCGCTTCCGCTTCTTCCCTGCATGAGTTGCAGATAGTCAACGATAACCAGTCCAATTCCCTGATCACTTTTCAACCTTCGCGCCTTGGCCCTCATTTCAAGAACGCTCAAGGCTGGCGTATCATCTATGAAAAGGGGCGCCCTGGAAAGATCTCCGGCAGCATTGATGAGTCTCGTCCAGTCTTCTCTTCCAAGAAAACCTGTACGCACCTTGTGGGCATCCACCATTGCCTCTGAACAAAGCATCCTGAGGGCGAGTTGCTCCTTTGACATTTCAAGGGAGAATATGGCTGTGGGGATGTTATTGGCAACTGCGGCATGCTGGGCGATATTTAGCGCAAACGCTGTCTTCCCCATGGAAGGTCTACCTGCAACTATAATGAGGTCAGATGGCTGGAATCCTGCCGTAAGCTTGTCAAGTTCAGCGAAACCGGAAGGGACACCAGTGACAAGCTCGCGTTTTGCATACAGATCTTCAACCTTTTTTATACTGTCCTTTAGGACGTCCTTTAGCCTGTGAAAGGACTGCTTTATCTTGGCCTGAGAAAGCTCAAAGACGGCACTTTCTGCATACTCAAGGATGTCGTCAACGTCCTCTGCCTCCTCATAGCACATGGAAACTATATCTGAACTTTTGTTGATGAGCCTCCTTAGTATGGCCTTATCCCGTACAATTCTTGCGTAATAATCGATGTTTGAGGCAACTGGAACCGTCTCAGTAAGCTCGGCAAGGTATATAGCGCCACCAACGGCCTCCAGCTGTCCGCGGCGCTTCAGCTCGTTGTGTACGGTTACAAGGTCCTGAGGCTCATTCCTGTCAAAAAGATCAATGATGGCAGAATAGATTATGGCGTGGCTTTCCTTGTAAAAGTCATCCGGCTCTATTATTTCGATGACCTTAAGGAGTGCGCCTGCCTCAATAAGTATGCCACCAAGGACGCACTGTTCCGCCTCGATATTCTGGGGCGGGATACGATACTGATCCCGCTTGAGCCTCTTTACTTCAAAGGTCTTCACTGCAGATGCATTCTAGGAGGATACAACCCTCACCTTCACTGTGGCAGTGACATCCGGGCTAAGCTTTACCGGGATCTCATACTCACCAAGGGCCTTGATTGGCTCAGGAAGGACTATCTTCTTCCTGTCCACCTGGTAGCCCTTATCTTCAATGGCCTTTGCTATGTCCATGGAAGTGACAGAGCCGTATAGCTTTTCTTCCTCACCAACCTTGACAGGTATCTCTATGTCGAGCTTTGAAAGCTGCTCTGCCAGTGCCTCAAACTCCTGGCGGACCTTGGCAGCCCTTTCCAGGATGGCGGCACGCTGTTTTTCTATCTGTACAAGGTTCTTCTTGTTGGCAACAATGGCAATTCCCTTGGGAATCAGATAGTTTCTAGCATATCCGTCAGAGACGTTGACAATATCCCCTGCCTTACCAAGGCTTTCAATGCTCTCATTCAAGATAACTTCCATGCCTTTATCCTCCAAAACAATAGTCTTTATTTCTCCTTGCTCAAAGCGTGGTGGCTGAATACTACTCCTGGTCGTCTCCCTTGGGAGACATCCTTGCCTCCAAACGCCTTCTGAAATCGAACCAGTTGTCCATAAGTCCAGTAAGGACAACCAACAGCAAACCGTACCACTGAATACCTATTAATGCGTAAACAAGGTAACGCACATATGCAGGAGTCTCCATTACTTTAAAGAAAAATTGCATGATAGAAAAGCCCTGAATCAGATAAAACACGCTTACCACCAGCACCCCGTTCTTCCCTGCCAAATTCCAAGGGGCAGTTGGCAAAAGGGCCATGAATCCAAACAGTATAAACAGCCAAACAAGCGCCCACGGCATACGCCACTGGTGAAAATCAGGCGCAAGATTCTCTGCCCTCCCCCGTGCCTGGTTCATCTTTATAAAGACCAAGGTATTTGAAAGGCCTAAAAAAACAAAAAAGCTGCACACAATACCGGGAAAGTAGGTAACAAGGGTCTGCTTGACCTGGAGAATTATCTCATCAAGTTGAACGGGAAGCTGGGCACCTGCATTCTTTTTATATAACTCAACGGCCTTGTCATATTCAGAGGTCATGGATGAAACCATCTTGGTGTACACGTGATGAAACCTCCAGCCTGAAGCCACGCCCATAACCACAAGGGACATTGCCAGTATGGCGATGGTCATGACTATAACCGTTTTGGGGGCCTCCACTTTCTTCCATACGGAGATGAGAAGGACTCCACAGATGACAACTGCCTGGGCAAGTATGAGTGAGGATGGTGCCATACCAGCTGCCAGGAATAAAAGGCTTGCCGCAACGTAAACCAGAGATAATAGAAGCAGGCTGCGTCTGACAGAACCGAGGTTAAAAAAGGCAGCTGCTATCCCCGGCATAAAAAGCTGTAGAATGGAATTTAGCGAAGGCAGAAGAGACGGTATAACGAGTGCGCCAACGCCAGCCAGAATGTCTTTGGTTGGCGCACCTGTTACCGGGTCTTTGCCTCTTGAAGGATGAAAATTCACGCCATCAGGCTTCACTCAATGGCGTGTCCGGATGTAAAGGGTAACAGTGCCATGATCCGTGCCTTTTTGATGGCGTTTGTAAGCCGCCTCTGGTGCTTGGCACATGTTCCTGTAACGCGCCTTGGGAGTATCTTGCCCCTTTCCGTTATGAACCCCTTAAGAA
>JALWYS010000191.1:0-2846 GCA_027003115.1 Deltaproteobacteria bacterium | reverse complement strand
TTACATATATTCTGCGGCGTTTGTATCTGTTTTGCTGCGGACGTTGCATTTATTCCTCCTTCCCTTCTGACCCAGCCTCTTGGGTTTCCTTTTCGGCCTCGCCAGCACCTTCCTCTGCAGGCTTCTGGGCGTATTTTTTGGCGGCTTCTTCCGGGTCGAACTCGTCGTCGAGCTTTGTTGTCATGAACTTCATTACGCCTTCGTCAAGTCTGAAATTCCTGGTAAGCTCCTCAATTGCGCTTCCAGGGGCGCCAAAGTCCATGACCACATAGTAACCCTGGGTCTGTTTTTGGACCTTGTAGGCGAGTTTTCTAAGAGGCCACTGATCTATGTTTACAATCTGGCCCCCGTCGTTCTTGATGATGTTGGAGAATTTTTCAACAGTGCTCTCCCTGTTCTCGGTGCTGAGATCAGGGTGAAGAAGGAACATGGCTTCGTAGTGTCGCAATTTCATGAATTGCCCCCTTTCGGTCAAGTCTCTGGCCCTGTGCCTTACAGGGCAAGGAGGATTTGGATATGCCTTTTAAAACCATATTCATAAAAAAGTCAAGACACTAAAAACACTTTTTGATCTGCCTCTCCTTGCGTCCAAGGAGTTGTGTAACTATTTTAATTCAAAACAAAATCTTTCCCTTTTCCCCGTTTAGCCGGCTGGTGGTGTCTGCAGCCTTTTCGGGAGGACAAAAAATTCTTAATTCAGAAAGGAACAGGAAATCATGCCAGTAATCAAGATCGGAATCTCCAAGGAAATAGATAAGCTTCGGAGGGAATTTGATGAGATCATGGATGAGCTTTTCCGCATTCCTTACGGAGCCATTACTTCCAGCAGTGGCTGGATTCCTGCCATAGATATCTATGCAGATTCCTCTTGTGTTTATGTGGTTGCTGACCTTGCAGGTGTAGAGTCTGAAAGCCTGGAACTTGTGCTAGAGGGCCAGTTTCTGAGGATGTCTGGCAACAGGAGGCCTCCTCTTACGATCAAGAAAAAGAGATTTTTTCAGATGGAGGTGGAATATGGCCCCTTTGAAAGGGTGATCAGAATTCCCCTTCCCATTGAGGCCAAACAGATAAAGGCAAAGATGGAAAACGGCCTACTTCTAGTTCGTTTTAACAAAAGGGAAAATGACAAAATGCAGATAAAGGTCAAATAAAAGGTTGGCGAAGCAGGTGCGACTATGAGCGAAAATACGGAAATCAAAATACAAGATACCCAAAAACTGCAAAAAGAACATCAGAACACCATAAGGGAACTTCCCATACTACCCAGCAAGGACGTGGTGCTTTTCCCCCACATGGTGGTTCCTTGGGTGGTTGAACCTCCAAATCTGGTAAGAATGATAGACGATGCCCTGGCCTCGGACAGGACCATTGCCGTGGTTTCTGTTGCAGAGCCTGTTGAATCCGAGGAGGACGTTCCCAAAAAACTCAACAAGGTTGGTACCATGGGGCTCATACTGAGGATGGCCAAGAATGAGCAGGGCCATGCGCGCCTCGTGGTCCAGGGTATCACCAGGGTCAGGATAAAGGAGATCACCTCCACAACACCGTACATAAAGGCAAAGGTCGAGGCCGTGCAGGATCAGGTGAAGCCAAGCATGGCCCTTGAGGCCATGGTAGTCAACATCAGGCAGGCCTTTTCCAAAATCCTTGACCTTTCTCCCAACCTTCCAGGAGAATTGCGCTCCATAGTCATGAGCGTTGACGATCCAGGGGTTCTGGCAGACGTTGTCATCAGCCATCTGAACGTATCTCCAGCCCAGAAACAGGAGATTTTAGAGGAACTTGACGTAATGAAAAGGCTGGAGAAGGCCCTAAAGATACTGTCGGAGCAGATCGAGATACTTGAGCTTGGCCACAAGATCCAGAGCCAGGTAAGGGATCAGGTTGATAAGAGCCAGCGCGAATACTTCCTGAGGGAGCAGCTTAAGGCCATAAAGAAGGAGCTTGGCGAATCAGAGGAACAGCCTGATGAGATCGAAGAGCTCAGGGAAAAGCTCAAGGCAAAGGAACTTCCCGAAGAGGCCAGGAAGGAGGCAGAAAGGGAGCTGGAAAGGCTTGCCCGCATGCATCCATCCTCTTCTGAATACACGGTGGCGCGGACATACCTTGACTGGGTGCTTGAGCTTCCCTGGAACGAATCCACAGAGGACAATCTGGATCTTGATCGGGCAGAACGGATACTCAACCAGGATCACTACGACCTTGAAAAGATAAAGAAGAGGATAATCGAGTATCTGGCAGTAAGAAAGCTCAAGCCTAATGCAAAGGGTCCGATACTCTGCTTTGTTGGCCCCCCTGGCACAGGCAAGACCTCACTTGGAAAATCCATTGCCAGGGCCATTGGCAGAAAATTTCACAGAATAGCCCTCGGAGGTGTACGAGACGAGGCGGAAATCCGTGGGCACCGAAGGACCTACATCGGCGCCATGCCTGGAAGAATCATCCAGGGGCTTAGAAAGGTGGGTGTGAACAACCCTGTCATTATGCTTGATGAGATAGACAAGGTTGGAACCGACTTTCGAGGAGACCCTGCATCCGCGCTCCTTGAAGTGCTGGATCCTGAACAGAATTCCAAGTTCACGGATCACTACCTTGGCGTGGAATTTGACCTTTCAAGGGTGATCTTCATTGCCACTGCCAACATGCTCGAGACCATCCCACCTCCGCTCCTTGACAGGATGGAGGTCCTTGAACTGTCTGGTTACACCCTTGAAGACAAGATCGAGATAGCAAGGCGCTATCTCATTCCAAGACAACTGGAGGCCCACGGCCTTACAAAAAAGAACCTTTCCATAGACAAGAGGGCCCTTACCAGAATAATCTCTGAGTACACAAGGGAGGCGGGG
>JALWYS010000190.1 GCA_027003115.1 Deltaproteobacteria bacterium | reverse complement strand
ATCCTTGTAAATGCAGGCTCCTCTGCCGGCTCTGCCGACTATACCGTTTCCGTAATAGAACGCCTTGGAGAGGTCCTGGTACACGGCATCACCATTATGCCTGGAAAGCCCACGATAATAGGCATTGTTTCAGGCAAACCTGTTATCGGCATTCCAGGCTACCCGGTTTCTGCCATAATGGCCTTTGAGCAGATAGTCTCGCCCCTTTTGTGCAGGCTCCAGGGAAGGGACAACATAAAAAGGCCACAAGTACGGGCTGTGCTTTCAAAGTCCCTTCCTTCAAGGGCAGGGATTGAGGAATTTAGGCGCGTAATTGCAGGCAAGGTGGGAGAAAGGATAGTTGCAAGCCCCATAAAAAAGGGGGCCGGCTCCATCACCACCATAACAAGGGCCAATGCCATACTCAGGATTCCCCTTGAATCAGAGGGCATAGAGGAAGGCCAGGAGGTTGAGCTTGATCTCATAAGGCCCTGGCAGGCCCTGGATAAGACCCTCATTTGCATTGGCAGCCATGACCTTTGCCTGGATATCATAGCGGACTTTCTTAAAAAGATGTCTCCGGCAGTGGAAATGGCCTCGACACATGTTGGAAGCCTCGGAGGGATCACCGCAATAGCCCGAGGGCTGTGCCACGTTGCAGGCACGCACCTTCTGGACACAGAAGACGGAAGCTACAACAAGAGCTATGTGAAAAGGTACGTAAAAAACCCGTGCGTCCTGGTCAATCTTGTTTACAGGCAGCAGGGCCTAATGGTTCAAAAGGGCAACCCAAAGGCCATAAAGGGGATAGAAGACCTTGCCAGGGAGGATGTCACCTTTGTAAACCGTCAACTTGGCTCAGGCACCAGGGTGCTCCTTGATTTTGAGCTTTCCCGCCATGGTCTCAAGGCAAGCCAGATTCTGGGCTACGAAAATGAGGAGTACACCCACATGGCCGTGGCCGTAAGTGTCCTTAGCGGAAAGGCAGATGCAGGCCTAGGGATATTGTCGGCAGCCAGGGCCCTGGGGCTCGATTTTGTCCCAGTTGTAGAGGAACGCTACGATCTTCTTATCCCCAGGCAGTTTCTGGAAAGCCCTCCAGTTTCAATGCTCCTTGAATGCATCAGGACAGATGAATTTAAAAGGAGCGTAGAGGCCCTTGGTGGTTACGACACAAGGGATACAGGCAAGATCATGTACCAACAGGGGCAGTCAAAGGGGTAGAGGCAATGAACCTTACTGCCACAGACGCCTTAATAGTGGTTGATATGCAGGAAGATTTCATGGATGGAGGCACCCTTGAGGTAAAGGGGGCAAGGCGGCTGATACCAAGCCTTAACAGGGTCGTGGAGATTTTTTCCCAAAAGGGTCTTCCCATCTTTTTTACAAGGGATTACCACCCAAAAGATCACTGTTCCTTCAAGGAGCAGGGAGGCCCCTGGCCTTCCCACTGCGTACAGGGGACAAAGGGGGCGCAGTTTGCCTCTGGACTCCTTGTTCCAGGTGGGGCAGAGGTTGTCTCAAAGGCCCAGGAAAGGGACAGGGACGCCTATTCTGCATTTTATGAAACCGTGCTTGGGGAAAAAATGAGGAAGATGGGGGTAAGGAGAGTCTTTGTGGTTGGTGTTGCAACAGAATACTGCGTTTTGGAAACGGTTCTTGATGCCATAAGGGAGGGTCTCAACGTGTTTGTGCTAACGGATCTTGTGGCTGCGGTTACGAAGGAGGACGGGCAGGAGGCCTTAAAGAAGATGGAAACTTTTGGTGCAAAAAACGTGGAAAGCAGCGCTATCGAGTGAGGGCTGCCCGTGTCTTCTTCTTTTTCTTCTCTCCTTGTTGATTACTACCAGCTTGCAATGGCAGAGGTATATCTTGCCAAGGGCCTTGTGGGCCCATCTGCCTTTGAGTTTTTCGTAAGACGCCTTCCAGAAAACAGGAATTTTCTCGTTGCAGCAGGTCTTTCCCAGGCCCTTGATTATCTTTTAGACCTTGATTTTTCAGAGGAAGAGCTCCTTTATCTGAAGAATCTGGGCTTTAGCAGCAATCTTCTGGATTTTCTAAAGGATCTATCCTTTAAAGGAGACGTATGGGCCATGCCTGAGGGAACCCTGTTTTTTGAAAACGAGCCCATACTTAGGGTTGAAGCGCCCCTGCCAGTGGCCCAACTCGTTGAAACAAGGCTCATAAACATACTTCACTTTCAGACCTTGATCGCCAGTAAGGCCGCACGGGTGAGGCTTTCCGCTGGAAAGCTCCCACTTATGGACTTTGGCTTTAGAAGAAGCCACGAGGCAGAGGCAGGCCTTATGGCTGCAAGGGCATGCTACATTTCAGGCTTTAACGCCACTGCCACCGTTGAGGCAGGATGCGCCTTTGGAATTCCTGTAACCGGTACCATGGCACACTCCTTTGTCCTTGCCCACGAAAACGAGGAACAGGCATTCAGAAACTTCATTGATATCCACAGGGAAAACACCATTTTGCTCATAGATACCTTTGACACGCTTAAGGCTGCAAAACTTGCAACGAGGCTTTTTCACGAATACAGGAAAAAGGGAATAAAAATCAAGGGGGTACGCATAGACAGCGGGGACTTACTTGTCCTTTCAAAAAAGGTTCGTCAAATCTTTGACGAAGCCGGCTGTAGCGAGCTCGCCATTTTTGTCTCTGGCGGGCTGGATGAATTTGGCATTTACGAGCTTTTGCAGCAGGGAGCGCCCATTGACGGATTTGGAGTAGGAACAATGGTTGACACCTCGGCAGACGCCCCCTATCTCGACTGTGCTTACAAGATGGTTGAATATTCAGGAAGGGCTTGCATGAAGTTTTCAACAGGAAAGGCTACCATTCCCTTTAAGAAGCAGGTTTTTAGATTTTTTGACCGTGATGACCGGTTTCAAAGGGACGTGATTGGCACAGCCCATGACAACTGCGGTGGCACGCCTCTTCTTGAAAAGGTGGTTGAAAAGGGCCGTCTTCTTAAAAAGGAAGGCCTTGCGGACATAAGAGCCAGGGTGGAAGAAGGGCTCACCAGGCTGCCAGAGGCATTAAGGTCCATTTATGAAAAGGCAGACTTTACTGTTGGCCTAAGCCACGGTATTGAACAGTATTTAAATAAGGAACAGGGAAAAGTTTAGAAAATCCTTCCTTGGCCTTAGGCTTTATGACGAACAAGTAGGTTTTACCTTTCAGTTTTCCGTTTCAAAAATGGGAATGCAGCACCTTTTCAGCGCTTTTTCTGTAACATCAACGCCAAGACCTGGCTTTTCAGGCACACTTGTGTTTCCAAAAAGGCCAAATTCAAGGGGTGGCTCTGCAACGTCATCCTTTAGGAGGAACCTGGAATAGCAGCCTTCAACGAACCTGAAGGGGCCGCAAAGGGCCG
>JALWYS010000189.1 GCA_027003115.1 Deltaproteobacteria bacterium | reverse complement strand
ATTTCAATTAGTTAGACAAGGCGAAAAATCAAGTCTAACTTATTGATATTATTAGTTTTTTGTGTAAAACAACGGCTCGCAGTCAATCCTCTATCAATCACTAAAAAACGGGAAACTTCAGTATTAACGACAATCTGCTGAAATTATAAAAGAAATCATTTTGTTCGGCGATTGAAGTGCATAATTTGGGTTAAAAGGAATGAAATAGGTCTATGGCCTTTTTATGCCGTATTTCTTCATCTTGTACCTCAGGACCCTCTCACTTATGCCAAGGGTTTCTGCCGCCCTTGTTTGCACCCAGCTGGCCTCTTCAAGGGCACGAACGATTTCGCGTTTTTCAAGGGCCTCAATTTTCCCTTGAAGGCCTTGTGGAAGCTCCATCTCCTCCACCGGGGGTTTAAGGTGAACGTCAGAGGGCCTTATGATGGTTGAGCGGCTAAGGGTGACAAGCCTTTTTACCAGGTGTTCAAGTTCCCGGACGTTACCTGGCCAGTTGTACTTCACCAGCTGGTCCATGGCCGCATCTGCCACCTTCATGGGTTTCGGTGAATACTTCTTTATGAAGAAATTTACCAGTTCTGGTATGTCCTCCTTCCTCTTTCTTAGGGGAGGCAGCTCAATTTCGAATACGTTCAGGCGGTAATAGAGGTCTTCCCTGAAATCTCCATGACTGATCATTTCCGTAAGGTCCCTGTTGGTTGCAGAGATTACACGAACATCCACCTTGATGGGGGTGGTTCCCCCGACTGGCGTTATTAAATGCTCCTGGAGGACCCTCAGGAGTTTTGCCTGAAGCCTAAGGGGCATCTCGCCTATTTCATCCAGGAAGATTGTCCCCTTATTGGCTATCTGGAACATGCCCTTCTTGTCCTTGTGGGCTCCGGTGAAGGCGCCTTTTACGTGGCCGAAGAGCTCACTTTCAAAGAGGCTTTCGGGAATAGCCGCACAGTTAACGGCTATAAAGGGCTTGTCTTTTCTTTGGCTTAACTCGTGGATGAGCCTTGCCATGAGCTCCTTTCCGGTTCCCGTCTCACCGTAAAGGAGAACAGGCCAGGAGGTGGTTGCCACTCTTCTTGCCAGGGATACCGCCTCCTTTAGTTTTTTGCTTTTTCCCACAAAAAGAGGAAAGTCCACAGGAACTTCTGAAAGATCATGGGTGATTTCCTTTACGTCTTCCTCGATTTCCACCTCTTCAAGGTGTGTTTCCACCTTTTTTAAAAGCTCCTCGAGGTCAATGGGTTTTTCCAGGAAGTCAACGGCACCAAGCTTCATGACCTTAACTGCCGTATCCACTGCCCCATAAGCGGTAATCATGATGACCTTTGAAAGCGGGTTTATCTTTTTTAACTCCTCAAGCACCTTATCCCCGTTCATGTCTGGCATCCTGTGGTCAAGAAGCACCAGGGGCACAAATTCCCTTTGAAAAAGGGCGATTCCTTTTTGTCCGTCTTCTGCCTCCACCACCTCAAAGCCGTTTTCCTCGAGAAACTCCCTCAGTATCTTGCGCTGCACAGGCTCATCATCTATCAAAAGTATCTTGCTCATTTTCCCTTACCTGTTGGAAGTGTTATCTTGATAATGAAGTTATCATCTTGGACCTGCGCCCATATATTCCCTCCATGGGCCTTTACAATCTTTTGGCAAATGGCAAGCCCAAGGCCCGTGCCCTTCGTCTTGGTGGTAAAGTAGGGTTCAAAGAGCTTTTTGAGCTCATCTTCACTGGGGAGTTTCCCCTTGTTTGAGACAAGGATTTTTACCCCGTCCCCCTGCCTTTCAAGTTCAATGCCTACCTCGCCACCACTAGGTTGGGCCTCAAAACAGTTTACAAAGAGGTTTTCAAAGAGCTGGCGAAGTAGCTTGGCATCCCCAAGGATTCGTCCTTCATCCTTGGCCTTCATTTTGATGGCAATATTTCCTGCGTTTTTTCTTTCCTGAGCGGAAACCAGGGCTTCCCTAATGATCTGCCTGAGAGAAACCTCTCTTTTTTCCATGCGCGAGGGTCTTGCATATTCCAAAAGGCCAGAGACAATGGCCTCTGTCCGCTCAAGCTCCCTTTTCATGAGAACAAGCATTTCCCTGTTCGATTCTGAAAGGCTTTTTCTTTCAAGAAGCAGTCTTTGGACGCCCATGGAAACTGCGTTAAGTGGATTCCTGATTTCGTGGGCAATGGTTGCAGCCGAGCGTCCTAGGCTTGCCTCGTGTTTTTCCATTAAGAGCCTTTTTTCATACTCGTTAAGCCTTTGCACGTAATTTTTCTGGTGTTTGTAAAGGAGCCAGGTTACTGCCCCTCCAGATACAAAAAGCAGCATGGAAAAAATCATGAGTAGCGCCCAGATATTTCTCTGCTTCTTTTCAAGTTCGCTTGCGTCCATGCCAAGAACGAGAATCTTGTCCCTGGATATGGGAAATTCAACCTGGACAACAGGCCCTTGCACCGTGTTGAGGAGCCTGGTGCTTTTTTTATGATCACAGTTTTCAGGGCACCCCCACTCGTTTTTCTGGCGACAGGCATCCTCCTTGGAAAACACCCTGGCGTATTTTACACCTGAAAGCCTTTCAATCTGCCTGAGTGTGTTTTTAAGGCCGATCTTTCTTTGTATCTCAAGGATATTTGAGGCATCGATTCCGGTTACGATACAAAGCCTGTCCTTTTGCCACGGGCTTATAAAGACAAAAAGCTTTTCATCAGCAAGGAGTATAAGCCCCCTTTTTTCATCACAAAGCCCTTTGACAGGTTTTGAAATCCAGGCCTCCCTGCTTTCTGTAATTGTCCCGTTGTTTCCATCTACAATGCTTACACCTGACAGCCCAGACTCCTTGGCAAAGGCCCATACCTCTTCAGGCGTAAAGGGTTCAATGTTTTGAAGATAGCGGATGAATCTGGCCTGGCTTTTTAAAAAGGTGGCAACTATCTGCTGGCTTGTCCTTTTTGCCATAACGGCATTGTCTGCGTTTATCTTTGCAATCTCTGCAGCAAGCCTTGCATGGTCTTGTGCCTCTTGAAGGAATATCTTGTTGATGTAGCGGGTCTGCCATAATGCAACAGATACTGCCACAAGAAAAATTGCAGAAAAGGCACAAACGTTAGCCTTCCAAAGGCTTGGAAGCTCCATGATTTAAATAACTCCTACTACCTGCACCTGCATCTGTGGCCGCGGCCCCGGCCGCCCCTTCCATGCATGGAGTTAAGGGCCTTCCTAAGGCGTTTTTTCATGCCAGTGGCGTCATGGCCCTTTCGTTTTTCAACACTCTTGGCCTTAAGCCTCCCGTTATCATCTTCATGAAGCCACATCCTAATTACGGAACCTTCTTTTATTCCTTTTAAATCAGGGACAATTACTACCTTTTCTTCCTCATTTATAAAATCAAAAATGGTCACGCTGTCTTTGGTATGGTCAATGCTGGTAATTCGCCCTTCAATGAGGCTTGCGGCATCAACCCCTGGTAGAGGCGTAGAAAGCATAAAAAGGGCAGTGACCCAAAAAGTGAGCAGACATCTTTTTCCAAGGCTTTTCATTTTGCTTTATCAAGTCCAGTTTGTGGTTACACAATGAGATTTCAAAAAAGATACCATAAAAATAACATGCTGAAAATAAACCAAAAATTTGTATCAGACCTGCTCAGTCGTCCTTTTTTTCGACATTTATGTCGATAGATAACGCCCCTTGTCGAAAAAAGACGCAAAGATTTTCTCCTGATGGTATAGGTAACTTGCTGGAATAAAAGGAGATTATTAAATGGAGGGCTTGTGGCACATAACTTGAGTTATAAGGGCCAAAAGCCATTAGTACAGAAAATTAAAAAAGAAAAAACAAAAGGAGGATTTAAAAATGAATCAGTTTAAGAACAAGGCGATTATGGCACCATTCATAATGGTGTTGGCGGTTTTATTGATTATGCCAATAGCAGTAGCCAATGCAGGAAAAGGAACACCGCGCGGCTTTATCGGCCGTGGGATGGGGCCAGGTGGCATGGCATCAACAGTCAGTCAGCTTCCAAAAGAGGACCTGAGCCAGGAGGAACGGGAAGGGCTTTTAAAGATGGTTGAAGAGGAAAAACTTGCAAGGGATGTTTACTCCTTTCTCTATGACCAGTGGAAGGCTCCGATTTTTGCAAATATTAAAAATTCTGAGCAGAGGCACATGGATGTGGTTATTTCCCTTATCTCAAAGTATGGACTTGAAAATCCTGTCCAAGACCTTGCACCCGGCCAGTTTGCCACACCTGAGATGCAGGAGCTATTCGACACCTTGACCAGTGAGGGAAGTCAGAGCCTTGAGCAGGCCCTTCAGGTTGGTGCTACCATAGAAGATCTTGATATCAAAGACCTTAACGAGCTCATTGAAAAATGTGACAATCAGGATGTTCTCATGGTCTTTCAGAACCTGGTAAAGGGGTCAAGGAATCATATGCGGGCATTTACTTCGTACCTGAAATCATTGGGTTCAACCTACATGGCCAAGTACCTTACCCAGGACGAGATAAACCAGATAATTGAAAGTGACTGGGAAAGGGGACCTGTGGATAGTAAAGGTCAACCTATGAAGGGTTTTAAGGGTAAGGGGCGTGGATGCTCATGCCCGTGCATGGGTAATTAAAAACTCAAGTATGTAGAAGGGCAGGGGGCTTTCCCCTCCCTTTTTTGATGGAAAAGGAGGAGGAGATGGCAAAAAAAGACAATAACATCGCATGGATACTGGCCTTCTTTATGCTTTGTGTTCTAGCCATAACCGGTTATCTGGTCTCAAATCAGCAAAAAAGGGAAGTCTTAGGGGAAACGAACAAAGCAGTATCCACCTCCATGGAGAAAAGTAAAAAGAAAACCGCAAGGCATACGCGCAAAAGGCTTGTTCGAAAAAATCCGGCAAGAACCCATACAAGAGTGGCCAGGGTTCCGCAGCCAAGGCACGCTGTATATTATCCACCTCAGCCAAGGTATTCCAATTCCACTAGGGATCTTGCTGAATGCAGGATGTACGCCCAGCAGGTTGCAGGATATACCCCTGAACAGACTGTAAAGGGCGGCCTTATTGGTGGCGCAGTAGGCGCTGCTGCAGGGGCAGCAATTGGGGCCGTACTTGGCCATGCAGGAAAGGGTGCTGCAATAGGGGCGGCCGCTGGTGGAATAGGTGCAGGAACCTACTCTGCCATAAATGCAGAAAGAAAGTACAAAAAGGCCTATGCCAGATGCATGAGGCAAAGGGGCTACAGGGTCTTGAATTAAGGATGCTCGCTAAGGGCGCTTGTTGTCTGAAAACTTTTACCCGGAGCAGGTGTTGTGGCTATATGGCCTCATTCCCAGGGCTTACCGCTGCCTGGTCGAATGTGGCCATCTCCTTGTATATCTTGACCCCAGCCTCTATGAGGCCCATGGCCAAAACAGCTCCTGTGCCCTCGCCAAGCCTCATGTTGAGGTCAAGGATGGGCTTATGTCCAAGGTATTCCATTTGCACCTTGTGTCCCTTTTCAACCGAAGAGTGGCCGCAAAAGATATAGTCTGAAACAAGGGGAGAGAGGGCACGTGCCACAACGGCGCCTGCTCCGGAAATAAAGCCGTCTACTACCACAGGCACCTTTTTCTGGCACGCCTTTAATATCATTCCGCATATCCCGGCTATTTCAAGGCCTCCCACCTTGGATAGGCAGTCAAGAGGGTCGTCCCTTCTTGGGCGATTTACCTCAAGTGCCCTTTCAATAAGATGAACCTTTTTTTCAAAGGCGGCTTGGTCAATTCCGGTGCCACGCCCTGTAACCTCCCTGGGAGATATGTCACAAATGGCAGCGGTGATGGCGCTTGCAGGTGTTGTGTTTCCTATGCCCATCTCGCCAGTGGCAAGGATGTTTTTCCCTTGGGCTATGACCTCCTCTGCCACCTCTGCTCCGGCAAGTATGGCACTAACCGCCTTCTCCCTAGTCATGGCAGGGCCTCTAGCCATGTTTTTCGTACCCCTTGCCACCTTTTTGTGCAAAAGCCCTTCAATCCCTGAAAGGTCGTGATCTACGCCAATGTCTATGACCTTGACGTCTGCTCCAACGTGCCGGGCAAGCACGTTTATGCCCGCGCCCCCAGCCAGGAAGTTTTTTACCATCTGGTAGGTGACGTCCTTGGGAAATGCACTGACTCCTTCCTCTGTTACTCCGTGATCGCCTGCAAATACAAGCACGGCCTTTTCGAGATTCTCGGGACAAGGATTACCTGTTATAAGGCAGTATCTGAGGGCGAACTCTTCAAGTCTCCCTAGGCTTCCCTTTGGTTTGGTAAGATTGTCAAGGCGGGAAAGAACGGTTTTCTCTAAACTTTTGTCAACTGGCTGGATTGAAGAGACGAGTTCATTAAGGAGCCTTTCTTGCATATTTGTTCACCCTCGGTTGAAGTTGTTTGCGAAATATTCAGGAGTCCTGGCCTTTTATGACCATTGGGATTCCAGCGGCCATAAATATAACCCTGGTTGCCAGGCGTGCAAATCTTTGATTTATGAGACCAAGGGTGTCTCTGAACCTCCTTGCCACCTTGTTTTCAGGCACTATTCCAAGGCCCACCTCTCCTGAAACGAGAAAAACCGGGCACTTGCAGTTTATTAAGGCATTTTCAAGATCTTCCACCAGCTCTTCGATTTTTTCCGGACAGCTAAAAAGCATGTTTGATGCCCACATGGTCAAACAGTCTATAACAGCGACATCGAAACGGTGGACGTACCTTGAAAGACATTGGCCAAGGCTTATTCCTTCCTCAACACTGTGCCACATGTGGCCGCGTTCCCTCCTGTGGGCATCCACCCTTTCCTGCATCTCTTCGTCCATTGCAGTGGCTGTTGCAATAAAAAGGGCCCGCGGCTCATCTCCCTTACTCTTTATTTCTCTTTGTGCAAGTTTCAGGGCATAGGCGCTTTTTCCACTTCGTGCACCTCCAAGGACAAGGGTGTGGCACGGCACCCTTCTTTGTCTGGTAGCGTCCATCAGAAGCTTCTGACCCTTCCGCAGTCAGGGCAGACCCAGGTTGCGCCGTTACTAAGCCCCCACATGTTTTCCTTCAGGCATGAATCACAGATCTGGAATCCGCACGGGCAGTTCCAGCAAAAGGGCATCTCCTTTTTGCAACAGTGGCAAACGTACCTTGCCCTCTTCCCCCACCTGGATCTCCTCTTGGGATGGGTGTCTCCGAACTGGCCTTTAGGCTTACCCTCAGCCATTTTGATTGTCACTTTTGTTAACTGGCAGGTGAATGATCATCACGGTTTCCATGCCAGCATCCCTAAAACGTTTCTCTTTTGGAGGGGACTGGGCCTCAATGTAGCCGCCATGGTCCTTTATTATGCCGAAAGAGACGGAAAGGCCAAGGCCCGTACCCTTTCCAACGCTCTTGGTGGTGAAAAAGGGGTCGAATATCTTGTTCTGTATCTCAGGAGGGATACCCTCTCCCGTGTCCCCGATTATTACCCTTATCTCTTTTGTCTTGCTGTCATATTCAGTCCAGATACCGATTATACCCTCGTGTCCAATGGCGTGATGTGCATTGTTGAGAAGATTTATTATGACCTGCCTTAGTTTTTCCTTTTTCCCTTTTATGGGAGGAATATCCTGGGAAAGGTTCTTGATGAGATATATCCGGTCTATGTTGAGAGAATGCTCTGTTATAGCCAACACCTCATTTATGCATTCGTTTATATCCACATCAGCAACCTCGGAGTCCGAGCTTGAACGGGAAAACTTGAGAAGGTCTCCAACTATTCTTTTACATATTTTTGTCTGTTTTTCTATTATCTTCAGTGATTCCAGGGCGTCGGGGTTGTCCTCAAAATCCTCCTCGAGAAGCTGTGCATAGCCAAGAATTATGCCCAGGGGGGTATTGATTTCATGGGCTACCCCTGCGGCCAGCTGTCCCACAGATGCCATTTTTTCTGATTGTATCAGGCTTTCTGTCACCTGTTTCATCTTGGTGATGTCCTTCCCTATGCCCTCACACCCTTTAATGTAGCCATTTTCGTCTTTCATGACAGATATGGTCAAGATGACGTCTATTCTTGAACCATCCGGCCTTACAAGTTGTGCTTCCACGTCTTTTATATGTCCTTTTTTAGAGACTTCTTCCTTAAACATTTTCCACTGTCGTTCGTCCCTGAAGAATTCCTTGAACGGCTTGCCAATGACATCTGTCCGGGACTTGAAACCCAGGAGCTCGACACCGCTGGGGTTGATATCTTCTATTATGTGCTGTTCGTTGCAGAAAAAAATGAGGTCCTTGGATCCTTCAAACAAACCCCTGAACTTTTTCTCTGATTGGCGCAATTCTTTGGTTCTTTCCTCCACCATTTTTTCAAGGTTCAGGTTAAGTCGTCTCAGGGCCTCCTGTGCCTTTTGTAGTCTTAAATTAGCTTCGTAAAGGGCAATAGCATCGTTCTTGACCCTCTCTATAACATCACGGACGTTCGAATAGTAGAAAGTAAGGACAGCCACGGAAGTAAAGGTGATGGTGTTGAGCCCTCCTGAAAATGGAGCGATACTTTTCCAGAGACCAGGCAAACCAATATACAGAAGTACGAATCTGACGGTGTGGCCGACCCCCCTTGAAACCGCAAGAGCAACCAGGGCCATACTGAACCAGAACATGTATGTCCAAAGGACGCTCTTTGGCTGAAGAATGGTCAGGCGTCTGGCATAAAAGAACGCAATGAGAGCAAAGACTACCACCAGAAGGGCGCCTATAAAGTCAACTACATAAACGGGAAAAAGGGGTAAGTACTCGATCATGGTATGTTCTTTTTGGGGTCTTCCTCGTTAATTGCGCGTTCTGCTCTTTGACAAAAATTTTTTAGACTCATGGCAAGACAATACATGGCAGGAACGCAAAGAAAATGATCGAACTGGCCCAAATAATACATGCTCCTTTCGAGATCAAAGGGACCTTTGAGCCTGCTGTAAACAAGGTGTGGGCCTGTGATTATTGCATCCCTCGGCAGTCTTGCAGAGAGAATATGCACGAAAAAAGTGTCGAGGTTCCATACAAGCCAGAAGAAGATGGAAATCTTGAAATATGTCCAAGCTGGGCTCCTGTCCAGAGGATACTTGTGAAGTATATATATGAGAAAGCCAAGAGAGGCCGTAAAAAACACGTGGCCCATAAGGTGAACAATAAAACCCTCTGGTGGTCCATGAACCTGGACCGCCAGCGCCGTTGAAGGCAAAAACAGTAGGATGAAGACAAACAGTACTGTGATGTCGATTATAAGTTTGTGCGACTTCATCATATTTTCCCCAAAACGTAATATTTTCACCAAGAAGATTATACCACAACTATTTAGTGACTGAACTCATAAAGAACAGACGAGTTGCGGACAACATACGAGACATGCTGCCTGGCACGTTATCTTCTTAGCTGATAGCTAATCAACCACCCTTTAGTGATTTTCTCTTTGCAAGTATCTTCCGCCACTTATCAAGCCTGTCTTTGATTATCTTTTCGTAACCTCTGGTGGTAGGCTTGTAATATATACGGTTTCTTAGCTCTGAGGGCATGTGCTCCTGGTCGGCAATTGCGTCTTTGTAGTTGTGGGCGTACTTGTAACCCTTTCCATAACCAAGTTCCTTCATGAGCTTAGTGGGGGCATTTCTTATGTGAAGGGGCACGGGAAGGGTGCCAAATTTTCGCACGTCTGCCATGGCCTCCCCAAAGGCTGTATAAACGGCGTTGCTCTTGGGCGCAGTTGCAAGATAAAGGGCAGCCTGGGCAAGGGCCAGCTCGCCTTCGGGTTTTCCAAGAAAGTCAAAGGCGTTAAGGGCGTTAAGTGCAACCGTGAGTGCCTGGGGGTCTGCGTTTCCCACGTCCTCGCTTGCAAAGCGAACCATCCTTCTTGCAACATAGTGGGGGTCTTCCCCTGCAGCAAGCATCCTCGCAAGCCAGTAAAGGGCCGCATCAGGGTCACTTCCCCTAAGGGACTTATGAAAGGCGGAGATTATGTTGAAGTGCTCTTCTCCCTTCTTGTCATAGCGAAGGAGCCTTTGCTGAATTGCCTCTTCAACGGTCTCAATGGTGATGCGCCCTCCCTTGCCATCAGGCACCTGGGATACGGCAAGCTCTGCGCTTAGTTCCAGAAAGTTCAGGAGACTTCTTGCATCTCCGTCGGCCTTTTCGGCAAGAAGCTCTGCAGCCTCTTTTTCAATGGAAAGCCCAAGTGCTCCAAGCCCCCGGTCCTTGTCAGTAAGGGCACGGTCAATTAGGCCCAAAAGGGCCTTTTTATCAAGGGCATTCAGTGTGAGTACCTGGCAGCGGGAAAGGAGTGGAGAGATGATCTCAAAGGACGGATTTTCGGTTGTGGCTCCAATCAGGGTGATAAGCCCTGACTCAACATGGGGAAGAAAGGCATCCTGCTGGGCCTTGTTGAAGCGGTGAATCTCGTCAACAAAGAGCACAGTCCGAGGGCCCCCCATCTTCTTGGCCTCTTTTGCCTCCTGGATGATTGCCCTGAGCTCTGGTATGCCAGAAAGGACGGCAGAGAAACTAACAAAGTTTGCATCCACCATGCTTGCAAGGAGCCTTGCCAGGGTGGTCTTACCACAGCCAGGAGGTCCCCAAAGTATCAGGGAGGGAAGGGTGCCCCTAGATAGCAGCGTATGAAGTATCTTGTTCGGGCCAAGTAGGTGGTCCTGTCCAACGAACTCCTCTAGGGTCCTTGGCCTTAGTCTCTCTGCCAGGGGGACGTGCTTCATTCTTTTTCTTCGTCTTCCTCAGGGGTGTAGAGCATGTATTCGTAGTGCCAGGGGAACTTCGTAAAGACCGCAGCCACTATTACAGAGAAAAGCATCCAGTTTATGCCTATCATGGCAAGTGAGAACCACGGGTAGTTTCCATAGGGTGCTTTGAATTCCGCTACTATGTCTCCTATTACTATAATAATCAGTATGGCAGGGACAAAAAAGCGTATTATGTTGTCCAATATCCTTGGCATTTTTATAGAACTGGTCTTGTTTATGTGCCTTCTAAGTCTTTCAATGTCGAAGATCCATGTGCCAATGATGCATTCTGCTATTCCCACCACTACAAGGCCATAGTGGGTGATGAAGTGGTCAACGATGTCCAGCCAGTAAAGGCCCGCGTTGGTAGTAAAAATCATTGAGCCAAGAAAGCCAACTGCGCAGACAGCCGATACAACGAATCCCCTGTCCAGATTGAACTTGTCTATTACCGCAGAGGTAAAGGCCTCAAGTATTGAAATGGAGG